>CAZNZD010000041.1:0-14209 GCA_964577435.1 uncultured Clostridia bacterium
CGGTGCCCCAGATGAGAAACGCCAGCGCCTCGATTATCATTAGTAGCCCCAGCGTGATTATGAGCATGGAGCTGTGCGAGAGGCCCTTCACCCGCTTCATGAGGAGCTTGTCTATGAGTACTCCGAGGATGAGCCCCGCAGCAGCGCCCGAAACGAGCGTAAGCACGATGTTCCCCGTCAGAAGATATACGCTCAAGCCGACGAAGGTGGCGAACATTCCGGAGTTGCCGTGCGCGAAGTTCATCACGTCGACCGTCCTGAATATGAGGGATATACCGAGGCCCATGAGGCCGTACAGCGATCCCTTGGTCAGGCCGAAGAGGATGGCCTGCAGAAGCTTAATGCCCAAACTCATGCCGTCACCCCCTAAATGCCCAGATAGGCCTTCTTGACGTCCTCGGACTTCAGAAGGTCATCGGATTTTCCGCTAAGTGCTATCCTGCCCGTCTCCATGATGTAGGCCCTCTGGGATATCCCGAGCGCCTTGAATGCGTTCTGCTCGATTAGAAGTATCGACAGTCCCTGCTGGCGCCTCAGCTTGTCCAGCGCCTCGAATACCTGGTCCACCAGTATCGGCGCGAGGCCCAAGGAAGGCTCATCCAGCATGAGAAGCCTCGGGTCGCTCATAAGCGCCCTTCCGATGGCGAGCATCTGCTGCTCTCCTCCCGAAAGGTAGCCCGAAACCTGGTTCTTCCTCTCCTTGAGCACCGGGAACAGCTCGTGCACGAGGCCGATGCTCTTTGCAAACGACCCGCGCCTGTACGCCCCGAGCTTCAGGTTCTCGTCCACCGTGAGCTCCGGGAAGATGTGCCTTCCCTCCGGGCAGAGCACCAGGCCCTTCGAGACCCTCGCGAAATTGGAGGCCCTGGATATGTCCGCGCCCTCGAACTCCACTTTGCCCTGGGATTCGACTATGCCGGCAAGGCCCATCACCGTGGAGGACTTGCCCGCCCCGTTCGCCCCTATTATCGTTACGATCTCGCCTTCCGCCACCTCGAAGCTTATGCCCTTGACCGCCTTGACGTGGCCGTAGCTGACCGCGAAATTCTCTACCTTAAGCACCGTTTACCACCCCCAGGTCCGATTTCCCGAGGTACACCTCTATGACCTTCGGGTTCGATGCTATCTCCTTCGGGGTGCCCTCGGCGACCTTCTCCCCGAAGTTCATGACCGTGATGCGGTGCGAAACCTTCATCACCATGTTCATGTCGTGCTCGACCAGGAGCATCGTCACGCCCATCGCGTTCACCTTGTGGAAGACCTCGTCGATCTCCCTCGTCTCGTCGCTGTTAAGCCCAGCCGCCGGCTCGTCCAGCAGCAGGAGCTTCGGCTTCGATACGAGCGCCCTTGCTAGCTCCACCCTTTTCAGTATCCCGTAAGGAAGAGCCGCCGGGAAGGAGCCCAGCCTGTCTTTTATCCCCAGCATCTCGGCCACTTCAAGTATCCTGTCGCGCGTCTCGTCGGTAAAGCGCCTGCCCGAACCCGGCACGAACGGGAGCTCCCTTCCCCTGTACTCGTGCACAAGGCCCGCGTAGATGTTCTCGTACACCGTGGTGTTTCGAAACAGCTGCAGGTTCTGGAAGGTGCGGCATATCCCCTTGTATATGACCTTGTCGGAGGTGAGGCCGTTTAGGCTCTCCCCCTCGAAGGCGATCTCGCCCGCGCTAGGCTCGATGATGCGCGATATGACGTTGAAAAGCGTGGTCTTGCCCGCGCCGTTGGGTCCTATAAGGGAGTGTATGGTCCCGGGCTGTACCTTCATGCTCATGTCCTTTACGGCGGTAAGGCCGCCGAAGCGGACCGTGACGTTCCTGGTCTCAAGCATGTCCGTGCTCCTTATGTGGAAAGCCGGGCCGCGGCCTCCATTATGCAAGCCTGCGGCCCGGACTGTCCGATATGTGTTACTTCAGGTAGATCCAGTCGCTGGCTACTTCGATGTTGTCCTTCGTGAACCTCAGGACGTACATCGACTGCTTGCCCAGGCGGCAGGTGAGGTCGTTTACGTTATAGGGCGCGTAGGTGATGTCCACTGCAACCATGCCCGAGAAGTTCTCGAAGGACTCCATGGCCTTCACGAAGCCCTCGCGGGTGAGGTTGGTGCCGGCCCTCTTGAGGCCCTCGACGAAGATTTCGGCGGCGGTTAGGCCCGCCACTCCGAAGGCGTTGGGGAGCTGGCCGGGGAAGGTCTGCTGATATACCTTGAAGATGGGAAGGGTAGTGTCGGCGAAGTCCACGTTCACCCACGCCATCGCCTCGACTCCGACTGCGTTTCCGGCGGCGCCGGCTGCGACTGTGAGGTCAGCGTTCGAGTAGGTCATGAGGTAGGTGGGCTTGGTGAGCTTGAAGTCTCCCCTTGCCTGCTTCAGGAATGATGCGCTCTGGGGGTTGAAGAGGCCTACCACGATCGCGTCGGGGTTAGCCGCGGTAAGCTGCAGGATCTGCGCCGACATGTCGGACGCGGTGGCTTCGACGGGGATGTCCGCGACGACTTTGACGCCGCGCTTGGCGGCCTCTGCCTTCACTGCCGCTGCGATCTCCTTGCCGTCGTCGAGGTTCCTGTAGACTATGCCGATGGTCTTCGCCTTCTTGGTCTCGGCGAGGTACTTGACCATGAGCTGGCCTTCAGTGGTGTAGTTGGGCTGCACGGGGAATATGTACTTGTTCGGCGGGATGGCGATGAGGCCGCTGCCCGCTCCCTGGTATACGTGCGGCACCTTGTTGGTGTCGAGGTACTTGTAGGTCGCGACGACTCCGGGCGTGCCGAGGCCGCCGACGAGCGCGAACACCTTGTCCTGCTCGACGAGCTTCTTCACCGCTACTGTGGTGTTGGCGGGATTGAGCTGGTCGTCCTCGATGAGGAACTTGATCTGGCGGCCGTTTACCCCGCCGTTCTTGTTGACCCAGTTGAAATAGGCCTTCATGCCGTTGGCGTACGGTACGCCGATGGCCGCGTAAGGGCCGGACATGGCTATGAAGCTACCGATTAGGACTTCCTTGCTGGTGACGCCGGGATCCGCCGCCAGCACGCTACTGGCCATAAGAAGTGCAAGCGCCAGGGCCACTACTAGGATCTTCTTCATATTACCCCTCCTGTTGTTGGTATTTGGTACTCTGCTGATTCAATGGACTTCTATCGACTGCTTCCTGTTCGCTATCTAGACTACGAGGCCCCCGGAGGCCCTTATGACCTGGCCGGTGACGTAGCTTGATTCATCGCTAGCGAGGAATGCGACCACTTCCGCGATCTCGGACGGCTCACCCAGCCTCTTGAAGTAGGTCTTCTCCTTGATGGGGTCGAGCACCTTATCGGGCACGGTGGCCATCATCGGGGTGTTGATGTATCCGGGGGCCACGGCGTTTGCGCGGACGAAGGCTCCCTTCCTCGAGAACTCCTTGGCCCAGGTCTTGGTCATCGAGATGACCCCGCCCTTGGTGGCGGCGTAGTTCGACTGGCCGATGTTTCCGTCCAGGCCGACTACCGACGATATGGTGACGATGGCGCCCTTGCCGGTCTCCATCATTATGGGGCCGATGGCCCTTGTCATCACGAAGGGGCCCTTGAGGTTCACGTCTATGACGAACTGCCAGTCCTCGTCGCTCATCTTCTGTATGAGGGCATCCTTTGTGACGCCTGCATTGTTCACAAGTACATCTATTCGCCCAATCTCCTCTTTAACCTTCAGGGCGAACTCGCCTACCGCCTTGCTGTCGGTGACTGAAAGGACCACGCCCTTGACGTTCTTGTGCGCCGCCTCGAGCTCCTCGAGGGACTTGGGATTGAGGTCGACGACGTATACCCTCTCGGCTCCGTACTCGAGGAACTTCTCGACTATCGCCTTGCCGATGCCGCTGGCCCCTCCGGTTACGACGCAGACCTTGCCTGCCATCTTCATTTTCGGTCATCCTCCCTTATATCTGTAAGTCCTAATGCCTTCTAAGCCTTGCCCCACTTCATGACCGCCGACGCCCAGACGAAGCCCAGGCCCGCGCCGACCATGCTCACTATGTCTCCGTCTTTTATCCTCCCGGCCTTAAGCCCCAGGTCCAGCGATAAAAGCTGGTCGTTCTGGCCCATGTGGCCGTAGTCGTCCAGGTATGTGGTCTGCTCCGCCGTAAGGCCCAGCTCCGAGAGCACCGCGTCGTGCGCGCTTCTTTTGAAGTGCAGTATGGCGAGGTAGTCCACGTCCTTCTCGGTAAGGCCGCCGGACCTTCTCAATGCCTCCCTCACCACCCAGTAGAAGTTCGGCATCGTCTTCTCCCCGAGCTTCCTTTTGAACTCCTCGGGGTCGTCTATGCGGAAGTACGCCTTCTGGTCGTCGCCCGGCTCCGGGGGCCACTTCTTCGAGCCCAGCACGGGAACCACGCAGAGCTCCGAGAACGAGCCGTCGCCTTTAAAGGCCGTCCCCATAAGCACGTTCCTGTCGTATCCGCGCCTAAGGACGCAGGCCGATCCCCCGGCCGAGAGGTCCGCCATGAAGGTAGTCTCGGGGACAGCGAGGTTAATGAGGTCGGCGTTCCTGTATCCCGAAACCAGAAGCACGGTCCTGTTGGATTCCGATGAGAGCATGAGCCCCCTTGCAGTCTCCAGCGCCGCCATGAACGAGCCGCACATGGCCTCCATGTCGAATCCCCAGGCATTCTCGGCCCCCAGCTCGTGGGCAATTTTAAGGCTCGCCAGCCAGCACGGGTAGTCCTTGTGCTGCGCGCCGAACCAAATGACTACGTCTATCTCCTTCGGGTCTATGCCCGCGTCCTCCACTGCCCTCTTCGCCGCCATGAGCCCCATGTATGACGTGGTGTCCTCCGGCCCGGGCATCGGCTTCGCCTTTATCCCGAACTTAAGGGCTATCACGTTCTCAGGTATATTGGTCGCCGCGGCGATTTCTGCCGCCGTCATCCTCTTTTCGGGCACGTAAAGCCCGTAACCCATCATCCCTATGCTCAAGTCCTCACCCCTTGCGATCGCTTCTTTGGTGAATGCACTCTCAACTTACTAATAGGATATTCCGCGCCGCATTGCAATATCCTTCTTGCGGATGCGCGAAGTTTTCGATTTTCTGCCGATTTTCTTCTAATTTTTATAATACACCGTTGGCAGGAATATGGCACGCGGTGTTAAAGTAATAAGTAGTGAATGGGTTCTCAAATAGGAAGGTGCGCATGCCCAGAGGTGACGCGAAAGCGAAGGTCCTGGCCTCGGCGGAGAGGCTGTTCTCGGGGAAGTGGTACTCCACTGTCTCCGTAGCCGACATATGCAGGCAGGCCGGTGTCTCAAACGGCATAGCCTACCATTACTTCAAGGACAAGGAGGAGATCTTCCTTGCCCTCATGGACCGCACCATAGACGTCGTGGGAAGGACACCGAGGCTTAACGGCTCCGACGAAGCGGGCGAGAGGCTCGGCAACTACATAGCCGACCTTCTTAAGGTGACGGTCGACAACAAGCACCTGATAAGGGCCTTCAGGCAGGGCCAGTACAGGCACATCGAGTACGAGAGGAAGCTTCGCGACATCTACACCGACCACCTCGGAAGGGTCCTGGGCAGGCCGGTCGCAGACCCCGAGTACGTTTACATACTTTCTGGCCTGAGGTTCACGAACATCAGGCACGCGATAGAGGGTCAGAGCGCGGACCTGGCGACGCTTAAGGGCATAGCCGCCTGCGGGGCCTTCCCCGAGGAGGCTGCGCGTCCGATTGACGAGTTCCTGCCGAAGAGGATATTGCCTCCTGCGGTCGAGCTCGAGCAGGACACCGCGATGCGCCTCAAGAAGGCCGGCAAGGAGCTGTTCGGAAGGTGCGACTTCTCGGCGGTGTCAGTGGCGGAGATAACGAGGGCGGCAGGCACGTCGGTGGGCACCTTCTACAACTGCTTCGACTCCAAGGAGGGCTTCCTCGCGGAGATAATAACCGGCATATCCAGGGAGATAAGGCGCTTCATAGCAGTCAATATGCCAAAGGGCTTGACCCGGCTCGAGGAGGAGATCGCCGGCGTGTACCTGTTCAGCCTCTTCCTCACCTTCGACCCCGACTGCTATCCCGTCGTAAGGCAGGCGGAGTACGTGGTGCCGGAGGCTGCAAGGGACTACTACGAGGCCTTCAAGAGGGGCTACCTTGCCCGTATGGACTGGCTTCCCGAAGGCTGGGACAGGGAGACTGCTGCAAATTACCTAATGGGAATCGCCCACTACTTCGGCCTAGAGTTCGCATACGCAAGGGACATCAAGGACGCGAAGGGCTTCCTTTCGGAGCTCATGGGATACTATACGGGCGGCTGCTGCCGCCGGTCGTGCAATGGAGGTGCGGATAAATGCTGCCGGTAAGGATACTCGGAACGGGGCTCTACGCCCCGGGCGAACCGATAGACAACTACGAGCTCATGAAGCTTGCCGGAATCAGCTTCGACGCCGAGAAGACCGAAGCGAAGCTCGGCTACAGGACTAGGCACATCGCAAGGCTCAGGGGCATCGACGAGAGCACCCTGGACTTCTCGGAGAAGGCGGCAATAAACGCCATATCCGACGCAGGCATAGACGCGGACGACATAGGCCTGTTCATAGTGGGCACGGACACTCCGGAGTACATATCCCCCGCAACGGCCGTAATGCTCCAGGGAAGGATACAGAAGGGTCAGAGGCCGGTGCCCGCATTCGACATGGTGGCATCGTGCGCAAGCTTCACCTCCGCCTTCAGCACCGCGGCGAAGATCATGGCGACTGACCCCAAGATGAAGTACGCTCTCGTCACCGGAGTCTACAACATGCCCTCCTTTTTAAGGCCGGGTGATACTTTCGGCTTCTCCATCTTCGCTGACGGGGCTGGCTCTTTCGTTCTGGGACGGGATGAGACCGGGAAATCCGGCTTCATAGAATCCGCCTTCGTCGCCGACGGCACCCAGTGGGACTACATCGGCATCTACACGGGAGGCGCCCGCAGGCAGGCGACATGCGAACTTCTCAGCGAGGGCAAGTGGGGCCTGGAGAACCTCCAGAGGCTCCCCCCCGACAGGAACCTCAAGCTCTGGCCGGGCGTGGTGCAGGACCTTCTCAGGCGCGGCGGCATGGAGCTGTCAGACTTGGACCATATAATATTCACGCAGATAAACAAGTCCCTCATCGTCGACATAATGGCCATACTGGGCCTTCCCATGGAGAAGACGACCATGGTGATGGACCGCTACGGCTACACCGGATCCGGCTGCGTGCCGATGGCATTCAACGTCGCCGTGAAAGAGGGAAGGGTGAAGCGCGGGGACAACGTGGCCTTCATGGCGTCCGGCTCCGGGCTCTCCGTCGCGGCGAATCTATTCAGGTACTAGAGGGCCCTCCCCCGGACTGACGGGGGCCTGCCCTGACTCTAATCCAATGCGAGATTTCGGAGGTGCGACATGCCCGACTGGAACGACATCTACAAAAGCAAGCTCATATCCATCGAGGATGCTGTAAGGAAGGTCAAGGCCGGAGACGACATAGTAGTCGCCATGTGCGCGAACGAGCCGCAGGGCTTCATGGGAAGGCTCCATGAGGCGGCCTCCTGGGCCGACGACGTGAAGGTGTTCTCATGCCTCACCCTTCTTCCCTATGACTTCTACATGAAGCCGGAGATGAGGGGAAAATTCGAGCTCAACTCCTGGTTCCATACGGCAAACATCAGGGAGACGGTGAAGAAGGGCTACGGGACCGCGACTTTCGTGCCCAACATGCTTCACCGTGCTGCAACCGACAGGATGTATGCGAAAACGCCCGACATATACGTAGGGGCCTGCACCCCTCCCGACAGGCACGGAAACGTCAACCTGGGCCTTAGCCTCACTTATGAGAAGGACGTGGCCGAAAACGCGAAGCTCGTGATCCTCGAGGTGAACGAGAACATGCCCAGGGGCATGGGCGACACGCTGATGAACGTGAGAAACGTCGACTTCTTCATAGAGAACACGAAGCCGGTGCCGGAGATGCCCGGAATGCAGCCCAGCGAGATAGACATGAGAATCGGCGCCAACATAGCCGAGCTCGTGGAGGACGGAAGCACTATACAGCTGGGCATTGGGGGCATCCCCAACGCCGCGGCGCTGTCCTTGAAGGACAAAAGGGAGCTTGGCGTCCATACCGAGATGTTCGTGGACTCCATGATGGACCTCTACGAGATGGGCGTCATAACGAACTCGAAGAAGGGCTTCATGAAGGACAGGGCGATTACCACCTTCTGCATGGGCTCAAAGAGGCTCTACGACTTCGTCGACGACAACCCCGTAGTCGAGTTCCACAGGGGCAGGTGGGTGAACGACCCCTGCGTGATCAGGCAGAACACCAAGATGGTGTCCATCAACACATGCCTTTCGGTGGACCTGACCGGCCAGGTGGCATCGGAATCCCTCGGAAACGTGCAGTACTCTGGCACAGGCGGCCAGTCCGACACCGCGGTAGGCGCGGTCGAGGGCCTAGACGGCAAGGGCAAGTCCATCATCGCCTGCTACTCAACGGCAAAGGGCGGCGCCATATCGACGATAACCCCGATGCTAGCGGAGGGGACGTTCGTGACCCTGCACCGCTCCAACGTGGACTACGTAGTCACGGAAAACGGCATAGCGGCGCTAAGGGGGAAGAGCGTCCGCCAGAGGGCCCTTCAGCTCATCTCCGTGGCTCACCCGAACTTCAGGGAGGAGCTCGCCGCAAAGGCGAGGGTTATCGGCCTGCTGTAGTCGAGATGGTGGCCCTAATTGATTAAATGAAGCTGATGAAGTGAAGTTGATGAATAGGATAGGATGGCTTCAAGCCATGGAGGTAAGGACATGAGGCAAGTCGTGATAGTCGGCGCAAAGCGCACCGCGATCGGTTCCTTCGGCGGCTCCTTCAAGGACGTATCAGCAGTTGAGCTGGGGGCCGTTGCAGCAAAGGCCGCGATGGAGCAGGCGGGGGTCAGCCCTGCTCAGGTGGATGAGGCGATAGTTGGCTGCATACTGCAGGCCGGGCTGGGCCAGGGCGTGGGCAGGCAGGTCGCCGTGAAGGCCGGAATACCGGTGGAGAAGCCGGCGTACGCAATTAACAAGCTGTGCGGCTCGGGAATGAAGGCTGTGGTGCTTGGCGCGCAGGCGATAATGCTCGGAGACGCCAATGTAGTGCTCGCAGGAGGGGTCGAGAACATGTCGCAGGCCCCCTACCTCGTGCCGACGGCAAGGTACGGCGCAAGGATGGGCGACGCCCAGCTGGTGGATTCGATGATCAAAGACGGGCTTACGGACGTGTTCAACAATTACCACATGGGCATCACGGCCGAGAACCTCGCCGACGAGTGGTCCATAACCCGCGAGGAGATGGACGCCTTCGCGGCATCAAGCCAGCAGAAGTGCGAGGCGGCCATGGAGTCCGGCAGGTTCAAAGACGAGATCGCGCCTGTGGTGATCCCGCAGAGGAAGGGCGAGCCTATAGTAATCGACAAAGACGAGTTTCCGAGGAAGGGCGTCACAGTGGAGGGCCTATCCAAGCTCAGGCCCGCTTTCAAGCAGGACGGCAGGGTCACCGCGGCGAACTCCTCCGGCATAAACGACGGGGCGGCGTTTCTAGTGCTCACAAGCGCCGAGTACGCGAAGGCGCATGGCCTGAAGGTGCTGGCCAAGCTGGTATCCTACGGCTCCGCAGGAGTCGACCCTAGCGTCATGGGATTCGGCCCCGTGCCTGCAATCGGCAAGGCCCTCGCAAAGTCGGGCTGGAACCTTAAGGACGTGGAGCTCGTTGAACTTAATGAGGCTTTCGCAGCGCAGTCCCTCGCTGTCATGAAGGGCCTTAAGAAGGAGTTCGGCGGCGTGGACTCCTCCATCGTGAATGTAAACGGCGGCGCCATCGCTCTGGGCCACCCGGTCGGGGCGTCAGGGGCTAGGATCATAGTGACACTCCTGCATGAGATGGAAAAGCGCGGAAACAGCAAGGGCCTTGCAAGCCTCTGCATCGGAGGCGGGATGGGCATCGCGGTCCTTATCGAAAGGTGAGGATCGAGGAATGATTAAGGTTAACGAAGCTTCGCTAGATCGGCGAGTCAGGTCGGAAGGCCAGTTGACGCCGGACCAAGACGAAGACAGCAGAAAAAGGAGCCCTGGCCTGCCGCCACGGGCTCCTTCGCTTATACCTTAAGAATGCTGCGGCTTTAGATCATGCTGCCCTTGTAGCTAACCTTTATGCTCTTGAAAGTAAGCACCGCGCTGCCCCACGTCTCGCCGCGGAAGCGGACGTAGTACTTGGCGCCCTGGCAGTAGGTAAACACGAACTCGTACAAGAGCTTACCGTTTATGTACATCTCTATGAAGTTTCCGGTCTTCTTCATCAGGAAGGTGTTGTCGCCGTCGCGGTCGATGTATGGAAGGTCGATGTTTGCTCCCGAGGCGACCTGCGTGCCGATGGACTTGGTGCTGTCCATGATCTGGAAGCCTTCCTTCCCCGCCTCGCCGACGTTAAAGAGGCTCAGGAAGAAGTAGTTGTCGGGGTCAAAGTTGAGAGTGTCGCAGAAGTAGAATACAAGGTTCAGGTAATTGCCAGCCGACGCCTTAAGCCTGAACTTCACTGACGCCTCGAAGTCGGCATCAAACGCGACCGGGCTTCCTAAAGTCCCCCAGCCGTCGATATTAAGGCCCTTGCCTGCCACAAGCTCCTTTGTGCCCTGGCCGTCGTCATTCCAGTCGCTGATGTCGTCCACCCTTGCGAAGTCCACAGTCCAGACCTTCGCGCAGCCTGCCAAGCTGATAATCAGGGCAAGTGCCGCCGCCGCCATGATGATCCTCGATTTCTTCAAATCCCACACCTCCACCGACTTGGTCGCGAAGCCGCAATACCGCCTCTTTCTACGGGTTTTACCATCATTCTACTCCTTTTGCAGGCATGTTCCACTCTTTTACAAGTATTGCAGGCATTATTTATTTTCCTCATCTTTAATTTCTTATATTGTCTTTGAGCTTCCGGCCCCGGTCGAAGATAAGCCCCTCCTGCTGCTATGCATCTTGTGTAATAAACCATGCCGTTACGCTGCCCTGTCAAGCCCTGCTTGACTCATACGGCTTTCGATTCGATTGAGGAGCGGGAGAAGTATAGGGAAAGGCTTAATAGCCCTGTTTAATACGGAGGAACTCAGAACCTCACAAAGATGTGTTTAGTTGGAGTACCTCTAACGTTTATTGTCAGATTCTGTATTGACAAATCTATGAGACATCAATATCATTGTTGACAACGGGGCTAACCACATTGTCGGCAACGTTGTTATGCAAGATTGTAAGGAGGGATGGAGATGCCTACCGTTAAGGCGCTTTTATTGGAGGCACAGAAAGAAACAGCGAATATCAGGCAGGGGGAAGAATTTCTTGTGCGTGACCTATTCAAAGGGTACGAATGGAACCGCATCCCGATAGCAGATAGGTTTAGGCTCGGAGCGAATTTTCTAGATTTCGCTAAGACGACAACAGATATCGTCCCTATATCAAAGACTACTTCAAAGCAACAAAAGTACTCGAGGAAGTAATCTCACGATAGGGTGGTTGACCAGTAGGTCAGCCACCTTTGATTATTAGCGATTGCTTGAGATGACATCTTCAAAATGCCCTAATCCAGCTGTATCATTACTTTTAAGTATCAGTGACAAGCTTGTTTCACTGCATTCAGCCATTTGAAGTTCCAACATAATCCCTTAGGGTCTCAAGTGGCTTCATCGGATCGTAGTCAGGCAATATTACTCGGAAGACCAAGGCTAAGTAGCAGCAAAGGGAGCCCGGCTTCCGCCATGGGCTCCTTGGAATAGGAACACTCGCCTTCTTGGAAGCTAACCCTCAGCTAAAGCAGCGACCCGGAATACTTGACCTTGATGCTCTTGATTATAAACGAGCTGTCCCCGTCACAGTCGACGGTGAGATTGACCCTGTAGTGCGCCGCATTGCAATACAGAAGGGCGAACTCCTGGAGAAGCTCCTCGTTAAGGTACATCTGTATGACGTTTCCCGTCTTGCTTATTACGAGCGTGTTAAGGCCGTGCCTGTCCAGGTAGGGTATGTCCGCGCTGTTGTTATTGGCGATGTTGGTGTTAAGGATGGGTCCGGCATCTGTTATCTGCAGCTGCTCCGAACCGGGATCTCCCATTAGGCCCAGCTTGAGGAGGAAGAAGTTCATGGGGCGCCAGGTCGCCGAATCGCCGATGAAAGCCGTGAGGCTTGCCCTGCTTGAGGCATCCACGCCGAGGTAGAAAACGAGCGTGACCTCAAAGTCCGCCCCGAATGCCACGGGGGTTCCTATAGTGGCGCCGTCAAGCACCAGCCCCGTGCCGCCTATCAGCTGCTCAGCGCCTGGATCGCTATTATACCAGTCGTCTATGTCATCCACGGTTCTAAAGTCCACCGACCAAATCTTCATACATCCCGCAGTGCTTAGGATAAGGGCCGCCAATACTGCCGCCAGTATCAGCCTTGAGTGCTTCATTTCCACACCTCCGACAACATCTTCGCCTGCGCTAGATCTCCTGTATGTCTCCCGTGTAGGTTATCGACACATCTCTTACAACCAGCGCCCCTCCATATGTGCCCTCTTCTATCTCGCCTTTTAACTGGACGTAGAACCAGTTCGGGAAGTACATCTGCGCCACATAGTCAGCGAGCAGCTCGCCGTTCAGCTTGAACCTGTAGCGGTCCCCCCTCTTGGTTATCTGGATGATGTTCTCCCCGTCCTTGTCCAGCCCCGGCACCACACCAGGCCAATAGCCGTTCACATCGTCGCTTGAGTAATGCTTCTCGACGATCATGGCATCCTGCATCGCCGGGTTTCCGGCAATCACTGCGACTCCATGATAGCTGTCGCTGGGGTATGTCGGGTCGCTTGCTATGAGGAAGTAGAACCTGACTTTCTCCAAGTCGGAGACATCCAGTTCATAGGCTATGCTGATGGTGACATCGCCCCTGAAGCCGAACGGGCACACGAGCCACTCGTCGTCCAACGCGACTCCATTCCAATAGAACTGCGCGGTCCCGTCGCCGTGGGCAAGCCATGCGTTCACCCCGTCCGTGAGGCTCTGGTTGTCCTTGAAGCTGAAGTAGTATTCCTTGCCGCAGCCGGCAATGCTGATAAGCGCAAGAAGGATCATCGCGGAAAGGCAGACCTAAAAAGTTTTCACAGCCCCGCCCCCCTTTTTTAGCTTTCATATGAACCCGGTCGGACAGCGGCGCCAGCTCCTCATGCATCATGCCGCCCGGCCATTCCGCTCTAATACCTTTGCTTCTATTCTTTATATATCTTCTTACTTTTTCCTTCACGGCACTAATTGACGGCTTTGTTTTGTCCCTCTTGATAAACATGCGTCCTAGCTTTGATGTCAAGTCCTGCTTGACTATCGCTGCCTTTGCGCCGTCGTGATTTATGCAGAAGCTAATAACTCAGGAGGATTAGAGCTCCCAGGCTCGTATAATTACATCAGAGGGAAGCCCTGCAGCCCCACTTGCTGCAAAGGCCCCTCAACGGAGGCATCGGCTATGGCGGACGGACGAGCGGCATCCAACGTTGCAAACATCGGCTCCGACTACAGAAAGGTCTTCGATGCGACTCCTGATCCGATGGTCATCTGCGGAAGGGACGGTAGCATCCTCGCCTTCAATGCGGCCTCCTATGTCAAGTTCTGCTTTACTCCTGACGAGTTCCCGCTTCTTAAGCTCAGGGACCTCGACTCCACCATGAAGTCGGATGCGCGGATGAGGTCGGTATTAAGCCTCGAGGAGGGCGAGGAGCTCGGCACGGAGGTCAAGTTCCATAGGCAGGACGGGCTCGTAATCGACCTTGAGGTCAGCTACCACCCCATCAAGTGGGGGGACCAACCGGCCCTTCTCGTCATATTTAGGGACGTCACCCAAAGAAAGCTCCTGGAGAGCTCAATATCCTCATACCAGGCGCAAGTCCTTGCGGTAATGAATAGCACTGACGATTTCGTTTGGTCCGTGGACGCAAAGGAGTTCAGGCTCTTATCCTTCAACGACGCCTTCGAGTCCTTCTTCAAGGGCATGAGAGGAATTACGCCGAAGCTCGGCATGCTTCCCAGTGAGCTGCTTCAGGAGGATACAGCCGGCAAGTGGGTCGGCTTCTACGAGGCTGCCTTAAGAGACGGCGGCTTCTCTACCGAGTACAAGCTCGCAAGGGAGGGCAGGGTCCTTCTTCTTAACCTGCACGAGATCAACAAGGGCGGAAGGCTCATCGGCATCTC
>CAZNZD010000042.1:0-13644 GCA_964577435.1 uncultured Clostridia bacterium
CTATGACATACGAGAAGTCAGGTATGACGATGTCGACTCCGGGCATATCCTCCTCCGGGAACATCAGCCCTGCGTCTATCACCAGCATGTCCTCTTCCGTCTCTATCACCGTGCAGTTCAGGCCTATCTCGCCCACGCCGCCCAACGGTATCACCCTTACCGGGCTTGCCTTCTTCCTTGTGCTCAATTATCCTCCTTGCCCCTGTTCAGAGGCTCTAGGCGTACCTTTCGCAGGTACGCAGATATCAGGCCGTATACGTATCCCGTACCGGCCTCTATCAGTATATTATACTACGAAGCTCAGATAAGCCCTGCTGACTTGGCAGCCGACCTCACTTTTTCCATCTCCGCCGGAGTGATGTCCACAAGAGGCGGCCTCACCGGCCCGGCATCGATGCCGACTAGCGAAAGCGCCGCCTTCACCGGAATGGGGTTGGTCGTAATGAACATGGACTTGAACACGGGCAGGAGCCTTCTGTGCATCATCGCGGCGCCTGCCGCGTCGCCCTTTGCGAAGCCGTACACCATCTGCCTGATCTCGTTGCCGCATATGTGCGAGGCCACGCTAACGATGCCGTCGGCCCCCACTGACATAAGCGGCAGCGTGAGGTTGTCGTCCCCGCTTAGCACCGAGAAGCCCTCCGGCGCGCCCGCCACTATCTCCGCCGCCTGGTCGAGGCTTCCGGAGGCTTCCTTCACGGCCACTATGTTCGCATGCTTCCTTGCAAGCGATACGGTGGTCTCAGACGTCATGTTCACCCCGGTCCTTCCGGGCACCACGTAGAGGAGGATGGGAAGTCCCGTCTTCTCCGCTATCATGGAGAAATGCCTCATTAGGCCCGCCTGCGGCGGCTTGTTGTAATAAGGGGTGACGAGCATGCACCCGTCGACTCCGAGCTTCTCTGCCTTAAGCGTCAGGTCTATCGAGCTTGCGGTGTCGTTTCCGCCTGTGCCGGCGATTATGGCGGCCCTTCCCCCAGATGCCGATTTCACGACAGAGAAAAGCTCCAGCTTCTCCTCCTTGGTGAGCGTCGGCGACTCGCCTGTGGTGCCAGCCACTACGAGCCCGTCCGAGCCGTGCGCAATGAGGAAGTCTGCCAGCTGCTCCGCCTTCGCGTAGTCTACCGAAAGGTCCGCCTTCATGGGCGTGACCATAGCCGTCAGTAACCTCAGCTTCCTTGAACCTACCTTCATCGCCGTACCTCCGTTCCTATATTCCGGGCTCAAATTCGCTGTGCAGCGCCCGTGCCGCCTTCTCCACCTCGTTTTCCATGACTAGGCAGGAGACCGAGTTGTGCGAGTCCGAAGTCTGGATTATCTCGATGCCGGCGTTCTTCAACGCCTTGACCACCTTTGACATGACACCTGGTATGCCCCTCATTATCTGTCCTACAACCGATACTGTGCCGCATCCTCTCATTATCGACGATTCAAGCCCCAGCGATTTCAGGCAGGCGTCCGTCCTGTCGGTGTCCCTGTCTGAGACTATGAAGGCGGTCCTGTCCGCAAACAGCGCGATCATATCGATGGATATCCCCTCGGTGGCCAGCTTGTTGAGGACTTCCAGGGAGATGTCCTCGCCGTGCTTCCCGGCCATGTCGATGAGAAACCGCGTGACCCCCAACGTATGGGTGATGCCGGAGACAGGCTTCTCCGAGACCGTGGCCCCTACGTCCATCACCGGGCCGTCGTCGATCATGGTGCCCTCGGATTCGCTGAAGGTGCTCCTTATGACAAGGGGCGTCCTTGACTTCATCGCGATTTCGACCGCCCTGGGGTGGACCACCTTTGAGCCTAGGTTTGCCATCTCGGCCATGTCGTGGTAGGAGATGTTCCTCTGGAACCTCGCCTCCGGCACTATCCTCGGGTCTGCCGTCATAACCCCCTCGACATCCGTGAATATCTCGACCTTGTCGGCCTTAAGGGCCGCCCCCAGCGCCGCCGCCGTCGTGTCGCTTCCTCCCCTTCCCAGGGTGGTCACGTTGCCGGCCTGGTCCACGCCCTGGAATCCTGCCACTACGGGGATTACCCCGAGGCTCAGCGCCTGCTTGAGCCTTGCCGCGTCGATGGAGGTGATCCTCGCGTCCGTGAAGTTGCCGTCGGTCAGTATGCCGGCCTGGAGCCCTGTGAAAGACATGGCTTTCAGCCCCTCGGCCTTAAGCGCCGAGGCCAGCACGGCAGTCGAGATGACCTCGCCGCAGGAGGCTATGGCGTCCTTCTCCCTCGCATCCGCATCCTTGTGATACTGGGATATGAGGTCGAGCAGCGTGTCTGTCGCATAGGGGGAGGGTTTCCTCCCCATTGCGGATACCACCACCACAACCTGGTTTCCGTCATCCACAGCCTTCTTCACCTTGGCGACGACCATTGCGCAGCTTTCTCGCGAGGCTACTGACGTGCCTCCGAACTTCTGTACGATAATACCCATCAAGGGCACCTCCCGGTAAAGCTAGATAAGGCCCTGAGCTATCTGTATCGCGTTGGTCGCGGCGCCCTTCTTGAGCTGGTCGCCGACTACCCACATCGCCATAGACCTGGGCGCGGAGGGGTCGACGCGCACCCTTCCCACATGCACGAGGAGGCTTCCCGACACGAGAAGCGGCATGGGGTAGACGTAGCAGGAGGGGTCATCCTCCAGCACGAGGCCCTTGCCCGTCGCTATGTCGTCCTTGACGTCCTCTATGCTGAAGTCCCTCTCTGTCTCGATGTTCAGAGATTCAGAGTGAGACCTGAACACGGGTACCCTTACGGTGGTCGCGCAGACTTGAATCTTCGGGTCGGAGAATATCTTCCTGGTCTCGTCGACCATCTTATGCTCTTCCTTAGTGAAGCCGTCCTCATAGAACACGTCTATGTGGGGCAGAAGGTTGAAGGCTATCTGATGGTGCACCGAGCCAGTCTTCATGGGGAGGACCTCAGGATGCACCGGCCGGCCCGCAAGGTAGTCCTCGCTCTCCTTCCTTAATGCCTCCATGGCGGCCCAGCCTGCGCCGGACACCGCCTGGTAGGTCGAGGCGATTATCCTCTTGATGCCGTACTTCCTGTATATCGGGGCGATGGCCACGCACATTATGATGGTGCTGCAATTCGGGTTCGCGATTATCCCCTTGTGCGCCCTGGCCGCCTCCATGTTCACTTCAGGCACAACGAGAGGCACGCCCGGGTCCATCCTCCAGGCGCTGGAGTTGTCGATTACGACACAACCGCGCGAAGCAGCCTCAGGTGCCAGTTCCTTCGATGCGGTCCCTCCGGCGCTGAAGAAGGCGAAGTCCAGCCCCTCGAAGGATTCAGGCCTCGCTTCCTCTACTTTCACAGGCCCGAAGGGCGTATCCATGAGCTTGCCCTCTGACCTTGATGTGGCCAGAAGCTTCAGCTCCTTCACGGGAAAGCCAAGCTCTCCGAGCCCTTTGATGAATTCCCTGCCTACGGCGCCAGTGGCTCCTACTATCGCAACCTTGTACATCCTCTCGGCCTCCTCGCTAAAAGTCCAGCCCCATTGCCTTGTCAAGCCCGAACACGGGCTCGTCCAGCTCCATCGATTTCCTTATTGCGAACACGACGCCCGGCATGAAGGAATCCCTGCCGATGGAGTCATGCTTTATGGTGAGTATCTGCCCTACTCCGCCGAAGATCACTTCCTGGTGGGCGACAAGGCCAGGAAGCCTCACACTGTGGACCCTGATACCGTCCACCTCGGCTCCCCTTGCAGGAGCTTGCCCGTCGGCATCCTGCCTGGACCTCGCACCGTTTGCAGCAGCCGCGGACGCAGTGGCCTTGGCGGTTCCCGACGGGGAATCGAGCTTCCTGTCGTGATGAAGCTCGATGATCTCGCAGTCCGGCATGTACCTTGCGGCCACCTTGCTGAAGGCCATCATGAGAACAGCGCCTATGGCGAAGTTCGGGGCTAGAACCCCTGCGACGCCTGCCGCAGCCGATTCGCCCATGAGCCTCGCGATCTCCTCTTTGGGTATCCCGGTCGTGCCGACCACCCAGCGCAGCCTGTGCCCTATCGCCTCTTTTATGTTCCTCAGAGCGGCTTCCGCCACCGTGAAGTCCACCATGACGTCAGCTTCTGCATACTTGAGGGCTTCCTCCATAGTAGGGCTCACCTTGACTCCCAACGGCCCCAGCCCGCAGATCTCGCCGATGTCGCCTCCTACTCCGGTGCGGTCCACCGCGCATGTGACCTTCATCCCTGAGGCTTCGCTGACGGCCTTCACGACCTCGCGGCCCATCCTTCCGCAGGATCCCGTCACCATGACCCTTATGTCTGCCATCCTTATCCTCCTAGCTTCCGGTGTGGCCGAATCCCCCGGAACCTCTGTCGGTATCATCCAGCTCGCCGCATGGCATGAACTCCGCGCGCTCCGTCCTCTGTATCACCAGCTGGGCGATCCTCTCGCCCCTTCTGAGGACGAAGTCCTCCGAGCCCATGTTAGCCATTATGACCTTCACTTCGCCCCTGTAGTCGCTGTCTATCGTGCCCGGCGAGTTCAGAAGCGTGATCCCATGTTTTATTGCCAGCCCTGACCTCGGCCTTACCTGGCCTTCGTAGCCCCTTGGTATGGCGATTGCGATTCCTGTGGGGACGAGATGCCTTCCCAGCGGCTTTATCACAAGCTCGCCTTCTATCGCAGCCCTGAGGTCCGCGCCGGATGCACCATCCGTCATATGCTCCGGAAGCCAGCCGGCATCCCCGTTCTCAAGGACCTTGACGAGCACCTCAACTGCCATCGGGCTTCTCCTCTACGCATAAGTTTGAAATTATAGTTGTATTATTATACTACATAGAAGGCGCTTCAGGCACAATAGGGGATATCAGGAAGGGCGTTTTTCGAGAAGGGATATGAAGAAGCCGTCTGTCCCGTGGATTCCTCCGAGAAGCTGAGCCTCGCCGCTGCCAACTGCGGATATGCCTGCGTGCTCAAGAAGCGTTAGCGGCACCGGCGTAAACTCCGGATGCCTCAACAGGAACGACTCGATCTGCCTCTCGTTTTCGGCCTCGCTGATGGTGCATGTGCTGAATGCGAGCCTTCCTGCCGGCTTGAGGCATACCGCGGCAGAATCCAGAATCGCGGCTCCGAGCGCGGCGAAGCCCTCAGCCTCGTCCTTCCTCTTGCGCCATCTGGAATCGGGCCTTCTGGAAAGCACCCCGAGCCCCGAGCATGGCACGTCGGCGATTATGCGGTCCGCGGCCTCCTTATGGGTCTCATGCATCCTGGAGGCATCCGCAAGCAGGGGTTTGACTGAAACGAGCCCAAGCCTGGACGCATTCTGCCTGATGAGATCCAGCCTTGCCACATTCGAGTCGGCCGCGATGACCGTGGCCGAGTCGTCAGAAAGCTCCGCAGCGTGGCAAGCCTTGCCGCCGGGGGCGCTGCACATATCGATGACAGTCATCCCAGCCTTTGGCTCCAGAAGCTCAGCAACGAGCATAGATGATTCGTCCTGTATCGAGTAGTACCCCTTCTCGAATAGCTCGCCTGAGGCGGCATCAGTCCAGTCCTGCAAGCAAAGGGAATAACTGGACAGCGCGCCGGGTGTGCTCCTCCTGCCGCTTGCCTCCAATAAGGCAGCCAGCCCTTCCCTTCCCGCCTTCAGCCTGTTGGCCCTTATGGTCGGCGCCGGAACGCTGTTGTCGTACTCGCACATCCTAAGCGCCGTGTCGAATCCGAAACGGCCGACCCAGCCCCTTACTATCCAATCCGGGTGGGACTTCACCACGGACAGCCAAAGGATGGGATCCTTCTGCCTGTCGGGAAACGCCCTTTCGAATGAAGCTGACGAAAGCTTCCTCAATACAGCGTTCACGAAGCCAGCAGCGCCCTGGTTAGTCAGCTTCCTTGCCTGCATCACAGCCGTATCCACGATTGCGTACCTAGCTTCATCCCTCATATAGGACAGCTGGTATTCCGCAAGGCGCAGTATCTGCATCGTAACGGGATCGATGCCGCTTTCCGGCCTTCCGGCGGCCTTCACTATGGCCCAGTCGAGCGCAAGCTTCATCCTGATCGCCCCGAAGGCCATCTCCGTCGCCGCCGCCCGCACCCTTGGCTCCGGCCTTCTTCTTGGGCTGGCCTCTGTGAGCGCCTTGTGGGCGAACTGCCCTTCGACGAGGCAATTGTAAAGCACCTCCAGGGCGACGTCCCTGGAGGTGCCGGAGAGGTTCTCGAAGCTCGGCCTTCTAGCCACGGCGCCTGTCTCTCAGTATGATGAGCCTAAGAAGCTGTGTAAGCGCCACCGCCATCGAAGCCACATAAGTAAGCGCCGCGGCGTCGAGCACCTTCTTGGCGTGGGGAATCTCGTCATCGCTTAGGAACCCGCCGTCCTTAAGCATCGATATCGCCCTACTGGACGCGTTATACTCCACAGGAAGCGTGATCACCGTGAAGAGCACCGAAGCCGCGAACAGCCAGATTCCGATGTCCATGAGGAGCGTGCTGCCCCCGCCGAACAGCATGCCGAGTATGAACAGCGGCACTGCCAGGAACGATCCCACCTGCGCCAGGGGGATGATGGCGTTTCTCATCGCAAGGGGCGAATAGCCGTCCTTGTGCTGTATCGCATGTCCGGTCTCATGCGCCGCCACTGCCAGGGACGCTATCGAGCTGCCCGAGTAGACGGGACCTGACAGCCCAAGCTGGTTCTTCCTGGGGTCGAAGTGGTCGGTCAGCTGGCCGTCGACCTGCTGGATGGCAATGTTTCCCGCGCCTGCGGCGTCTAGTATGTACTTCGCCACCTCGTAGCCCGTGTAGCCCTTGCTGGCCCTCACCTGCAGGTACCTCTGGAAAGTCCCCTGCACCTTGGACTGGGCGTACATGGCGAAGATCATCGCCGGTATGATTATTATGTATGTGGGATCGAAGTAGAACATCAGCCCTTCACCTCATTCATCTCGCAAATAGTGCTGAACTTGCCCGTGAGCCTGCGGCCTCTCGTGAACGCCTTGCAGGCCATTGTCTTGCCCCCAGAAGGCCTAACCGTCACAAGCTCCACCCAGCCGTCGCCTGCCGCTGCGATTATCGAGCAGTCCTTCATCGCATAAGCTTCCCCAGGCTCCGGCTCCGGAAGGTCCATGCTCAAAGCCTCGCATTGAGGCAGAACCCTCGCCTCGAAGACCTTGACTTCGCTTCCGCAGAGCATCGCCCTTGCGCCGGGCTCCGGCGATAGCGCCCTCACCCTGTCCACCACCTGCCGGGGGCCCTGGGACCAGTCGATGAACTCGTCCTGCCTGGTTATCTTCCTTGCGACGGTCGCGCCCTTAGGGTCCTGCGGGATTCTGGGCGCCTTCCCATTCTCAAGTAAACGCAGCATCCGGACGATAAGTTCTGAGCCCCTCTCGGAGACCTTCCTGAAAAGGGACCCTGCATCGTCGGATTCTAGTATCGCAAGCTCTGAGGTGATGCCTATGTCGCCTGCGTCCATGGCCTCGTTCATGTACATGATCGTGACGCCCGTAGACTTCCTGCCGTCCATGATCGCCCTTTGAACCGGCGCCGCCCCCCTGTATTCAGGAAGAAGGGAGGCGTGTATGTTGATGAAGCCGTGCTTCGGCACCTCCAGCATGTCCTTGGGGATCTTCTGCCCGAATGCCATCACGACAGCTACATCAGGCTTCAATGCACTGAAGCCCTCCATGAAGCCCGGGTCGGTCGCCCTCTCCGGCTGCAGGACAGGTATGCCAAGCTCGATTGCCCTCTTCTTGACCTCGGGCTGGTCCATAGCTTTGCCCCTGCCCTTCGGCCTGTCGGGCTGGCTTACGACAGCGATCACATCGTGGCCGGCCCCGATTATCGCATCAAGTGGCGGTACCGCGATGTTTGGGGTGCCCATGTAGACAACCCTCACTCGGCTGCGCCTTCCTTCCTGCCCTTGGGCTTCGGGTCCGTATAGACCATATCGGCAAGGTCCGTGTACAGCTTCCCGTCCAGGTGGTCTATCTCATGCTGCAGGCACCTGGCTAGAAGCCCGTCCCCGTCCACAGTGCATGGCCTGCCCGCCCTGTCCAGGTACTTGACCTCGACGTAATCCGGCCTCTCCACGTAGGCGTACTTCCCGGGAAGCGAGAGGCATCTCTCCTCGCACTTCAGTGTCCCCGATGTCTTCGTGATAGCGGGGTTGATCATAGTCACAGGCCCGTCACCTATGTCATAGACCACAAGCCTCACCGCTTCTCCTACCTGGGGTGCGGCAAGTCCTATGCCGTCTGCGGCATACATGGTCTTCATCATCTCTGAGGCCAGGGTCAGTATCCTCTCGTCTATTGCCGTCACCGGCTTGGCCTTCCGCCTCAAGGCCGGGTCGCTGTCCATCCTAATCTCGAGCATCTTATCGCGCACACTCCGTCACATAGTACTCTGCGGGTCGAAATCGAGCTTTATCGAGCACCCTTCCGGCGGGTCCTCCTTTGCGACGAAGGTCAGCCTCTCAACAAGCTCGCCCTCATCTTCACCTAATAATAGTATATGCCATCTGCTCCTGCCTTCAACCCTGGATATGGGGGCGGGGGAAGGCCCCAGGACTTTGAGCCCGGATGGCTCTGCCTCGATCCTCCCGGCGATTGCCTCCGCAGCTGCTCCCGCTGACGCATCGGACTCCGAGACGACCAGCACCCTCGCCATATGTGAATAGGGCGGGTATCCCAGCGCCCTCCTTGAGGAGGCCTCCCTGTCGAAGAAGGCCCTGTAATCTCCCGCCTGCGCCGCCTTGAGGCTGTAATGGTCCGGATTGTAGCTCTGGACGATGACGAGCCCCGGCTCGGCCCCCCTTCCTGCCCTGCCGGAAACCTGGGCAACAAGCTGATATGTCCTCTCCGCCGCCCTGAAGTCAGGGAACTTGAGCGACATGTCGGCGGCGAGCACGCCTACCAGGGTCACCTCGGGGATGTCCAAACCTTTGGCTATCATCTGGGTGCCTACCAGAATCGGGGTCCTGCCGTCTCTGAACGCCTCCAGTATGCTCCTGTGGGATCCCCTCTTCCTGGTGCTGTCTACATCCATCCTACCGATGCCGGTGCCCGGAAAAAGCCTCCTAAGCTCCTCCTCCACCTTCTGGGTGCCGAAACCGTAGAGCTTAAGGCGCGCGCTGCCGCACTTGGGGCATCTGGCGGGCACGGCCTCCTCGTGCTGGCAGTAGTGGCATCTGGCGAGCTTGGAGTCGGAGTGGTAGACAAGGGAGACATCGCAGCCGGGGCACTGCATCGTGTAGCCGCAGTCCCTGCACAGGACAAGAGGCGAATGGCCCCTCCTGTTCAGGAAGAGGAGGATCCTTCCCCCCTTCTGAAGGGCGAGGTCCATCTCGGATTTTAGCCTCCTGCTCAGAAAGGAGTAATTGCCGTGGCGCATCTCCTCGCGCCTGTCGACGAGCACGATTTCGGGAAGCTTCCTGCCGTCCACCCTTTCGGGCAGCTCGCAAAGGCCGATTCGTCCTTCCGCCGCCCTTGCATATGTCTCAAGCGAAGGAGTCGCGGTGCCCAGCACCAGCGCTGCCTTGCAGAGCTCAGCCCTCTTCCTCGCCACTTCCCTAGCGTGGTATCTGGGGCTGTCCTCCTGCTTGTAGGACCCGTCGTGCTCCTCGTCGATTATTAGGAGGCCAAGCTTCTTAAGGGGGGCGAACACCGCGGACCTTGCTCCAACCACGACGTCGACCTGCCCCCGGCTCGCCATATACCAGTGGTAGGCCCGCTCGGAGTCGGTAAGGCCGCTGTGGAGGACCGCCACCCTCGAGCCGAAGTGGGACCTGACGATGTCGGACATCTGCGGGGTAAGCGCTATGTCGGGAACCAGCAGTATCCCCTGCCTGCCCTTCGCCACGGCCTCCTTCAGGGCTCTTATGTAGACTTCTGTCTTACCTGAGCCGGTGATGCCGTGAAGCAGCACCTCTCCGCCCAAGCGTTGGGCCTCGTTTATCACCTCAAGCGCTTTCTGCTGGTGTGGGGTCAGCTCATGCTGCCTTACCGGGCTTCTGCTCTCCTCTACCGACGGCTTCCTAAGAACGTACGCCCTTTCGATGAGGCCGGCTTTTACAAGCGACGCGACTGAGGATTCGTTGCCTGCCCCGCTCTCAAGGACCGCCCTTAAGGGAAGTGTCGCGCCTTCCTCGTGCGACATGAGCCAGTCCAGAAGCTTAAGCCTAGCGGGGCTCCTTCTTAGCTCCAGCCTTGCCGCCTGAGGGTCCTCAAGCAGCCTCCCTGACGCCCGGATGCCCGGTGCCAGCGGTATGTTTCCCGACGGGAACATGAGCTTAGCCGCCTCAGCTTTCAAGCAGAGGTACCTTGCCGCCATCCAGCATGCCAGCTCCGGCATCTCGGGCGAGCTTTCAAGCACCCCGGCCTTGGGGGCTTTGAGCATCTTCACGCTTCTTTGGTCGGTCGCGTCCGAAGTCTCGAACACGAAGCCGTCTACTGTCCTGTTTCTGAACGGGACGGACACCTTGGAGCCGGGCCTTACCGGCATGCCCTGCGGTATCTCATAGTCGAAGAGCTGGTCAAGGTGCCTGTGCACGATATCCACCGCCACTTTGGCGTACACCTCGGATCACCTGCCCCTTCCGGTCAGCTTCTCCAGCCTTCTCATGAGCTTCGTCCACAGGCTGTCCTTCTCGGCCAGCGGCTCTACGAGTATGGAATCGATTCCTTCGATGTTTGCGCCCAGAATGTCCGTGAACAGCTGGTCACCGAACAGGATCACCTGTTCTTTCGGGATGCCAAGGGCCCTCATCGCCCTGGCCATGCCCCACGGCCAGGGCTTCACCCAGCCGTATACGACGGGAAGGCTCAGCAGGCCCCCAATAAGGTCGGCACGCCTTCTGAAGTTGTTGGTGAAGACGACGATCCTGAACCCTTTGGCTATCGCGCTATCCAGCCAGTCCCTATATCCTTCGGGCAGCATAAGCGTCCCGAAGGGGATGAGCGTGTTGTCTGCGTCTATGAGAAGCCCCCTCTTGCCCGACTCCCATATGGCGCCGAGGTCGGCGTCGGTCACGCGCTGCATCGCCCAAGTGGGCTTCAGCTTTCCCATCCTACCTGCCCAGCCTGTTTCTGATGCCGGCGATGAGCATATCTATGGCGACGTTGTTGAATCCGCCCTCTGGCACGATTATGTCGGCATATCTCTTGGTGGGCTCCACGAACTGGTTATGCATCGGCCTGACAGTGTCCAGGTATTGCCTTATGACCGACTCGGTCGTCCTTCCGCGGTCCCTCGTATCCCTTACAAGGCGCCTGATGAACCTGACGTCCGCATCCGTATCTACGTAGACTTTCATGTCCATGAGCGCCCTTACGCGCTCGTCTTCCAGGACAAGAATGCCGTCGATGATGACGACTCCTGCGGGGTTGACCCTGGTTACCTTGGATATCCTCGTGTGCTCGCTGAAGGAGTAGGTCGGCTTCTCGATGAACCTCCCTTGCTTCAGCTCCTTGATGTGGCTGATGAATAGGTCGATGTCGAAGGCGAAGGGATGGTCGTAGTTGACCTTCACCCTCTCCTCGAATGGCATGTTGGACTGGTCCTTGTAATAGGCGTCCATCTCCAGGACCGCCACATAGTCGCCCACGGCCTCTGCCACCCTGCGGACGACGGTGCTCTTGCCCGACCCGCTTCCTCCCGCAATTCCTATGGTAAAGGGGTTAGCCATCGTACCGCACCTCCATAAACTGGCCTAGTTGGAGAACTTCGCCTGCAGGTGTTCGCCGTATGTCCTCGAGAAGCTGTGCGAGCCGTCGCCGTTGGCAACGAAGAACAGGTAATCGTGCCTGGCCGGATTAAGGACCGCATCGATGGCCGCAGCCCCGGGATTTGATATCGGCCCCGGAGGCAGCCCTGTCGTAAGGTATGTATTGTATGGTGACTTTATCAGCGTATCCTCCTTCGAAAGGACCGCCTTAGGTTCCGGAAGCAGGTACTGCACTGTAGCGCAGCTCTGAAGCGCCATGTTGATCCTGAGCCTGTTCATGAAGACCCCGGCTACGACTGGAAGCTCGGACGATAGCAGCGCCTCCTTCTCCACTATGGAGGCGAGCACCACCACCTGAACCGGGCTCAGATCAAGCTTGAGGCTCGATGCGATCTTCGAGCCCGCCTTGTCTTCGAAGTTTGCAAGCATCGCCTCTATGACTGCCTTCGCCCCGGCGCGTTCGCTGAACTCGTAGGTATCCGGGAAAAGGAAGCCTTCCAGCCCCCCGCTTAGCTTAAACGGGATGATGCTAAGAAGCTCATCGCCAGGCTCCTCTACCAGGCCCATGAACTCGTCATAATCAGCAAGCCCTAGAGATTCGGCCCTTGCAGCGATCTGCCTTGCCGTGTAGCCTTCCGGCACTCTCAGGACTACGCCTTTCTGCAGCCCCAGCGACAGCTTCCTTGCCATCGAGGCCATGGTCTCTGCCTTGTCGAAGTCGTATCTTCCGTACTTGAGCTGCCCGTCTAGTCCTGCGAGCTTCACATACGCCTTGAAGGCGAAGCCAGAGGCGATAAGCCCCTTCTCCTGAAGCAGTGAGGCGATTGCTGCCGTCGAGCTTCCTTCCGGTATGAAAACCTCGATGAGCTCTCCAGCCCCGGCAGACACCGGCTCCATAGCGAGCTTTATGGCGGAAATGCCCATCACGAGAAGCGCGGCTGCCATCACGATGGCAAGCTGGGCTCCCTTGGATCCTGATCTCATTGATTAGCTACCCCTAAACCTAAGCTAAGAGCGCGAGACCTGCACAAGGTCCCGCGCGCCATGCCCAAAGGTTTACTCCTCGTCTTCTTCCTCGTCCTCTTCGAACTCTTCCTCGTCCTCTTCGTCGATCAACTGGAGTATCTCCTCGATCTTGTCCTCCAGCTGCTTGTCTTCCTCCTCGGTGAGCTCTGTGACGTCAGGTTCGCCGTCTACTCCGGCCACTATTCTGAGGACCGCGAGGTCTCTTTCCATATCCTCGTCCTCGCAGCCGCATGACTCGCACTCGGTCGGTTCTGCGTCGTGGTCATGCCCGCAGCCGCAATCGCTGCATGAATCGCATGACTCCTCCTTCTCCAGCTCCTTTATCTCCGAGTCGAACAGCGAGAACATTATCGCGTACTGCTTTCCCTCGTTTTCGAAAAGCTTGCGGCATACGAAGTACTTCTCGCCCTCATCCTCATAACCAAGCACCCATACGCTGCCTTCTATCTGCTCCGGATTGAACATCAGTTTTACCACCTTTCATTTTAGACCATTCGTAATTTACAGCCTGGAGCCTTCCCCGTCAAGCACCGCCGCTTCTTCGCGCATCCAGGTACGACTGTAGCATGATAGCCGCCGCCATGCTGTCTACGGCCCCTTTCCTGTCCTTTCGCGAGACGTCCGCCGATATCATGAGCTTGTTGGCCTGGCTGCTTGAAAGCCTTTCATCCCATGTCTCGACTTCTATGTCCGTGCCTTCTTTCAAGGCTTGCACGAATCTTTCCGTGAACTCCGCAGCCGGCCCCACAGTGCCGTCCATCCGGACCGGCATGCCTACTACTATGAGGACGGCTTCAGACTTTGCGGCAAGGTCTGCTACTGCGGCTACATTCTTTGACAGCCCCTTAGCATCAAGAGTAACCGAGGGAAGGGCCATCCTTCCGCCGTAATCGCTTAGCGCAGTCCCTATCCTAACCTTGCACAGGTCGATGCCCAGTACCC
>CAZNZD010000043.1:0-12851 GCA_964577435.1 uncultured Clostridia bacterium
GATCTCCATAGCGCGACCGCCCAGTACGTATGATGGCCTGACTAGCACAGGGAAGCCCAACTCGGCAGCTATGCCCTTCGCCTCTGCCTTGGACCTAGCCATCTTGCCGGCGGGCCTTCTAAGCCCCAGCTCCTCCAGCAGGGTGTCGAACCTTTCGCGGTCCTCGGCCGCGTCGATGTCCTCGACCCCTGTGCCCAGTATCTCCACTCCGTGGGCTGCTAGAGGGCCCGCCAGGTTTATCGCGGTCTGCCCTCCGAACTGCACCATCACGCCAAGGGGCTTCTCGTTGTCGATGACGTCCAGCACGTTTTCCAGCGTCAGGGGCTCGAAGTAGAGCCTGTCGGAGGTGTCGGGGTCGGTGGAGACCGTCTCGGGGTTGGAGTTTACGATTATTGACTCGTAGCCCATCGCCTTGAGGGAGAAGGAGGCCTGCACAGAGCAGTAGTCGAACTCGACGCCCTGGCCTATCCTTATCGGGCCTGAACCGAGCACGACCACCTTCTTCCTGTCGGTGGCCACCGCCTCGTTCACCTCGCCGTATGCCGAGTAGAAGTACGGGGTGTTGGCGTCGAACTCTCCGGCGCAGGTGTCGACCATGTGGTAGCAGGGCCTGAGGTTCCTTCTTATCCTCTGCTGCCTCAGCTCGTCTTCCGTGCAGTTCATAAGCGCCGCCAGCTGGAAATCGGAGAAGCCGCACTTCTTCGCCTTCAGCCAGTCCTCGTCGGTCCACTTGCGCTTTGCGCCCAGCATGCCCTCCAGCCAGACGATGTGCTCTATGTTGTCGAGGAAGAACACGTCGATCTTGGTCACCGTATGGACTTGCTCGATGCTTACTCCCCTTCTTAGCGCCTCGGCTATGGCGAATATCCTCTCGTCGTCGCCTCCTGCCATCTTCTCCATGAGCGCATCGAGGCTAAGCCCCGCCATCTCCGGGACAAGAAGGCCGGTGAAACCCGCCTCAAGGGACCTTACGGCCTTAAGAAGCGCCGCCGGGAAGTTCCTTCCTAGCGCCATGACCTCCCCCGTCGCCTTCATCTGTGAGCCCAGCTTCCTTCCAGCGCCCTTGAACTTGTCGAAGGGCCAGCGCGGCACCTTGGCCACCACGTAATCCACGGAGGGCTCGAACATGCACGATGTGTTGCCGGTGACCCCGTTTACTATCTCGTCGAGCGAAAGGCCGAGTGCGATCTTCGAGGCGACCCTGGCTATCGGGTAGCCGGTCGCCTTCGACGCAAGAGCCGACGACCTGCTCACCCTGGGATTGACCTCGATGAGGAAGTAATCCGCGCTGTCCGGGTCCAGTGCGTACTGTATGTTGCAGCCGCCTTCGATCTTAAGCGCGCGGATGATCCTTATTGCGGAGCTTCTGAGCATCTGGTAGTCCCTGTCGGAGAGCGTCTGGGTAGGCGCCACGACTATGCTGTCACCTGTATGTATTCCCACCGGGTCGACGTTTTCCATCGAGCATATGACTATGCAGTTGTCTTTCGAGTCGCGCATTACCTCGAACTCGATCTCCTTCCAGCCGGCGACGCTCCTTTCGATGAGAAGCTGCCTGTTCATGGAGTAGATGAGCCCCTTGGATGCAACCTGGGCGAGCTCCCCTGGGTTTGAGGCGAAGCCGCCTCCTGTGCCTCCAAGGGTGTAGCCCGGCCTTACTATGAGCGGGTAGCCCAGCTTCTCAGCAAGCTCGAGAGCCCCCTCGACGCTGTCTACTATGCCGCTTCCCGGGACCGGCTCTCCCAGCTGCTGCATGGTCTCCTTGAAAAGCTCCCTGTCCTCCGCCCTCTTTATGGACTCGACCGGGGTTCCCAGGAGCCTTACGCCGTATCTGGCCAGCACGCCGCGCTTCTCAAGCTCGACTGCCATATTGAGGCCGACCTGCCCGCCCAAGGTGGGCAGAAGCCCGTCGGGCCTCTCCTTTTCGATTATCTCCTCTACGGTCTCTGGGGTGATGGGCTCCAGGTAGACCTGGTCCGCCATGTCAATATCCGTCATTATCGTGGCCGGATTCGAGTTCACTAGGACTACGCTTACGCCCTCCTCGCGAAGCGACCTGCAGGCCTGCGAGCCCGCGTAGTCGAACTCCGCGGCCTGTCCAATCACAATCGGCCCCGATCCTATCACTAGCACCTTCCTGATGGAGTTATCTCTGGGCATAAAGGCCACCCCTTTCGTCCATCAGGCTCGTGAACCTGAGGAATAGTCCGGCGGTGTCTCCCGGCCCCGGGAACGCCTCCGGATGAAACTGCACCGAAAAAGCCGGAAGCTCCCTGTGCCTCATGCCCTCCACGGTGCCGTCGTGCAGGTTGTAGTGGGTTATCGCCCACTCCCCCGCAAGGCCCTCGGGGTCGAGCGCATAACCGTGGTTCTGCGATGTTATGTAGCACCTGCCCAGGTCCACGTCCTTCACCGGGTGGTTGGACCCGCGGTGCCCGAATTTCATCTTCTTTGCCATTGCCCCTGTCGTGATCCCCAGGAGCTGATGGCCGAGGCATATGCCCATCATGGGCACCCTTGCATTTAGAATCTCCGAGATGGCCGGCATGGCGTAGTCCACGTCGTTAGGGTCTCCGGGGCCGTTAGAAAGGAGCACACCCGAAGGTCCTCCTTCCAGGACCTCTTTTGCTCCTGCGCCCGCCGGCAGCACCCTCACCCTGTTTCCTGCCCCAACCAGTGACGCGATTATGTTGGCCTTCGCGCCGAAGTCCATCACCGAGACAAGCCTTGCGCCCTCCCCTACCTCGTACGCCCTCTTCGTGGTGACCGCCTTGACCAGAGACTTGCCGTCGGGCTCCGGCAGGGCCATCGCCTCGTCTTTCAAGGCATCGCAGTCGGCCTCGCAGGCGATTATGCCCTGCATGGTGCCCTTGCGCCTTATGTGAAGGGTGAGCGCCCTGGTATCCACGCCCTTCATGCCGACAACGGAGTTTTCCACGAGGAAGGTGTGCAGCTTCTTCTCCGCCCTGTAGTTCGAGGGCTGGCCGGTGAGCTCCGTCACCATGAGCCCCTTTGCATGGCACCTGTCCGACTGGACGTCCTTCGAGTTCGTGCCGTAGTTACCCGTCATTGGGTAGGTCATGCATATTAGCTGCCCCTCGTAAGAAGGGTCGGTCAGCATCTCCTGGTAGCCGGTCATGGAGGTGTTGAACACCACCTCGCCGCGGACCTTGCCTGCAAGGCCGATGGATTTCCCCTTGAAGACCGTCCCGTCCTTCAGGGCAAGATATGCAATCATTGCTTCCTCCTCCTTGGCTCTCCGGCCAGCATGGCGACCCTTCCGCCTACTATCGCGGCGTACGCCCAGCCCTTAAGCCTCATGCCCCCGACAGGGCTGTTCTTGCCCCTGGAAAGAAAGCGCGCCGTGTCCGCCTCCCTTTCCGTAACAGGGTCGATTATTGTCACATATGCCGGGCTGCCCGGCGTAAGCGTCGGCACCGGAAGCCCCAGCGCCTCGGCAGGGCCCGTCGTCAGCCTCGCTATGAAGTCCGCCGCGGGCATCCCCATGCCGTCGACAAGCGCAGTCCAGGCGAGCGGCACCGCCGTCTCGAAGCCGGATATGCCGTTCGGGGCGAGCCTGAATTCCTTCTGTTTCTTCTCCTGCGACCATGGGGCGTGGTCTGTCGCGATCACCCCGACTGTGCCGTCCTTGACGGCCCTGGCCACCTGAGCCCTCTCGGCCTCCGGCCTTAAAGGAGGGCTGACCTTGGCGTTCGTGTTGTATCCGAGGATCATCTCATCTGTTAGTGCGATGTGGTGTGGCGTGGCCTCGGCCGTCACCATCGCTCCCATTGCCTTCGCCCAGCGCAGTATCTCGCATGAAAGCCCAGTGCTAAGGTGCGCAAGGTGAAGCCTTCCGCCGGTCCTTATGGCAAGAACCGCATCCCTTGCCGCCATGCACTCCTCTGCCGCGGCGGGCATCGGCCTCAAGCCGAGCCTCGTAGCCACGGCTCCCTCAGCCGCCTCCCACTCTCCGGCAAGCGACGGGTCCTCGCAGTGCTCGATGACGGGTCTGCCTATCACCTTCGTGTACTCAAGCGCCCTTCTTAAAAGGTCAGCGTCAGCGACGGGGCTTCCGTCGTCCGAGAAGGCTATCGCGCCTTTCTCCGACATGAGCCACATCTCGGCCAGCTCCTCGCCCTTGCGCCCCTTCGTTATCGTGCCTATCGGGAGCACTTCCACATAGCCTTCGGCCCTTGCCTTGAGAATTATGTATTCGATCATCGCCGGCGAGTCCACGGGAGGCATCGTGTTCGGCATGGCCGAGACCCTGGTGAAGCCGCCTGCCGCTGCCGCCATCGTGCCGCTTGCTATCGTCTCGTCTGATGAGCCGGGCTCTCTTAGATGGCAGTGCATGTCGATGAAGCCGGGGGCAACTATCATCCCTGCGGCATCCACCGTCTCAAGGGCGCTTACGTAAGACAGCTCCCCCGCCCCGATGACTCTCCCGTCGCCGATTGCAAGGTCTGCTACCATGTCTGTCCCCGATGCGGGATCGATTATCCTGCCGTGCCTTATCAATATGTCGGCCTTCATCTTCCATCCTCCCTTGCCATGAGGTCGAGAAGGGCCATCCTGACGGCTACTCCGAACTCCACCTGGTGGTTTATGTAGGACTGCGGCCCGTCGGCTGCGGCCGAGGATATCTCCACGCCGCGGTTCATGGGGGCTGGGTGCATCACCATCGCCCCTTTGGCCGCCTTGGCTATCCGCTCGGGGGTCAACCCGTACATCCTGTGGTACTCGCTGATCGTAGAGAACATGCCTGCCTTCTGCCTTTCAAGCTGGACTCGGAGCATCATGACAACATCCGCGCCCGAAAGCGCCTCCTCGATGTCGTATGTCGCCCTCACCCCGAACGCCTCTTCGGCGCCCTCCGGCATTAGCGTAGGAGGCGCTGCCAGCACAACTTCCGCCCCCATCTTCCTCAGGCAGATGGCATTGGATCGGGCCACCCTGCTGTGGGCGACGTCGCCGATGATCGCGACCTTCCTTCCATGGACCGTGCCCATCGTCTCAAGCATGCACATCAGGTCCAGCAGGGCCTGGGTCGGATGCTCGTGTGTCCCGTCGCCGCCGTTGATCACAGGAGGGGCGACATATGAGGCGAAGAGCCCGCATGCGCCGGACATCGGGTGCCTTATGACAAAAAGGTCCACCCCCATCATCTGAAGGGTGAGACCCGTGTCCTTTAGGCTTTCCCCCTTGGCGACGCTGGAGGTGGCTATCTCTACGTTCAGCACGTCAGCTCCCAGGTATTTCGCGGCGGCCTCGAACGAGCACCTGGTCCTCGTCGACGGCTCGAAGAAGAGCGTCGCCACAGTCCTTCCGGAAAGCGAGCTGCTCCTGGACTTGTTGGTTAGGACGGTCCTCCTGAAGAACGATGCGCGTTCCATTACTGCTATGATCTGCTCTTTATCAAGGTCATCCATGCTGATGAGGTCGTGCGGAAGAAGCCCCATGGCATCCATCTCCTAACCGTGAGCGCCGGGCGGATTGGGGGGACCGGCAAGAAAAAGCCTGCCGTCCCCGCAAGGTTCAGGCAGGCGCAATGATATATATCGCCCTCCGCCTTTGCCAGCCTCACAGGACTGAGTTAAAAAGCGCGGTAATCGCTATAGGAATTATGCCCTCCCGGGGAGGTGAAGTCAAGACGAAAAAGGGAAATGAATCAGGCCTTGCACCTGTCCGCGATGTATCCCACCAGACCCGCGAACGGCACTTCGGCCTGGGTGCCGGAAGCCATGTCCTTAACGGTTGCCGCACCCTTTGCGAGCTCGTCTCCCCCGATGATCGCGACGAAGCGGGCGTTGAGCTTCCCGGCGTACTTCATCTGCGCCTTAAGGCTTCTTCCCATGGTGTCGAACTCCGCTGAGAAGCCGGCGTCTCTCAATGCGAAGGCCGCGGTGAGCGCCGCGCTTACCGCATCGTCTCCCATATAGGCCACGAAGGCGTCTATGGCGTCTACGGCATCGGCGAGGCCACCCTGGGCCTTCGCGACGGTGATTAGCCTCTCCATGCCGCAAGCGACGCCCACCGACGGCGTAGGGGCCCCTCCGAGCTCCTCGATGAGCCCGTCGTACCTGCCGCCTCCTCCGATGGCATCCTGAGAACCCAGGCCCTCGCTTGTGAACTCGAAGGTCGTCTTCGTGTAGTAGTCCAGCCCGCGCACCAGCCTCGGGTCGAGCTCATACTTGACGCCAAGAGTATCAAGAAGGCCCTTAAGCTCGGCGAAGTGCGTCGAGCATTCCTCACACAGGTAGTCTTCCACCCTAGGCGGGTTGGGAAGAGCGGCCCTGCATTCCGGGGACTTGCAGTCCAGAAGCCTCAAGGGGTTCGCGTCGAACCTCTTGTTGCAGGACGGGCACAGCTCGGCAAGCTTCGGCTCGTAGGCATCCCTCAGCGCCTTCTTATAGCCGGGCCTGCAGGCCGGGCAGCCTATGGAGTTCAGGTGCACGACAACTTCCCTTATCCCGAGCATCCGGAAGTAGTCGAGGCTGAAGCGGATGACCTCGGCGTCCGCCATCGCAGACTTGGAGCCCGTGTACTCCACTCCCATCTGGTGGAACTGGCGGAACCTGCCCGCCTGAGGCCTTTCGTACCTGAACATGGGGCCCAGGTAATAGAGCTTCGTCGGCTGGGCCTTAGATCCCAGGCTGTGCTCGATGTATGCCCTCATGACCGGGGCGGTGTTCTCGGGCCTCAGCGTTATGCTGCGGCCACCCCTGTCCTCGAAGGTGTACATCTCCTTTTCGACTATGTCGGTGGCCTCGCCCACGCCGCGCCTGAAAAGCTCGGTGTGCTCGAAAATAGGGGTCCTTATCTCCGAGTAGCCGTAGACCGCGGCGAGCCTTCTTAGTAGCCCCTCCGCCTTCTGCCAGCTTCCGGCCTCCTCGAACATTATGTCCCTTGTTCCCCTCGGGGCCGATGTCTCCATACTAAACACCTCTTGCGGTTCATATAGATGGCGCTGGGCGGGTGGTCCCGCCCAGCGCACGGATTGCTGCAATCTCCCTTACGGAGTCGTCGTGCCGTCGGTCGCGCTAGTCTCCTGCGCCTTCAGCGCCTCGGTGACCGCCTGCATGAAGCGCTCATTGATCTTCGCGGTGTCGTAGCCGCCCTCCTTGAGCTCCTCTATGACGAAGTTGATCGTCTGAAGGACGCCCAGGTTGGTTCCGGCAAGCTTGATTGCGGACTCGAAGTCGGCATATGCTGCGTCGTCCAGCTTCTGCATCGCGTTGATCTCGGCCCTGGTGAGATATATGGTGAAGTCCTCGCCCAGGTCCATGGCCTTGCCGATGCTTACCATCGCGTCCTCGTAGGCGCCCTTCTTGGCCTGAGCCATCGCAAGGCTGCACCAGAGGTAGGGGTCCTGCTCGCTTTCCTTAAGGGCCGCCTTATAATAGTCTATGCTGCTGTCGTATTCCGCGGTCTCGTACGCGCGGTATCCTAGCACCCTTGCGTCCTTGACCTCGACCTTGCCGTCCTCGTCGGCCTGCTTTCTTATCTTCGCGAGCAGGTCGTTTACCGCAGTCCTCCTGCGCTCGTACTCCAGCGTGCTCTTTATCTCTTCCTTAACATCGTCAAGGACCAGGTTCGCGTTCGTCGCCTTGCGCCTGTTGTACTCAGCCGTTATCTCCTCGTCTGTGACGGCGGGGAACTCGGCCTTGAGCGAGGTGTAGGTGTCGTACAGCGTGTTCTCGGCGACATACGTCCTGAACGCCGCCTCGGTGAACGCCCAGTTGTTGAGGAAGCTGGTCCAGTTCTCAGCGTTTCCTGCGGAGACCGACTCCTTCTGTTTATTATACTCGGCGTCGATTACTTCCTTCGACAGGTTTATCTTGTCCTTGGCCGCCTCGGCGAGGATGAGCTCCTTGTCGATGACCATATCGAGAACTGAGGAGCGCAGCTTGTCGAGCTGGTCGTACCTGACGCCTCCGAGCTGGCTTCTCAGCTGAAGCTGGCTAATGTACTCCCTCTCGTACTCGAGCCTGGTTATCTTCCTGCCGTTTGCGGTCGCCACGACAGCGTTCCAGTACTTGTTGTTGTTGGTGTTTGTCGTGTTCCTGCCCTGCAGCAGCCCAGGCAATACCATTGCCAGCACCAGCACCGCTGCCAGGATGATGATTACCGTTCCGGCGTTCTTGCGCATCTTGATTATCAATTGATTAGCCCCCAGTCATCTGACAGAATCTATGATATTGTAATCCGAAACCTCGCATAAGTCAATGCTCGCCCAGCTAAATGCCATTTAAAAGGGCTGTAACCCTCGACTTCTCCCTGCCGATGGCTGTCTCAGGCCCGTGTCCGGGCAGAACCCTTACATCATCTTCGATGGCGAAGAGCTTCCTGGTTATCGAATCCCTTATAGCCTCAAAGCTTCCCCCCTCGAGGTCGGTCCTTCCTATGCTCGCGAAGAAGAGCGTGTCACCGGTGAACATGGCCGCATGGTCCGGGAGAAGGTAGCACATGCCGCCTGCGGTATGCCCGGGCGTCTCGATGGCCCTTACCCTGATTCCCGCAAATTCCGCCTCCTGGCCATCGGTTAGCGTGCCGTCTGCCGACCTGAAGCCCTCGGGCCTGTCTGTAAGAAGCCCGAACCTGTCTTTCGTGCCGCTTAAGCCGGCTGCATCGTTCGCCCCTATGATTATCCTTGCGCCGGTCTGCTGCCGGAGCTCGCCTGCGGCGCCGATGTGGTCTGGGTGCCAGTGAGTGATAAGGATGGCCTCAAGCTTCGCCTCCATGCCATGAAGCTTCCCCAGGACCTTGGCGTCGTTTGCGCCAGGGTCAACAACGAAGCATCTCTCCGAGCCCTTCTTCCTCACTATGTAGCAGTTCGTCTGTATCGGGCCTACTATAAGCCGGTGTATCTCGATTTCCATAAGCACTCCCCTTAAAATTGCTTCCTGCTGTCCATAAGAATGGTAACAGGTCCGTCGTTGATCAGGCCTACGTCCATGTGGGCGCCAAAGACCCCGGTTTCTACAACGAATCCACGGGCCCTAACAGCTTCCACGAACGCGTCGTACAGGCGCCTTCCCTCCTCGGCTCCGGCAGCTTCGGTGAAGGAAGGCCTTCTTCCTCCCCTTACATCGCCGTACAGGGTGAACTGCGATACGGCGAGCACGCTCCCCCCCACATCCGATAGGCTGAGGTTGAACTTGCCGGCCTCGTCTGTGAAGACCCTCAAGCCCGCCACCTTGTCCGCGATATACTTCACATCTGCTTCAGAATCCCCGGACGATACGCCAAGAAGCACCAGGAAACCCTGCCCGATGCTGCCTGTTACCTTACCGTCCACGGTTACCGAGGCCTGCTTTACCCTTTGCACCACGGCCCTCATGCTAAACCCTTCGAACCTCCCTGGCCCCTTCTATCCTGCGCATCCTGGCCATTATCTGGTTCAGGTAGTTGACGTCCCTGATCTCTATCTTGACTAAGACCCTGGCATCTCCAGTCTTGTAGGCCTTCGCCTGGGCAGAAGCCATGGTCACGTCCATCTCCGCTAGTATGTTGGTGACGTCATTTAAGAAACCTTTCCTGTCCTTGCCCAGGATTTCCACCGACACCTGGTATGTGCCCCTCTGGGTCTGGCTCCAGGATACGTCGACCTGCCTTTCGGGCTCGCTTGCGAAGATCGCCTTGCCCTCCTCGCAGTTCGCCCTGTGCACCGAGACGCCCCTTCCCCTGGTAACGAAGCCCACAATGGGCTCCTCCGGGACGGGCGAGCAGCATTTCGCGAACCTCACGAGGCATCCGCTTACGCCCTTAACGACAACGCCCTTTGATACCGCCTGGGATGCCTTGGGCTTCTTGGACTTAGCCTCCGGCTCCTGGAACCTGTCGGGGAAGAGCCTCGCAATCACAGCGGAGGGCGACAGCTTCCCGTAACCTACCGCGATCAGAAGCTCGTCGGAGGTGGAGTGCCCGCTCTTCTTTGCCGCATCCTCCAGCCTGTCATCCTTCATCGTGGCATGGATCTCAAGGTCGAGGCGCCTCAGTTCCTTTTCAAGCAGATCCCTTCCTGCGGCCAGCTTCTCCTTGCGCCTCTGCTCCTTCATGAAGGCCTTTATCTTCGACTTGGCCCTCGAGGTGACGACGATCTTTAACCAATCCCTGGAAGGCCCCGGTGAGAAGTTGTTGGTCAGGACCTCGACCTTGTCACCGCTTTTTAGCTCGGTGTTAAGGGCGACAAGCTTTCCGTTCACCTTGGCGCCGATGCAGTTATGCCCGACGTTTGTGTGCACATGGTAGGCGAAATCTATTGGGGTGGAGCCCTGGGGCAGGACCTTCACCTCGCCTTTGGGGGTGAAGACGTAGACTTCGTCCAGCGCGAGGTCGGTCTTGATGGTCTCCATGAACTCGTTGCTGTCGTTAGCCTCCTGTTGGCTTTCGACCAGCTGCCTTATCCAGCCCATCTTCTGCTCGAAGGTGTCCTTCTGCGAGCCGGTGTGCTCCTTGTACTTCCAGTGGGCTGCTATGCCGTACTCGGCCGTGTTGTGCATCTCCCATGTCCTGATCTGGATCTCAAGGGGCTCCCCGCGTATGCCAATAACGGTCGTGTGCAGGGACTGGTACATGTTGGCCTTGGGCATGGCGATATAGTCCTTGAACTTGCCCGGAATCGGCGTCCAGTGGGTGTGGATGGCGCCTAGCACAGTGTAGCATTCCTGCACGGTCTCGACTATGACGCGAAGGCCCATCAGGTCCCAGATCTCAGCCAGCTCCTTGCCGGACTGCATCTTGAGGTAGATGCTGTAGAAATGCTTCGGGCGCCCGCTTATCTCGGCTTTTATGCCCGCCTCGCGCATGAGAGAGGAAAGGACCTTCTTGGCCTCCTCGATTATGGATTCCCTCTCGGCCCTGCCCTTTGCCACCTGCGCGGCGAGCTTGTAGTACTCATCCGGCTCAAGGAAGAGAAGCGCCAGGTCCTCGAACTCCCATTTCCAGCGCCATATGCCTAGTCTGTGGGCGATCGGCGCGAAGATGTCCAGGGTCTCCTTGGCGACTCTAACCTGCTTGTCGCGGTCCGTGTGCTTCAGGGTCCTCATGTTGTGGAGCCTGTCGGCAAGCTTTATCATGATTACCCTTATGTCCTGGGACATCGCGAGGAAAAGCTTGCGGTAGTTTTCCACCTGGGCTTCCCTCTTGTTCATGAAGGGTACCTGGGTGAGCTTGGTGACCCCTGCCACGAGCTTCGCCACCTCGTCGCCGAAGTTGTCGGCGAGCTCCTTCTCCTTGACGTCGCAATCTTCTATTACATCGTGAAGGAGGGCTGCGGCTATGCTGGTCGCGCCCAGCTGGAGGTCGGCCAGCAGGAATGCAGTCGCGGCGGGATGCTCGAAATAGGGCTCCCCGCTGTCTCTTTTCTGCTTTGCGTGCTTCTCGCTTGCGAATGAGTAGGCTTTCCGTATCAGGTCAAGGTTCGTCTCCGGCTTGTAGGCCGCGACTTTGGCGATGATCTCCTCTACGTTCATCAGGCCGCCTCAGCTTCCCCTGGGAACGTCCGGGCTATGCCTGATGTCCCGGAGAACCAGCTGAAGGTACTCGTTGCTGTTGTATCTGGAGATGTCCATTATATAGGCTATGTCCACAGGGTGCTTGCCGTCTCCGAAATCGTCCATCCTGCTTCCCATGTTGTATCCTATCGCATTTAGCATCACGCCGTCTCTTGTGAGCCTGAGCCTCAGGTGCCTCCCGTCGGCGCCGACGGTGCGGATGTCCGCGATTTCAAGCTTGTTCGTCACGAACACCGGCTCGGGGTTCGATAACCCGTAAGGCTGCAGCATGGATATCTCCCTGGCAAGCTCCAGCGTAAGCCTCTGGGGCCTTAATACCGCGTCCACTTTGAGGACTGGTATCAGCTGGTTTGCGATTATCTGCTGCGAGGCGACCAGGTTTATCTTCTCCTTGAACTTCCCTATCATGTCGGAACGAAGCGTGAGCCCCGCCGCCTGGGCGTGGCCTCCGAAGCGGATGAGGCAGTCGGAGCACTCCGTGAGCGCGGCATGAAGGTCGAACCCCCCGATGCTCCTTCCCGAGCCCCTGCCCTCCCCGTTGGAGAGGGATATCAGTATGGCCGGCCTGTTGTAGCTCTCCACCATCCTGGAGGCCACGATGCCCACCACGCCCTGGTGCCATCCCTCGGATGCGAGCACTATCACTATGTTGGAGGAGTCCATGTCCTCGGCGCTTAGCATGTCGACCGCCTGCTGCGCGATTCCGGCCTCGATCTCCTGCCTGCGCCTGTTCTCGTCGGCGAGCATGGAGGCGATCTCAGCGGCCCTGTACTGGTCGTCGGTGAGGAACAGCTCGACTGCGACGCTCGCGTCGCCCAGCCTGCCGACCGCGTTCAGCCTCGGTGCCAGCGTATAGCTTATGTTAGTCGCTGAAAGCGGCCTTCCGTACAGGTTGCAGCTCTCAAGCAGGCTCGCAAGGCCCGGGTTGTCGGTCTGCATCATCTTCTGCATCCCGAAGTACGCGATGGCGCGATTCTCGCCTACGAGCGGGACCATGTCCGCTATGGTGCCCAGCGATACGAGGTCGATGTATCTTATCGGGTCGACCGACTGGTCGGCCCCCATAAGGTTGTGCACCGCCTGGCAGAGCTTGAAGGCGACACCCACCCCTGCAAGCGTGTCCTGGCCCAGGCTGTCCGGCCTCATCTTGGGGTTCACCACCGCGGTGCAGTCGGGCACGTTGTCGCCCGGCTGGTGATGGTCTGTGATGATGACATTAATGCCAAGCTCCTTGGCCCTTTCAACTTCACTGTAGGCGCCAATTCCGCAATCTACCGTAACAAGCAGCTTTATTCCGGACGCAGCGGCCTGCTCTATCGCCTCGATGTTGAT
>CAZNZD010000044.1:0-12682 GCA_964577435.1 uncultured Clostridia bacterium
TACCGCTGTGATCTCCATGCTACGACCTCCAGTAAAGATTTTGTTTACTACCTTAAAATTACCAATACTATCAAATGATTTCCACTAGATTTTCGGGCTAATTCTTTTGCTTAAAGTAATGCCAAAGGGCGAGGAAGCAGCAACGCCTCCTCGCCCGATATTAACCCTTTACTTGAGTCCATATCCCTAGATGCCTGCCTGAAGCCTCAATGCGCACTCGAGCCTCTTTCTTGTTATTGCGCAGCCTATGGAATAGGGCTCTAGAATGCTCCCATTTGATGAATACGCATTAGCGTGGCAGCCGCCGCTGCAGAAGAACCTGGCCCAGCAGTCGGCGCACCCTACCTTCGTATAGATGTTGGCATCCGAGAACTCGCGCACCTTACCCCAATTCTCTATGCCGGTCCAGACGTCACCCAGCCTGAACTCCGGCCTTCCTACGAACTGATGGCAGGGGTAGATATCCCCCTCTGGGGTTACAGCAACGTAATCCGCACCAGCTCCGCAGCCCGAAAGCCTCTTGGCAAGGCAGGGCCCCTTCGCCACGCTCATGTCGAAGTGGAAGAACAGGATAGGAAGGCCCTTGCCTTTCCTCTCCAGCATGTACTCGGTTAGCCTGTCGTACTCCTCGAAGATCCTCGGAAGATTCTCCTCGCGTATCTGCATAGGGGAGCCGTCGAAAAGGACGACCGGCTCGAATGATATCCTGTCGAAACCTTTTTCGGCCACATACTCGACGTCTTTTGCGAAGTCCAGGTTCAGCGCCGTGTAGGTGCCCCTTGCATAATAATCCTGGCCACCCCTGCCGTTTACGAATTGGATGCAGTTACTGAGGATCTTATCCGAAGTGCGGCTTCCATCGTCTGCCCTTCTCACCCTGTCGTGGACCTCAGGCCTTCCGTCCATGCTGAGCACCACTGCTATATCGTTCTCGTCCAGAAAGCGCATCGTCCCTTCATCAAGGCTCAAGGCGTTAGTGGTAAGGGTGAACTTCATGGCCTTGCCGTGCTTCTTCTCCAGCTCCCTGCCGTATCTTACTATCTCGCCGACAGCCCCCATGTTCATAAGGGGCTCGCCGCCGAAGAAGTCGATCTCAAGGTGCCTGACGTCGCCTGATGCTTTCACCAGGAAGTCTAGCCCGGCCTTGCCGACGCTTGCGTCCATGAGCTTGCGCATGCCGCCGAAGCCCCCCTGCCCCGCAAAGCAATAGGCGCATCTCATGTCACAGTCGTGGGCTATATGAAGGCAGAGGGCCTTTATCACCCTTTCGTGCGACCAGCTCACTTCGGGATCCGCTGAATCGGGGTCCGTCAGCATGCCCTCACCCATAAGCGCTATAAGCTCAGAGTATGCCTCTGATAGGCTGCTGCCGCCCGCCGAAGCCTCCCCGGCAAGCGCCTCTTCGAGCCTCCCGTCCCGGATAAGGTCCACAAGACGGCCAGATGTTTCGTCGAGGATGTGGAGGCTTCCCGAGATGACGTCGTAAAGATAATCCGCCCCGTTCGCCGTAAACCTGTGCCAATTCCTCTTCAGGCCTTCGGGCGCGGGGCGGATGGCTGGGGTATTGCCTTTCGCTACTTGCGGCACGCCTGGTTTCCTAGCGTGCAGGAGGTCTTGCAGGCCGACTGGCAGGAGGTCTGGCACTCCCTGCAGCCGCCGCCCACGGCCTTCGACTTGAGGTCGGAGGATATGACCGTGCGGAAATGCTTCTTGTTGTTGTCCATTTGTTTCCTCCAAACGAAGAATGCTTACCTGATGATTATAACACCGGATGCCGGGCTCGCAAAGCGGGCCCGGCGCCTGATGGGTCTTCTATATCTGTGAGAAGTCCGCGTTCATGAACTCGATGAGAAGCTTAAGCGCTGCGTCGTAGTCGTTGATGTCAATCATCTCGGCAGGGGTGTGTAAGTTCCTCGTCGGGACGGATATCGTGCCGCTGGGTACTCCCATCCTTGTAAGCTGTATGGCGGCGGCGTCCGTCGTGCCGCCGTCGAGCACCTCCATCTGATAGGAGATGCCCTTCCTCTCGGCAAGCTCGATAAGCAGGTTCTTGATCCCGGGGTGAGCAATGGTGCCCGAGTCCTTCGCCTTGATTGCGGCTCCCTTGCCCAGCTCCATGTTCATGGGAGGGCTGTTGGGCGTGTCGCCCGCTGCGGTGACGTCAAGCGAGAGTCCTATCTCGGGGTCGATCCCGTAAGCAGCCGTCCTGGCCCCCCTTAATCCCAGCTCCTCCTGCGTGCTGAATACGCAGTAGAGCTCGTTCTTGGGGCTCTTAACGGCCTTCATCGCCTCAATGAGGAGCGCGCAGCAAGCCCTGTCGTCCATGCTCTTGCTTATTGCCCTCTCGCCTGCTTCGTAGAAGTATCCGACGTATCCGCAGATGTCGCCCACTTTGACCTTCTTCAGGGCATCCTCCCTGTCTCTTGCTCCGATATCTATGAACATCTTTCCGAATGCCAGGTCGTTGGGGTTGTCGAGCCTCTCGACTCCGAAGTAGCCTACGGTGCCGTTTTCGAAGACAACCTTCTGGCCGATAAGCGTCTGTGGCTTGTGCCCGCCGATGTTTGAGAAGCGGATGAAGCCCTTCTCGTCTATATGCATCGCCGCGAACCCTATCTCGTCCATATGGGCGGATATCATTACCCTCCTGGACTTGGGGTTGGGCTTCGACGGCTTCTTCACGCAGATGAGGTTTCCCATGCTGTCGACCTTGAAGTCATCGCACAGCTTCGCCACCTCGCCGCTTATGATGTCCCTTATGTTCTTCTCGGCACCCGAGGGGCCGAAAGCTTCGGTCAGCTTCGCAATGAGTTCCTTCATCTTGGCAGTCCCCTTTCGTCGATGCTGTCCAGGAATGCTTCAAGCAGCTTCCCGGCGTTTTTGAAATCCTTCTCGTCTATCACGCTCGCTGGAGAGTGGATGTACCTGCAGGGCACAGAGAGCGCCGTCGCGGGCACGCCTGACCTCGTATGGCGGATCTTGCCCGCATCCGTGCCGCCGCTTATCGTCGTCTTGTGCTGGTAAGGTATCTTCTTCGCCTCTGCGACTTCGACCAGCCTTGCGACCAGCTTGGGCTCGGCGAACATGCTTCCGTCCATCTGGACTATCACAGGGCCGCGTCCCAGGAATGTGGAGCTGTTGTGCTCCTCGGTCGGGAATACGTCGTGTGCAGTTGTACCCTCAAGTACCAGGCCAAGGTCCGGATCTATGCCCCATGCCGCGATCTGAGCCCCTCTTAGGCCTACTTCCTCCTGCACGGTGAATGCGCAGTAAAGGTCGAAGTCGTGCTGCCTTTTGAGCGCTTCGGCCATTATGGCGCAGCCCACCCTGTCGTCCAGCGCCTTGCCCTTTATCCTGCCCGCTCCCAGTTTCTCGAACTTGGTGTCGAAGACTATCGGGTCTCCGGGCTCTGCCAGGCGGGAGGCGTCCTCCTTGTTCCTTGCGCCGATGTCCACATAGAGCGAGTCGAGCCCTATGGGCTTCTGCTGCTCGTCCTTGCTCTGAAGGTGTATGGGCTTGGCCCCGATGACTCCGGGAAGCTTGCGGCTTCCCACCAGCACCGACTTGGAGACGAGGACTCTCGGGTCCACACCGCCTATGGATGTTACCTTAAGAAGGCCGCTGGCGTCCACGGACTTCACAAGAAGCCCCACTTCGTCCATATGCGCCGCGAGCATCACCTTTGCGCCGCCCTTGCGGCCGCGCTTCAGGGCGATGAGGTTTCCCATCGTGTCCACCCTGATCTCGTCGGCGCGGTCCATTATCTCCTTGGCGATGGCGTCTCTTACGTCGCCTTCGCGCCCCGGCAGGCCACCGATCATGCTCAGCCTTTCAAGCAGCATGTCAATCCCTCCTTGAACTTACTGTCGACTGCCGCGCAGAAATGGGCCATCAGCCTGCCGCAGTTCTTCACGTCCTCGATGTCTAGCGTCTCGACGCTCGTATGCATGTTCCTCACGGGTAGGCCTAGGATGGCTGTCGCCACTCCGGCGCCTGTGACCTGCATGGGGAATGCGTCGGTGCCGCCGGGCCTTCCGCTCACATGCAGCTGAAGGCTGATGCCGCGGTCCTTCGCGGTCTTTCTTATAAGCTCAAGCACCTTAGGGTTCACGTCCGGGGCCATCTCGGCGTCAGGGCCTGCGCCGAGAGCGCTTCCCTCCTCCTCGGAGACGCCTGGCATCGTGCCGAAGCCTACGTCGACTGCGATGCCGATGTCGGGCATGATGCCGAAGGTCGCGGTAAAGCCCCCGCCGTAGGTTATCTCCTCCTGCACGGTGGCGACGAAATAGACGTCCGCATCATGCTGCATGGCGCTTAGCTCCGACGCGCACTGCCAGATGGCTGCAAGGCATACCCTGTCGTCCATCGACTTGCCTGCTATCCTTCCGTTCTGAAGCTCGATGCTCTTGCGCCTGAAGCTTACTATGTCTCCCACGCGCACTATCTTCCTGAGCTCCTCCTCCGAGTAGCCGCAGTCGATGACTAGCTCCTCCATCTTCCAGGACTTCTTCCTGTCCTCGTCGGTCTGAAGGTGCGGAGGGCATGCGGAGAACACCCCGTGGATGTCCTTCCTTCCGTGCACTGTGACCTCCATGGAGGGCAGTATGCGCTGGTCTATGCCGCCCACCTGCGTCACCCTGATGAACCCGCCCTTTTCGATGCGCTTCACGATCATGCCTATCTCGTCATAGTGCGCTGCCAGCATTATCCTGGCCGTGCCCGGCTTTCTGCCGCGCTTCAGCATTATGACGCTTCCCATCCTGTCTACGCGGACTTCGTCCACGAAGCCTGCGAACAGGGATTTGACCAGCTCTGCCGAGTTGGCCTCGTGCCCGGATACGCCGTACGCGTCCGAAAGCTGCATAACGACTTCCTTAAGCTCCATATCGGGACTCCTCTCTGATGGGCTGATGACTACAAACTTTATTTTACCGCTTTTATGCATTTATTGTCACCGTATGCATAATAAAAGGCGGGCAGCCCCGCTCGCTGCCCGCCTCAAGGGAGGTATTCGCATGTTTCGCATCCACTTTGTCCGCTCTCACCTAATAGAACGATCGAGTTCGGAAAAAGTTCCATGCGATTGCGAAGTCACTTGAACCTCTCACCGCACTCGCTGCAGAATCGCGCTCCGGGCTGGGCCTTGGCGCCACATGCCGGGCATGTGTCCATCACCACGCGAGCTCCGCAGTTGCCGCAGAACTTGCCCTGGGTGACCGGCTTGCCGCATTCGGGGCAGATTATCGCCTTGGATTCGATATTCCCCTCGAAGACCTTGGTCTCCTGGGCCTTCTCCTCAATGTCCTGCACCATCTTCCTTGACTTCGCAGCGGCGACTTCGATGTTTAGCCTCGGTGCGCACTCGGTGCAAAGGCCCTCCTCCTCGTTGAAGTCCGCCTCGCACACCCAGCTGCGGCACTTATGGCACCTGTTGTAGTGGCCCTTCGCCTCGTTCATTGCAAGCTCGAAGGCGCTCTCGTGCTCCTTGTGCCATTCGGGCGACATCCCGTGGAACCTCTCTGAGATCACATCCGCTCCCCTTTCGAGGCTCCAGCTGAGGTTGCCTCCCCTTCCCAGAAGGGATGTGCCTATCGAGATGCCGCGGGTTATTCCCCTTAGCATCGAACCTTTCCTGTAAGTCTGGGATTCTATGAACTTCGTCTTGAACCCGTCGTTGCACTTGTCGCAGTAGAATGTGAACTGGAACCCGGCCTCTGTGCTGTTGTCCTCGTAATTCCTCGTGAATGACTGCATGGGCACCTGAACCTACCTCCTTACCTGGAAACCCTGCTTCTGCATCTGATGCACTCGGTTATCGTGTAAAGCTGCCTGTTGCCGCACTTCGCATTGGTGCACGTGGCAAGCAGCGATTCCCCGCACTCGGGGCACTGCCTGACATATGAGGCCACCATCGCCTTGCACTTCGGGCACTCGACCTTGAGGTCCAGCCCGCATGACGGGCATCTGGAGTAGCCCTTCTCCAGGGGCGACCTGCACTTGGCGCACCTGACGGAGAAAGGGTCGTCCGCGCCGCAGAAAGGGCAGATGTTCGAATCGCCCGGTATGAGCTTGTCGCAGTACATGCAGAAATGCTTATAGAATGCCATCAGTCCACCTCCGGAAGCTTGCCTGCCATCTTCAGTATCCTGGACACCCAGGAATCCTCCCCCGAATGGGTCACCCTTGAAGCAAGCTGCTGCCTCAGCCGCCTTAACTCGGCTACGTCCTCAAGCGCCTGCAGGTAGCTCTCATAGCCCGGCGCCTTAAGCTTCTCGTCCGATAGGTAAAGAGGCTCGCGCCTGAATCCGATGCTGGTCAGACCCCAGCTCAGATCATCGATGAAGCCAGGGAACACTCCCCCGTCGCAGCTGAACACGTATGCTGCCCTCGATGACTCCAGCTCCGCTGATACCGCGTCGAAGACGGCGATAGAGCCGATTCTGGCCACTATCCACAGATAGTCCCCGTCAAGCTCGCCCATAAGGCCCTTCTTGGCGCCGACGGCTATCTCGTCTGCTGCAGCCATGAGAGGTCCCACCCTGCTTGCTGCAAGGAAGCCCGATATCGCCGCCGCTATCTCGGCGGACTTGCCCTCAAGCGCGGGCATGACAACCCCCCTGCCGTCCGGAAGGCACTCCCCCAGCATCTTAAGCCCGCTTTCAGAATCTATGCCCACCATCGCGCCGATTGCTGCCGCAAGGCCCGATGAAAGCCCCCGCCTCAGCTCGGCCACCCTTCTTATAAGGGCATCCTTCCTTCGCCCCAGCATCGAGACGGCTATGTCCGGGCCTTTCAGCATCCTGATGTTCACAGACAGGCCCTCATCCAGGATGTCCCTTATATACGAATACGGTATCCGCCTTGCATGCCCGTTCTTCGCATCGGTCACCGAGGCGAAGGTTGAGTACAGCCTGACTACGCCCTGCCTTTTGCCCTTCCTCGACAGCTCGTACTGGACCTCGTCGAAGGTCTCCTCCGGCTTCTCTGGCATGAGGCTGTCGGCGAGCTTCCCCTTCTCGTACCACCTGGATATGAGCTCAGCAGCCCTGTCGAACCTTCTGCCGAGCATGAAGAGCCTTATTGGTCCCATAGTTGTCTGAAGCCTCAGGTCGGTAGCCCCGATATCAAGCGACGATACATGCCTTGGCTCAAGGTGCATAGCCTTGGCCCCCGTCGGCCTGATGACGAGGGAATCCGCCGAGACCGCGGCTTCGGCTTCATACTGCGGGGAGCCGCCTACCTCGAGCCTGCATTCGAATATATCCTCCGCCCTCTGGCGTGCGTCTGTTGATGTGTCCATTTTCTCCTCCTAGCTATATTCAATTCTACTGCTCATGTACGGATTCCTGCCTTTGTGAAGTTAATGCCAATTAACTAATGTTCTATCGCAGATACAAATGCAAGAATATCGAGATAATGCAATTTGTTTCTGATATTATGTCATAGGTAGAATATTAAGGAGGTTGAAAATGCAGACACCTGATTCTCAGCAGATCATCGGACTCATCATGAAAGTATCGGATAAGATAGAGAAGTCCTATGTGAAGAAGGCCCTTGATAAGAGCATGGGCGATCTAACCCTCGGCGAGGCGAGGACCATAGGCGCTATCGGAAACGACGGCTATAAGACGATGAAGCAGATAGCTAAGTCTATATCCGTGGCACCCAACGCCGCCACCGCCGTAGTCGACAGGCTCGTGGCGAAGGGAATCGCAGAGAGGAAGCCCGGCGAGACCGACAGGCGCCTTTGCCTGGTGAAGCTCACCGGCAAGGGCAGCGACGTCCTCGGAAAGATCAACAGCACGATGACGGCGGAGACCAAGGACTTCTTCCATTACCTGAGCGACGAGGAGGCCAACTCCCTGCTTATGACCCTCGAGAAGATCCACGAGAAGATCTAAGGGCAAGACAGCGCTTTCATGATGGACGGCCGCGCAAACGGCCGTCCATTCTTTTACGGGCGCAACGAAAAAGGAAGGCCTTCCGGCCTTCCTGATATTGGTGCGGGAAGTGGGACTTGAACCCACACGGTGTAAACCATACGCCCCTCAAACGTACGCGTCTGCCAGTTCCGCCATTCCCGCAATACTGACTGCAAAAAAGATTATCCTATATGCGCCTCGTGGCTGTCAACAGGATATTAGGCCTTTGCAGGCTTCCTTAGGTGGCATGCGCAGAAGTGCGCTCCACCCAGGTCCACGAACTGAGGCTCCTCCACCTTGCAGATATCCATCGCGTATCGGCAACGGGTGTGGAACCTGCAGCCCGACGGCGGCGATATCGGCGAAGGCACGTCACCCTCGAGGATTATGCGGTTCTTGGTGTAGTCGGGGTCGGGCACTGGAATCGCGGACAGCAACGCTTCAGTGTATGGGTGCTGCGGCGATGCGAACAGCGCGTCCTTGGAGCACATCTCGACTATCTTGCCGAGGTACATGACTGCGATCCTGTTGGATATGTGCTTGACCACGGACAGGTCGTGGGCTATGAACAGGTAAGTGAGCCCCATCTTCTTCTGCAGGTCCTGCAGGAGGTTTATTACCTGTGCCTGTATCGACACGTCCAGCGCGGAGACCGGCTCGTCGCATATGATCATCTGCGGGTCCACCGCAAGCGCCCTCGCCACTCCTATCCTCTGCCTCTGCCCTCCAGAGAACTCGTGCGGGTAGCGCCTTGCGTGTGTGGCGTTCAGGCCGACGGTCTCAAGAAGCTCCACCACCCTGCTCTCCCTGTCCTTGCCGCTTACTAGGTTGTGGACGATGAGAGGCTCGGCTATGATCTCCCCGACCTGCATCCTGGGGTTCAGCGACGCGTAGGGGTCCTGGAAGACCATCTGCAGGTTTCTCCTCACTTCGCGCATGCGCTCCCTGGACAGGTCGAATATCTTCTGGCCGTCGAACTCGGCGGTGCCCGATGTGGGCTCCTCAAGCCTGATTATCACCTTACCGGTAGTCGACTTGCCGCATCCGGACTCACCTACAAGGCCCAGCGTCTCTCCCTTGTTCACATAGAAGGAGATGCCGTCTACGGCGCGCACAGCCGCGACCTGCTTCTTCTTCAGCAAGCCCCTTGTAATGGGGAAGTGCTTTACGAGGTTGTCTACTTTGAGAAGAGGTGTCGTGGACATCGCTATACCTCCTTGCCCGAGGGCGCCGTTTCCTTGTAGTCGGTCAGCATCCAGCAGGCCGCCTCGTGATCTTCCTCTACCTTAAGAAGGGGCGGCTGCTTTTGTATGCAGATGTCCTTAGCGTAACGGCACCTGGGGTTGAACCTGCATCCTTCGGGCATGCAGAAGGGGTTCGGGACAGTGCCCTCGATTACATGAAGCCTCTCCTTCACCTCGTTGAGCTTGGGTATGGATCCCAACAGCCCCTGTGTGTAAGGATGCTTCGGGTTCTTGTATATGTGCCTTACGGCTGCCTTTTCGACGATCTTGCCGGCGTACATGACTATGACGTCGTCGGCCAGGTCGGCGACCACGCCCAGGTCATGGGTGATGAGCATTATGGAGGCCCTGAAGTCGTTCCTGACCTTCTTCATGAGGTCCAGGATCTGGGCCTGGATGGTGACGTCCAATGCCGTTGTGGGTTCGTCCGCGATGAGCAGCTTGGAGTTGCAGGAAAGCGCCATGGCTATCATGACCCTCTGTCTCATGCCGCCCGACATCTGATGGGGATAGTCGTCGACCCTCTTCTCCGCGGAAGGGATGCCGACCTTCTTCAGAAGCTCTATCGCCTGCTGCCTGGCCTGCTTCTTGGTTACCTTCTGGTGAAGAAGGATCGCCTCGCAGATCTGGTCGCCGATGGTGAACACCGGGTTTAGGCTGGTCATGGGCTCCTGGAATATCATGGATATCTCGTTGCCGCGCACCTTGCGCATCTCTTTCTCGGATATCTTGAGGAGGTCCTTCCCCTCGAAGCTTATCTTTCCCGATACGATCTTGCCGGGGGGGCTTGCGATGAGCCTCATGACGGATAGGGATGTCACGCTCTTGCCGCAGCCTGATTCGCCGACTATGCCCAGTGTCTTGCCTTTATCCAGCGTGAAGCTTATCCCGTCTACCGCCGGAACCACACCGTCTTCGGTGTAGAAGTATGTCCTGAGGTCCTCAACCTCAAGCAGTCTTTCCGCCATCGATCTCCCTCCGGTCTTTTATATGAAGCGAACGAGCCCGGGATTCTCAATGCGCCCGGGTATCCTTCCCCTCTTTGCTATCGCCTTTCCCGCTATCTCCTTGATGTCCATCGTCATGTCTATCGGCTTTGCGGCCGAGATGTAGCTGCCCACTCCGAACGAATCGGCGCCTGCTTCGGACAGAAGCCTCACCCTGTCGGGGCTCAAGCCTCCGGAAACGAGGATCTGCACATGGCTGAACCCAGCCTGGTCGAGCCTCGCCCTTACTTCCTTGACGAGCCCCGGCGTCACCCCGCCGCGCTCCCCGGGAGTGTCAAGCCTTATGCCCAGGAGTTTCCTCCCGAGCGCCCTGGCCACATTCAGAGCCTCCTCGGCCTCGTCTTTGAACGTGTCTATGAGGATTATCCTTGCCTCGGAGGATGGCATTATCTCGTCGTACCTCTTTGCGACGGACACTGTGTCGCCGGCCACCAGGAACACCGCGTGCGGGCAGGTCCCCTTGGGCTCCGTGCCCATAAGCTTCGCACCTAATATGCAGCTGGCACCATCGGCTCCACCCACTATGGCAGCGCGCTCCATCACGGGAGCCACCGCCGGGTGAAGATGCCTCGCCCCGAAGCTGATGAATGTCTTCGCACCCGCAGCCTGCCTTATGTCGCGGGCGGCGGTCGCCCAGGCGGAGGAGCTGGCGAGTATGCCAAGAAGCGCCGTCTCGTATATCCCGAAGTCTGAGTACTTGCCAATTATCCTCATCACGGTATCCTTGGCCTTGAAGCCCTGTCCCTCAGGGAGGGCCCAGACCTCAAGCTCCATGTCCGCAAATAGGGCCAGCACCTCGGGTACTCCTGCGATTATCCCATCCTCGCGTGGGAATACCTCCGCGGTCACTATGGTATCGCCAAGGCCCATGTCGGCTAGTATCTCCTTGGTCTTCACGAAATATACGTCGGTCGTAAGCCCGCTCCTGATCTCATCATGCGTTGCGGAGAACAACCCTCTGCCCTTGCCGGGGTCGAAATCCTTTACTTCCTTCAACGTCGAAATGTGCTTTGAAGTCGACATTCTTATCCCCCAAAGGTGATTTGGACAATAAAACTAAAGAAATTATACACTTTCTGAAGATGGATTCACAGAGGAAGCATCAAAGATATGCAGGCTTGCATACGTCATTTGACTGCTCCGTAGGTCCTCGCGTACATGTACCACGCATTCATGACCTTATTGACGAAGTCGCTGGTCTCCTTGAAAGGTATGTCCTTGACTTCCTCCGCCTTCCCCGACCAGGTGCCCGAGGCGAGCCATGCATCGACGTTGCCCATGCCTCCGTTGTAAGCGGCGATGGCTGCGGCCGGCTCCCCGTAGCTCTCAAGCAGGTGGTCTATATACCATGAGCCGATCATGATATTGAAATCAGGGTCAAGGAGCATGTTGTCGTAGTAGCTTCCGGTGCCAAGCACTCCTGCTACCCATCTGCCCGTGTCGGGCATGACCTGCATGAGTCCTATGGCGCCGCTTTTGGACTTGGCGTTGACCCTGAAGTTGCTCTCGACTTTCATGAGGGACATGACCAGGTAAGGGTCTATCCCGAAGGCCCCAGCGTACTGCTTTGCCGTATCCCAATGCAGTTTCGGATAGGTTATCCTGTTGGGAAGCCCCGACAGGAAGAATGCTGCGATTATCACGACTACAATGGCCCTGAACGCGAGCAGGCCATATATCGGGCGCTTGCCGTTTATTTTTTCCTTTGACATCTACGATCCTCCGGCGATTCTGACTATCCGTTCAGCCCAGGCGTCCATCTCCCGTGCATCTCGCCTTGAGAGCACTACTATGTCCGCCTTTGTGAGCAACTCATGGTCACTCCTTGATGTTCTCTGTGCGGTGATCCTTGCCAGGGCGGCCTCTTTGCTTATGCCTTCCCTTCGCGAGATCCTATCCGTCATGGTAGTCTCTTCGCATATAACTGCCACGACCATGTCGCAGAGTGAATCCAGCCCTGCCTCGTAAAGGACAGCCGCATCAAGGACAGCCAAGGCGGGTTTCCTGTCGCTTCTTCTCAGGTCCTCCAGGATAGCTGCGATTCTCTCCCTGAATGCTGGATGCACTATAGAATTCAGCCTCTTTAGTGCTCCCTCGTCAGAAAAGACTAGCTTTCCGAGGCTTTTCCTGTCCAGATGCCCATAAGGCGTAAGGTAATCATACCCAAATGCATCGATTACTCTGTGCAAGATGCGGCTGCCAGGAAGCATGAGCTCAGCGGCTATCCTGTCTCCATCAAGGATGACAGCACCAAGCCTCCCTAGTGCATAAGCAAGAGTTGTTTTTCCGGAACCGCTCCTTCCAGTAAGGCCGATTACCTTCATCAATCCATCCCTCCCGGACCTTAATCAATTCTTCCATACGGAGGATGCATTTGCAAGCCGACCTGCAGAAGAGAGAAAACTGGATTGTCGATTGACAGAAATAAAAAAGGGCTCCCGAAGGAGCCCTTCATCTCTAATGCGCTGATTAGAACTTGATTGTGAAGTTGGCGCCGAAGGTATCCCAG
>CAZNZD010000045.1:0-12648 GCA_964577435.1 uncultured Clostridia bacterium
CCTTCTGCAGGTTCTTGTGCCCTCTGGGAGCCATTTATTCGCCCTTCAACAGGGTGTCCGCCCTTCAGATGAAGGTGGGCTCGAGGTGCATCTCATGCGGCGCGTGCAAGAGCGTCTGCCCGATGGATATGGAGATACATAAGGAGCCCTCAAGCGGGGTGTGCATACGGTGCATGGCATGCACTGGCTGTGCCGCGGTCGGCGCTACCTTCATGGGCAAGGAGCTTATCAAGGCCGACAGGGAAGGCAAGATCGCATGGGCCGCCTTCAGGAAATAGGAGTGAACGATTGAGCGCATTCGACGGTGAAACCAGAATCGGCATAGATGAATCGGGGAAGGGGGACTACTTCGGTCCCCTAGTGATAGCTGCAGTATTAGTAGGACCCGAAGACGAGCCCTTCCTAAAAGGTATCGGAGTTAGGGATTCGAAGAAGCTTACTGACGCGAGCATAGCGAGGATGGCGAAGGAGATATCGGGCAGGTGCCCCTACTCGGTCGTAAGGATCGGCCCGCAGAAGTACAACGAGCTTTACGACAGGATCAAGAATCTCAACAGGCTTCTTGCCTGGGGTCATTCAAGGGCGATGGAGAACGTGCTGGATAGATGCCCCGATTGCAGGATAGCCATATCCGACCAGTTCGGCGATGAGGCATTCCTCAATAACGCTCTGATGAAAAGGGGAAGCGCCATCAAGCTGGTGCAGATGCCCCGAGCAGAAGAGGACGCGGCCGTTGCGGCGGCCTCCATCATGGCCAGGGCCGAGTTTGTCAGAGCGATGAAGGCTCTTTCCGTAGAAGCGGGTATGGACCTGCCGAAGGGGGCATCAAGCCCCAAGGTGGCGGAGACTGCCATAGACATTACGGCAAGATACGGACAGGGCGGGCTTGCACGCTTCGTGAAGCTTCACTTCAAGACCACAAAACAGGTCCTGGCCGAAGCTATAGAGAAGGCGGGAGGATTGAGAACATGATGGTTGACGCCGCCCTCATCATCCTAGGTTTGATCGGGCTCACATTCTCGGCTATGCTGGTTCGAGCCGCATTGTACGAGCCGAAGAAGCTCAAGGTCCCAAAGCTGGCGGATCAGCAGGCATCCGTATGCCCCGAAGGGGCGGAGGAAAGGCTTGCCGGAGCGTTGAGGGCCGTTACCGTAAACCTCAAAGGCGGCGGTGAACCTCCATCAGATGAGCTCATGAAGCTGCACAGGCACCTTAAGGAGAGCTTCCCTCTCTGCTTTGGCGCGATGAAGGTAAGCTTGCACAACGATTACTCGCTGCTTCTGAGATGGAATGGAAGCGATACAGGACTGGAACCGGTCCTTATGATGGGCCATCTTGATGTCGTCCCTGTAGAGGAGAGCACTATCGGGCAGTGGGATCACGGGCCCTTCTCCGGCGAAGCGGAGGACGGCTTCATATGGGGCAGGGGCGCGCTTGACTGCAAGAACGTGGTGCTTGGCCTGCTGGAATCAGCAGAAGCCCTTCTAAAGGAGGGGTTCACCCCGAAGAGGACCCTCCTTTTCGCTTTCGGGCATGACGAGGAGACCGGAGGTATGTACGGGGCGGCCAGCATAGCCGATGCTTTAAGGGCTGAGGGGACCAGGCTGTACATGATACTGGATGAAGGAGGAAGGGTCGATTCGCCCGGCATCTTCACAGAAAGCGGGAAAGAGGCGATAATTAGCGTGGCCGAGAAGGGCTATGCCTCTTTCAAGCTGGAGGTGGATGTGCATGGAGGCCATTCATCGCGCCCATCCAAGGCGAACGCCCCGGCTCTTCTGATAAGAGCGTGCGATAAAGTGAACTCCCATGTCTTCAAAGCGGACATAGGAGGCCCCTTCGGCAGCCTGTTGGCTTCAGCGGGGCCCTATATGGGATTCTGGAAGAGGCTAGCATTGGCGAACCTCTGGATAACAGGGCCGTTCGTGAGGTCATGGCTCTCATCGGATCCTCATGTAGGCAGCCTCACCAGAACGACTGCAGTCGTCACGATGATGAATTGCGGCGTCAAGGACAATGTGATCCCGGCTCACGCGGAGGCAGTGGTGAATACCAGGCCCGGCTTCGGTCAGGACCCTTCGACGGTGATGGATGAGCTTATTAGGGTGATAGCAGACAGCAGGGTCAAGGTAACGCAGATAGGCGTGCAGATTCCCCCTTCCAGGCAGGCTAAACTGGATGACGAGCGTTATGGCCTTCTTGCTGCCCTAATTGAAGCCAGATTCCCTGGCGCGGCCATTCTTCCGGCCGTCCTTACCGGAGGGACGGACACGAAGCATTACGCGGACATGTGCGATGCCGTATTCAGGTTCGTGCCTGTCGAGCTTCCTCAGGAGGTATCTGCGGGCGTGCACGGCATCAACGAGAGGATTCCTGTCGAGAGCTACCGCACGATGATAAGCTTCTATATGGAGTTCATGAGAAACGCCTCCTCGCTGGGGGCTTGATTTTGGAGGTGCTTATACTTGGCAACCAGGGTGAAGATATCTGACAGGGTGGATTACATTGGATCGCAGGACTGGGACCGCAGGCTATTCGATTCGCTGATACCCCTTCCTGACGGAACGAGCTACAACTCCTACATCGTGAAGGGCAGCGCATCGACAGTGCTGATCGATACAGTCGACCCCAAGTTCACGAGCGAGTTCATGGAAAAGATCTCAGGCGAGAGCAGGATCGACTACATCGTGGTGAACCATGCCGAGCAGGACCACAGCGGAAGCCTTAATGTAGTGCTCGGGATGCACCCCGAGGCGACAGTGCTCTGCTCGGAGAAGGCCAAGGACCTGATAATGACCCATCTGCATACGCCGGAGGGCAAGATCAGGGTGGTTAGGGATGGGGAGCAGATAAGCCTGGGCGACTGCACGCTTAAGTTCGTATATGCGCCGTTCGTGCACTGGCCAGAGACCATGCTTACGTATCTTGTCGAGGAGGCGCTGCTGTTCTCCTGCGACATGTTCGGCTCGCATATAGCCTCCTCCGAGGTCTTCACCTGCAGGGAGCTTGAGACATACAAAGAGCCCTGCAAGAGGTACTATGCTGAGATCATGATGCCGTTCGCCCCGCTTGTCAGGAAGAACCTGGAGAAGGTGAAGGCATTGGGAGTCAAGGTCATTTGCCCGAGCCATGGTCCTTGCTGGACTTCGCCCGAATTCGTGATCGGATTGTACGCAGAGTGGCTGAACAAGGGACCTGAGAATCTCGCTCTTATCCTTGATGTGACCATGCACGGCAGCACGAAGGCGATGGTGGAAAGGCTTACAGACAGGCTCTCTGAACATGGAGTCAGTGTAGCCAGGGTGGAACTTCTGGGCGCTGACCTAGGCAAGATAGCAATAGAGCTTGTAGATGCCCATACGATAGTGATAGCGACGCCTACGGTGCTTGTCGGCCCACATCCCGCAGTGATCTCAGCCGTCGCCCTTGCGAACGCGCTGAAGCCTAAAGCGAAGCTTCTTGCCGTCCTCGGCTCCTATGGCTGGGGCGGGAAGACTCCTGAGGTGATAGCGTCGCTTCTTGGGAACCTGTCGTCGGCTGAGCTTCTTCCACCCGTGATGATCAAGGGGCTTCCCGACAGCGAGGGCATGAAGTCTATCGATGAGCTTGCCATGTCGATTGCCAAGCGCCACTCTGACGCATTCCCAGGGAAGGTAAGAGGCTGCAGCAACAAGTAGGTGCAGTACTCCAAAATAAGTGCAAGTGGCTGCAACCTTACAGTTGCAGCCACTTGCCATCTGTCGCGGCCCACGGCCGCCTCATCAGAAGTCTCAGGTGCTTCCTGCCGTAGGCAACGATGTGTCGCAGCCCTCCGCGAGCCTTTGGCTTGCCAGGGCCAGGGCGTTGTAATTGCTGGAGACAGTGCTGCGTATTCCGAGAGGATCCGCATCTGTGAACTCCACGTACGCTTTCGTCATCTCGGCCATGGTTTCCGCCGTGGTGGAGCTGGCCGGCCATACGAGTTTCATGGTAAGCTCCCCGGGATTTACGATCAGGGCGTAGTCCAAGCCGAGAGGCTGCGACATGAGGAATGCCTGCTCTCCTGAGGAATAGCCCGAATACCACCTGTAATGGGCGACAACCATAGCCCTCAGAATATCTTCATACAGCTTTGTGTAGTTGGCATTGAAGCCTCTGATAAGCTCGGCTTTGACGAGAGCCTCCGCAAAGTCCCCGGAGGATCGGGCGAGGCTGCAGTAACCGGAGGAGACGACCATCAGGCCGGATGCGACCTGCCTTTGATTCTGAGTCTCCTCAAGGAGATAGATGCCAAGAAGATGCTCCTTGGCACCGGTTGAGCCTGGTATGCAGCAGGGAAGCATGAAGGGCGCGCCCTCCAGTGCTGCGAAGCCGTTCATGTCCGATATCCTGTCGTAATACTGAAGCCCCATCGCCTCAGCTGCGTCCTCTATCTCAGGCAAAGGCTGCAACGAACCTGAAGGCCATGAGGAATAGCTGAAGAGCTGCCCAAGGTCAAGATAAGGCCTTGGTTGACGCACAACAGGTGAGCCGAATGCGAGAGCTGCTGATGTTAGGGCAAAGACGACAGCAAGCGAAAATGCTAATGATTTCCTTATGTTCATGCACCCTCCTTTTCGAGAATCTTAACATATCGGGATAAAAGATGAGAGCCCCGGATAGAACCGGGGCCCTCTTGGGATGCCTCTTATGGTCAGGCCTTTGGACCAGCGGCGATGATCTCGGCGGTCGCGTCGGTGAACCTAGCGAAGTTCTTGATGAAACGAGCTGCAAGGTCCTTGGCAGTCCTATCATATGCCTCTTTGTCAGCCCAGGTGTTCCTTGCGTCGAGAAGCTCCGAGGGCACGCCGTTGCACTGCTCCGGCACCCAGACGTTGAACACGGGATGCAGGTGGAACTTCACTTTGCACAGAGAGCCGTCCAGTATCGCAGTGATTATCGCCCTAGTCAGGTTGATGTCCATCCTCTTTCCTACGCCGTAAGGGCCGCCCGACCAGCCGGTGTTCACTAGCCATACGGTGGAGCCGTGCTCCCTTACGCGGCTTGCCAGCATCTCTGCGTACCTTACGGGGGAGAGGGGAAGGAACGGTTCGCCGAAGCAGCTGGAGAAAGTAGTCTGCGGCTCCACAATCCCGCGCTCCGTCCCGGCCAGCTTCGATGTATAACCGCTCATGAAGTGGTAGCTTGCCATGCTAGGGTCAAGCTTCGCGACCGGAGGCAGTACCCCGAAGGCGTCCGCCGTAAGGAATATGACCGACTTCGGATGTCCGCCCACGCTGGGGGTCACAGCACCAGGGATGTAATCCAGAGGGTACGCGCCGCGGGTGTTCTCAGTCAGCGCCTCGGAGTTGAAATCGGCCAGCCTGCTTTCCTTGTCGGTCACTACGTTCTCAAGCACCGCTCCGAACTTTATCGCCTCCCATATCTGGGGCTCCTTCTCCTTTGAGAGCTTGATCATCTTGGCATAACAGCCGCCCTCGAAGTTGAAGATGCCCTCCTTGGACCAGCCGTGCTCATCATCTCCTATAAGGCTACGGTTGGGGTCAGCGGAAAGCGTGGTCTTGCCGGTGCCCGAAAGCCCGAAGAAAAGCGCGGTGTCACCAGATGCGCCCTTGTTGGCCGAGCAGTGCATCGAGAACACGTCTGACTTGGGCATGAGATAGTTCATGACAGTGAAGATCGATTTCTTTATCTCGCCTGCGTACTGGCTTCCTGCGATGACTACTATGCGCCTCTTGAAGTTGAGGAGCACGCATGCTTCCGAGTTCGTGCCATCAACCTTCGGGTCGCAGAGGAAACCGGGCGCGGCGATTACGGTGAATCCGGGCTTGAAGCCCCTGAGCTGTTCGGCTTCGGGCCTAATGAACAGCTGCTTAACGAACAGGTTCTGCCAGGCATACTGATTGATGAAACGCACAGGAAGGGTATGCCGGGGGTCGGCGCCGCAGAAGGAGTCGGATACGTATACCGGCTTGTCCTCCAGATAAGCAAGGACCTTTGCAAGGATCTTCTCGTACTTCTCCTCGCTAATCGCTGAATTGGTCTTCCCCCATGCTATCTCGTGCTTCGTCGTCTCCTCTTCCACTACGAACTTGTCGTTGGGCGATCTTCCCGTGTACTTGCCGGTGCTTACCACAAGCGCCCCGGTAGATGAAAGGTAGCCCTCTCCGGCTGCCAGGGCGTGCTCCAAGAGCAGCGGTGCCGAGAGATTGTAGTAGAGCTTCGAGCACTTAATCCTGTCTATGCTCGAGTCGAAAGCCGATTGCATGTCAACGCCTCCCTTTTGTATTCTGTATACACCTAATTATATCCAAGCTGATATTTTTTCGGAAGTGCGTTTATAATAGAAAGAGACGGTAAAGGGCTGGTTCAGCCTATTGTGTGAAGATAAGTACAATGCGAGGTGCACAGGATGATTAAGACAAATAGAGACAAGGTAGTGATGATAAGCGTCCAGGGGGCGGTGGCTGCCCCGGTTACAAGGCTGGCCTACCGCGTGTCGGCGGAGGGGGAACCATTCATATTGCCCGGCACAGGAGGCATTACCTACAACGTGCTTGTAGGTGACCCCTGCTTCGGCTGGGCTGGCGACCATGTCGAACCCGGAGTGTCAACCTGCGCGGACATTGACAAGCGCTCGGAGGGCAGGAACGCAGGATACAATACATATGCATGCGTCGGCAACAAGGCAAGGGTGGTCTCCGGCGATGCCAAAGGCGCAGAAGGCGTTGTAGTAGGCCATCACGGAGGAATCGAGCATGTGATGATCGACTTCCCGCAGGATGTCATGGAGAAGCTCTGCATCGACGACAAGGTCCTGGTGAAAGGTTATGGGCAGGGGCTTGAGCTTACGGATTACCCAAGCGTGAAGGCCATGAACCTCGATCCGGACCTTCTTGACAGGATGGGCATCACCGAAAAGGGCGGGAAGCTGCACGTCCCCGTGGCAGTCACCGTGCCGGCGAAGCTCATGGGCTCCGGCATAGGTACCAGCAACTGCTATAGCGGAGACTACGACATCACGACGACTGACAGGAAGCTTGTGGCCGAGCTAGGAATAGACAAGCTGAAGTTCGGAGACATAGTAGCAATTACCGACGCCGACAACAGGTTCGGAAGGTCATTCCTCACCGGAGCGGTGACAATAGGCGTGGTTGTGCACAGCGACTGCCTGCTCGCCGGCCACGGACCCGGCGTTGCGACCCTTCTTACTGACGTGGAGGGCTTCATTGTGCCTGTGGTGAAGAAAAACGCAAATGTCGGAGCATGCCTGAACCTCGGCAGGTACAGGAAGTAGGGAGGAGGTGCGCCTATGAGCGCTCGTAAGGCCGCTGCTGCGTTGATGGCGATACTGGTGCTAGCCGGGGCTGCTTATGCCGCCAACAAGTACTTCTACCTAAGCGACCAGCTTAACACCGAAGTCACGATGACGAAGGGAGAGCTGGGCGCGCTTCAGCTGACTGCCTACTACAACAACACTGGTTCTCTGACATCTAAGCTTGTAAGGCAAAGCGTGAGGGCGTATCTGAACTCCCTTTCGCTTGACGTCTTCGTGGATACCGCCGTGCAGGATTCCTGGCCTGTGCACACTGGGGGTAGCAGCTTCTTGATATCCGACGCAGAGCTGAGCCTGGCATACATCGAGGCGGGAGAAGTCGTTTTGGGGTGGGTTAACAGGTACTTCCCGGACATCAACATCAGAGCTGTGAATGTAATTTTCACGATAAAGGGCTTCAAGCTGGGCACTTACCAGCAGGGAAAATTCGCGATCCAGAGGTAGGGGGCGTCAAGCCCCCCTTTAGCAACCGGATCAACAAGAGCGTCGGCCCGATGACCCTTGGATCTTGCCGGCCGCAAGCCTTTCGGAGGGATGTTCGATGAGGGTAATAGACCTAAACAGCGATGTGGGGGAGTCGTTCGGCGCATTCTCTAAAGGATGCGACAGGATGGTGCTCGAATCGGTGACCAGCGCAAATATCGCCTGTGGCTTCCATGCAGGAGATGCTGGCACGATGAGGCGGACGATGGCAATATGCAAGGAGCTTGGCGTAAACCCGGGAGCCCATCCGGGATACCCTGACATGCAGGGGTTCGGAAGGCGGGAGATGTCCGCTACGGCCGAGGAGATAGAAGACTACGTCCTTTACCAGGTCGGCGCATTAGACGGCTTCGCCAGGGCGGAGGGCTTAAAGCTAAGCCACGTCAAGGCGCACGGAGCCCTATATAACAGGACGGCGAAGGATGAAGAGGCGGCCGCGGCAGTGGCAAAGGCCGTGAAATCGTTCGATCCCGGTCTGATCCTGGTAGGCCTTGCGAATTCCCTTATGATAAGAGTCGCGAAGGACATGGGGCTGAGGGCAGCCTCGGAGGCCTTTGCGGACAGGGCTTACAATCCTGACGGCACCCTGGTGCCTAGGGCAATCCCTGGTTCTGTGATCCACGATAGGGAGAGAGTAGTCGAAAGGGCTGTACGCATGGCATCGGAGGGGGTAGTCCTGGGCGTCGACGGAAATGCCATAGAGCTTGAGATCACAACCATCTGCCTTCACGGAGACACCGAAGGTGCGGCAGTCCTTGCCGCAGACATAAGAAAGTCTATTGAAGCGCTCGGCGTAAGGATAGCGCCATTGAATGAAGTCCTCGGAGGTGCCGGCAAATGACCGATTACTCGAAGTCGACCCCTCAGCAGGTCCGACTTGCTGCCAGAAAGGGGCTCCTGGGTACGCAGACTTCCGGCATGGCAGAGGGTTTCGTACAGGCGAACCTCGCCGTGCTGCCCGGCAAGCTCGCATACGACTTCCTCCTGTTCTGCATGAGGAACCCGAAGCCCTGCCCGATAATCGAGGTGGGCGGCAAGGGCGAATACCTAACCAGGTTCATAGCCGATGGAGCTGATATCAGGACCGACATACCCAGATACAGGGTGTACAGAAACGGAGTCAAGACGGAGGAGCCGTACGACATAACGGAGCTCTGGCAGGACGATTTCGTTTACTTCCTCATCGGCTGCAGCTTCTCCTTCGAACGAAGGCTGATTGCGGGCGGAGTGCCGGTAAGGCACATAGAGATGGGAACGAACGTGCCCATGTACATAACCAACGTGCAGTGCCGTCCGGCAGGAGCGTTCCACGGACCTATGGTAGTCAGCATGAGGCCGGTGCCAGGGAGGCTTGTTGCAAGGGCGGTAGAGATAACAGCTGCGCTTCCCGCTGTACACGGCTCTCCTGTGCATATAGGAGACCCCGCCGGCATCGGTATTGAGGACCTCGGCAGGCCGGATTTCGGCGACCCTGTGACAGTGAACCCGGGCGAAGTGCCGGTGTTCTGGGCTTGCGGGGTGACTCCGCAGGCCGCGGCGCTGTCGGCCAAACCGGAGATAATGATCACACACAGCCCAGGGCACATGTTCGTGGGAGACATACCGGACGATAAGATCCAGGAGTTCATATACGGAGCTTAGGTGGGGAGAATGGGACATCTGCTCATAGCACATGCCTCCGACGATTCCGTGGTCATCAGGTTCAAAGAAGAGATCTCACCCGCAGTGGCAGGCGAGGTAAGGCATGCCCGCCTTGCGATAGAGGCTCTGGGCATGCCATGGGTCACAGACATGGTCAGCTCATATAACGAGCTTCTGGTCATCTACGATAATAATGCCGTGGGGCCTTCGGAGGCCCTGGACAGCATCGGCAAAGCCCTAGCCTCGACGGCATCTGAGGTCCGGTCGAAGGCGATGGTCACAGAGATTCCGGTCTGCTACGGGGGGGAGTTCGGCCCTGACCTAAGATTCGTGGCTGAGCACACGGGGCTTAGCAGCGATGAGGTGATAAGCATCCACTCCGGCAGGGATTACCTCATCTACATGATAGGGTTCACTATCGGTTTCCCTTACCTGGGAGGCATGGACGTAAGGCTTGAAACCCCGAGACTGCAGTCTCCACGGCAGATCGTGCCGAAAGGCTCGGTAGGCATTGCCGGCAAGCAGACCGGCATATATTCCCTGGACACCCCCGGAGGATGGCAGATAATCGGAAGAAGCCCGGCAAGCCTGGTGAACATCGACCGGACTCCGCCTGCCGTCCTTTCAGCGGGCGATTTCGTGAGGTTCACGCCAGTAACCGAGGATGAGTACCATAGGCTGGCCGAGATGGGCAAGGTTGGGAAGCTCCGGTTGAAGACGCGCCCCTTCGTGGAGGTGCCGGAATGAACGCTTCAGCACTGAGGATATTGAAGCCGGGACCACTTGCGACTGTGCAGGACTGCGGAAGGAAGGGCTTCATGGCATGGGGAGTGCCGGAGTCCGGCGCAGCTGACGGGTTCTCCCTTCGGGCTGCGAACCTGCTCGCAGGAAACAGCGAGACTAGCGCAGCGATCGAGATCACATTAGGCGGGTTCAAGGCGGAGTTCAGCCGCGCATCGATAATCGCCCTGTATGGCGGCTTATGCAATGCTAATCTGAACGGAGAGCCGATAAGGGCTGGGGAGGCCTTGAGGGCTGAGGCAGGCGCTGTCCTCGAAATCGGCATGATAACCAGGGGAGCCCGCGTATATCTTGCGGCAAGAGGCGGCATAGACGTCCCTGAGGTGCTTGGCTCCAGGGCCACCTACCTCAAGGCAGGCCTCGGAGGATACCTGGGTAGGGCCCTTAAGGCAGGAGACGAGCTGGATTGGGGCCGATTTGAGGACGGCATCAGATTGCTCAAGGCTAAGGATGGGGCTGAACCGCCCAGCCTGGAGAGGCTTGATGACGGAACCTGCCTGTTAAGGGTGATACCGGGCACGATGCCTGAACGTTTCGAGGAGGGCGGGCTTCGTAAGCTAACTGAAGGCGAGTATACCGTAAGCCAGGAATGCGACAGGATGGGAATCAGGCTTGCGGGGCCTTCGATAGGGCACACCCGCGGGGCGGATATCCTATCAGGCGGCATCGAGCCCGGCGCTGTGCAGGTACCGGGTGCAGGATCGCCGATAATCCTGATGGCAGACCGCCAGACGACGGGCGGCTATACCAAGATCTGCTCGGTTATAAGCGCGGACAGGCCGAAACTGGGGCAGCTTCGACCCTCTGACAGGGTAAGATTCAGCATGGTAGACGTAATGAAGGCTCATGAGGAACACCTGCGACAGGAGCGAATGCTAAGGGGTTTGTGCACGCCCGCAGCGCCTGCAAGGCGGTTCTCCCTTACGATAGGGGCGGAGACCTTCGCTGTCGAAGTGGAGGAGTTATGATGAGCTCTATTGAAGGAACAGACGGAAGGATGATGGTCTTCGCCCACAGGGGGGCGAGCGGCGCTGCTCCTGAGAACACCATGGCGGCCTTCGAGCAGGCTTCGGAGAAGGGGGCAGACGGAATCGAACTGGACGTGCACATGAGCGCGGACGGAAAAGTCGTCGTAATCCATGATGCCAGGCTCGAGAGGACATCAGACGGCTCAGGCGAAGTTGCCTACATGAATTACGCGGAGCTTGAGAAGTTCGACATGGGGGCAAAGTGGAAGGGAAGCCCCTGGGGGTTTCAGAGAATACCCTTGCTTGAGGAAGTCATAAGCCTTGCGAAGTCGACGGATATGATGCTTAACATAGAGCTGAAGGGATACAAGGCTAATCCTGGGCTGGCTGAGGCGACAGCGAAGATAGTGCAGGAGAATGGTTTCGAAGCAGATGTGATTTTCTCATCTTTCGATATCGGCCAGTTAAGGAGGACGAAGGTGGCATTGCCTCAGGCACGGCTCGCCTATATAACCTTCTTTCCGCCTCAACCCCAGCTGGGAGTGGCAGAGGACCTATGGGGATGCCATCCCAACCACTCTCTCACCACCAAGCTTTCGGTAAGGAAATGGCAGGAGGCAGGGATGCATGTACAGCTATGGACGGTAAACTCCAAGGAGGCGATACTGAGGGCCATCAGAATAGGGGTGGACGGTATAATCACCAACCATCCGGCGCTGGCTCTTAGCATAATAGGGGGAAAGATCAGGTAACCCATTCGATTGGAAGCGGGGTGCGAGGATGAAAATCAATTACGGCAGGTTGTTCCTTCTGGGTCTTGGCTTCATGTCGATATCCCTCTCATGGGCTGTGTACAACGCCTTCGTGCCGATTTTCCTGGATAACGCCCTTCCCGCCATGACTTTCAAGGGGCTTGCAATCGGCTTCATCATGACTTTCGACAATATAGCGAGCATCACCCTGCAGCCCTACTTCTCGGCAAGGTCGGATTCGACCTGGAACAGCTTCGGAAGGAGGATGCCCTACCTTCTGATAGGAATGCCGATAGCTGCTGTCGCCGTGACCCTGATACCGGTAGTGAAGTCCAACCTGGCTCTTATGATCGGCTCCATACTTGTTATGAACATCTCCATGGCCGTTTTCCGGGCTCCGACTGTCGCGCTTATGCCCGATATAACGCCGGTCGCGCAGAGGTCCAAGGCTAACGGGGTCATCAACCTCATGGGAGGCCTTGGCGGCCTAATCGCCTATTTCATCGGGTCGAAGCTGTATGACGTCCATCCCGTAGTCCCGTTCGCCATGGCAGGAATCGTGATGCTGCTTGTGCTTGTGACGCTTAAGGCGTTCATGAAGGAGCCTGAGGTAGCTGAGGGCAAGCAGGGCGACGAGAAGCCTGTGAGCATATTCGAGGCTCTCAGGGAGGCGTTCGCGCCTGAGAAG
>CAZNZD010000046.1:0-12490 GCA_964577435.1 uncultured Clostridia bacterium
AGTCTTTAGCTCTGGAGGCTGATACCTATGGGAGACAAGGCGCGCGCCGCATGGACCGCCACGGCGAAGGTTCTGGCAGTGGCAGCAATTATGATCATTTTCTCGAGGGCGGCGCAGGCTGCTCCCACGGGAGAGGAGATAGCGGCCAAGGTCAAGGCCAGCTATGAGACTCTCAAGACCGTGACTCTCATCAGCTCGATAGAGTACAAGGACGGCAAGAACCTCATGGCGATGAAGGCCAGCGTTAGCGCTGACCTGGTCGCCAGCATAATCAGGGTGGAGGTCACCGAGCACCCAGTTATCGAGGGCCAGATAGTGATCCTCGACGGAAGCAAGAACATCTCCACAGTCTACATGCCCGTTACAGGGCAGGCATTCAGGGGACCGTCCCAGAAGGTGGCCTCAGCCATCGGCCTGGACCTGAGCACCATCAACCCCGAGCAGCTTCTGAACATCGATATAAACTCATCGCTGTCGGTCAAGTATCTAAGGACGGAGAAAATCGACCGGCTAAGCTATTACGTCCTCGAGACAAGGCCCAAGCAGGCACCTGATACATATCAGCTCGTCTGGGTGGATATTGAGAACTACAGCATAAAGCAGGTGGAAGCCTACGATGCGGCCAAGGTCCGCCTTGTCAAGGTCGTAATCGAGGACTACAAGCCCAACATCAAGCTCGATGCCAAGAAGCTTGTGGAACTGCCGAAGGGAACGAAGCTGACCGACATAAAGTAGTGCCCGGTCTGTGGGAGGAGAAACATGAACCTTACCCTTTTCTCATTGAAAAGGCCGGTAACAGTGGTCATGACCATACTGGCCATATTGCTTTTCGGTTTCATATCGCTCGACAGGCTGGGGCTGGAGATGCTCCCGAAGATGGACTTTCCCATGCTCGCTGTGGTAACCATCTACCCTAACGCAGACTCGGAGACGGTCGAGAACACCATCACGATTCCTGTGGAGACGCAGGTCAGATCCATCCGAGGGGTGAAAAACGTCAACTCCGTGAGCATGGAGAACGCTTCGCTCATCACGCTGGAGTTCGAATGGGGCACTGACATCGGCGAGGTGGAGGGGCTGGTGAAATCCGAGCTCGAAGCCAACGCCTTCTTCATGCCGTCAGGCGCGCAGGATCCCTTCATTATGCGCATGAATCCCGAATCGGTATCCATGCTCATGGTAAGCATAGGCATGGAAGGCGAGCCCGTGGATGTGACCGCAAGAATCAAGCGGGACATACTGCCCGAGCTTAACCGGGTGCCCGGCGTCGCAGGCATAATCCTGAGCGGCGGGACCGACAAGGTGATCACCGTCGAATACGATCACGCGAAGCTTGTGGAAAACAGCGTGAACCCATCTTTGCTGCAGCTTCTGATCCAGTATCAGAACCTGACCGTGCCGGCTGGCACCATTATCGAAGAGGGCGTGAGGTACCAGACGCAGGTAGGATCCAAGCTCACAAGCCTTGAGGATATTGAAAACCTCGTAATCGGCCTGAAGAAGAAGGCGGATGACGAGAACAGCGGTTCTGGCATACTAGGGCTCTCAATGCTCATGCCGTCCTTCCTTACCGTAGGCGACGTCGCCGATGTCAAGGTCGTGGGGCAAACTGCGGAAGGTCATATGAGGGTGAACGGCAAGTCAAGCGTCGTCATCATGATATACAAGCAGTCGGGCTACAACACAGTCCAGGTGGCCAACGACGTGAAGGATAAGATCAACGCGCTCCAGGAGAAGTACCCCGAGATAACCTTGGGCTATATATTCGACCAGTCGGAGTTCATCTCGAAGTCCATCGGAGACCTGGGAAGCAGCGCTATCCAAGGCGCATTCCTGGCGATGGCCATACTCCTCATATATCTGAGAAGCCTTAAGGCCACGATGGTCATCGGCATTTCGATACCGCTTTCCATAGTCATAACCTTCGCCATCATGCTCGCGACGAACATGGAGCTGAACCTCCTTACGCTGGGAGGCCTTGCTCTAGGCATAGGGATGCTTGTGGACAACTCGATCGTCGTACTTGAGAGCATCTACCGCCGCAGGGAGATGGGCGACAGCATGTTCGACGCCGCACTTTACGGCACCAGGGAAGTCGCGATGGCGATACTTGGATCCACGCTTACGACGATAGGCGTGTTCATCCCAGTAATCTTCCTGTCGAGCCTCGCCGGGCAGCTCTTCAAGGACCTTGCCCTCACCGTCACGTATTCTCTGGCATCATCGCTGTTCGTGGCGCTCACCGTAGTGCCGCTGGCAAGCATGAAGCTGAACCTCAAGGCTCCGAAGGGAGCGGCCCTGGAGCTTGACGAGACGACTCTCACCGAAAAGGAGAGGTATGAAAGGTACGGCAAGAAGAAGTCTCTGCAGGTGTACGAGAAGGCTGTCGTCTGGGGTCTTGGCCACAGGTGGTATGTGATGGTGATTGTAGTCGCCGCCGTGGCAGCCTCCGTGTTCTTCTACTTCGGCATGGACCAGGAGTTCCTGCCCAAGATGGACATGGGACGAATCGACATAACGCTGACTACGCCCCCTGGAAGCCCGGTCTCATACACAGACGAGGCATCCAAGTACTTCGAGGGGATGCTCCTTGAGCAAGGATGGGCGGAATCCGTATCCGCCCAGGTAGGAAGCCTTGGGACTGGAAGCTACCTTGCGCTGACTCTCTCCAATGCGGCAAACGAGGCCACCATAGGCGTGAACGTGAAGCAGGGCAAGGAAGGCGTGAACATCAATCAGGCAAACGAGCTTGTACGGCAGATGTCCGAATCGGTCAAGGAGAAGTACCCGGGCTCTAGCATAACTGTGGACACTTCCGGCTTCGGCTCGCTCCTTGGCGGTGTGGTGGACATCTTCGGAACGAAGATTACCATCAGCATCACGGGAAACAACGAAGAGGGGATAAGGAAGTTCGCTGAGGATATGACCGCGGAGCTCAGGAAGACCGCCGGAGTCGTTGATGTTATCTCGGACCTTGAGAATACGCAGCCTCTTATGATACTAGATGTCAACAGGACCAGGGCTCTCATGGGAGGCCTTACGGTGGCGCAGATCGGCCTCGGCGTTAGGACCAGCTCGCTTGGAACTACGGTAACGAGCATCAGCCTTGAAGGTGAGACTCTCAATGTGATCGTTAAGCCCTCCAATGCCGGCAATCCTGACCTTGCCTCAGTGATGGACCTGCCGGTAAGCAGCTCGCTCTCCCTCTTCGGAGGAACCGAGGATGCCGCATCGGCGGCGAGCGCTGCAAGCTCGCTTCTCGCACCGGCAACCGACGTCTATGTGAACAGGGTCGCGACACCGAAGCCGGTGACTGGCCCTGTCCAGCTCTTAAGGCTTAACGGCGAGAGGATCATTCAGGTCAAGTATTCATTCGATGAGACGCTCAAGGTGGGCAACGCGCAGAAGGTCGCCGAGAACATAGCAGCCGGCATGGAAATCCAGGATGGCGTGAACGTGAGCTTCGGAGGCGTCTCGCAGTTCCTGACGGAGGGTTTCACCGACCTGTATTTTGCGGCTGCCCTTGCAGTCTTCATAGTCTACTTCATAATGGCAGTCCAGTTCGAATCGTTTATTTACCCGTTCGTCATACTGTTCACAGTGCCCCTGGCTCTTGTCGGCGCGGTTGCCATAATGTTCTTCACGGGACAGGCTATCGGGATAAGCGCCCTTATCGGGATAATCATCCTGGTAGGAGTGGTAGTGAACAACGGCATAGTAATGGTCGACTTCATCCTGCAGATGAAGGCTAAGGGCTTCGACACCAGGGAGGCAATACTTGTAGCCGGCCGCTCAAGGCTCAGGCCGATACTAATGACCGCCCTCACGACTATACTCGGGCTAATCCCGATTGCGCTTTCGACAGGCAAGGGATCCGAGATAAGCAAAGGAATGTCACTTACGGTTATCGGGGGACTTACGGTTGCCACTTATCTGACTCTTGTGGTGGTCCCGGTGGTCTTCATGATGATGGAAGACCTGAAGAACTGGATCTTCAGGCGCAAGGAGGCAAAAGCCAATGAAGCTTAAGGTAACTGCTATAGCATTAGCATTGATCATCGCCTTCGCTGCTTTCTCGGCGACAGCTTCGGCCTCGGATGAACCGTTCAGCCTCAGACTGCAAGACGGCGGCTCGGTGGCGTTCACGCGCCTGGGCGCCGGGCTTGATGTCGACGAGAAGCTTGTGCTGGACCTCGACTGGACAGGCCTGGGCATATCGCTGGACCTCATGGGCGTATACCTGAGGATGGGCGTGGCGATAGACATCTGGGACAAGGGGGAGACCCCCTCTGCAATAGGCGTGACTGCGGGCATGGGCATAGAGTGGACCGACATCATAAGCCTTGTGGCTGTGGTCGAGACATCAGGCAATGCCTATTTCCAGAAGACGGCGGCAGGCTACAGCGGAGCCGTGACGGCCAAGGTCGCGGCCAATACCGCCAAGCTCGCCATAGAGCTCAACGCAGGAGCCATATGGCCTGACTTCGACGCATACCCCGCAAAGATGCTCGGCCAGCAGATCTGGGCGGGCAAGCCTTCCCAAATGGACGCGGGCCAGGGCTGGGTTGACCTAGGGTTTGCATTCCTGAGTTCAAAGGGCAGGAAGGACACCCTTAAGGTTGCCTACTCGAGGGATATGGTAGAAGCCCGCAACAGGTTCGACATAGGATACAGCACCAGCTTCACTCCTGAAGGGACTGGCTTTACCCTAGGGCTTTACACCGGGCTGGGATTCGGCCAGCTTATACCGATACTTAGCAGCGAGTTCTACGCCCAATACGATATAACCGACAGCATAGGGGTCATGGCTGCCGTAGGAGCCCAGGGAGGGCTGTACCCTATGGCATGGTTCAGGGGCAAGGCGTGGGCGGAAATCGACGAGGCAGCTGTAATCGAGCTCGAAGGAAAGACTCCGATCATAGTCATCGACCCGAGCGCGTCCATGCTTTACCTTGAGGACCTGTCAAGGGAGATAAGCCTGGCAGTCACGTTCCCGAAGGCGCTTATGAGCAAGGTGCTGCTAAGATACGACTTCAACGTAGAGGTCTTCAGCCTTGAATACTCACTCAAGTTCTAGGTCCGGAGGTTCGGATGTCTGATTTCGAGATGCCGGGGGAGAGCCCCGACACAAACCTTGAAGCCTCGCCTGAAGGTGTATCGAAGCCCGAAGGCGAGGCTTTGGATGAGATAAGGGTCAATGCAAAGGCGAAGTCCGTGGTGCTGGACAAGGAGACCATCGACTACATCGAGAGGCATCCGCATAAGCTGAGGTCCCTCATTCTCAGGCTGGCACTTCCGGCTGTGGCTGAGAACGTGCTCGCTACAGCAACCCAGATGGCAGACATGATAATGGTGGGCCGGCTGGGCGCAAGCGCTATAGCAGGCGTGGGCCTCAGCAACCAGCCCCTTTTCTTCATACAGGGCCTTTTCATGGGCATCGGCGTGGGGACGACAGCCGTAGTGGCAAGGCTCTACGGGGCCAGGAGAAGGTCCGAGGCTGATCATGTAGCCCAGCAGTCGCTCATCTTCACCTTCCTCTTGTCCGCTTTGCTCTGCAGCATCTGGTATGCCTTCGTGCCGCAGGTGATAGGCTTCATGGGTGCGAAGGACGATGCGGTACCTCTTGCCATAACCTACATGAAGACGCTGGTACCAGGGCTGTTTTTGCTGACCCTTAACATCAGCATGTCCTCCGCCCTGAGAGGGGCAGGGGATACCAGGTCGCCAATGATCGCAAACACCGCGATCAACGTGATCAACATATTCGGTAACTACATCCTAATATTCGGCCACCTGGGGCTTCCCGCGATGGGGGTCACCGGAGCGGCATTATCCACTACGATCTCAAGGGGCATAGGCACTGCAATCCTAATGTACATAATGTCCGGGGGAAGAGGGGCGCTTCAGCTGAGGCTCTCCGACGGGATCAAGCCGGACAGCTCGACTTTGAGAAGGGTCCTCAAGGTCGGCCTGCCGACGGCGGCGGAGAGGGTCAGCCTAAGCCTTGGCATCACACTCTACACCAGGATAGTAGCATCGCTCGGAACCGTGACATACGCCGCCCATCAGATAGCGCTGAATGCCGAGCAGATATCCTACATGCCGGGTTTCGGCTTCGCGACCGCGGCAACAGCCTTGGTAGGGCAGGCCCTCGGCGCAGGCAACAAGAAGATGGCTGAGAAGTCCGGGTGGAACGCCTGGAAGATGAGCGCCTGGCTCAGCGGCGTGATGGGACTTGTGCTTCTCATACTGCCGGAGAAGCTGATGGGGCTCTATGTCAGCGACCCGGAGATCATCAGGATGGGCGCCCTCTCCCTTAGGATCATGGGGATCGCTCAGGTGCCTATGTCTGCCGGTTTCACTATCGTAGGCGCATTAAGAGGCGCCGGAGACACCAAGGCCGTGCTTTACCTTACGCTCATCAGCGTTTGGGGGGTAAGGCTCATAGGGACGTGGTTTGCTGTAACGGTTCTGCACCTGGGGCTTGCCGGAGCCTGGCTTGTAATGGCGCTCGATTGGTGCACCAGGGCAGCGGTCTCCCTTATAAGGTGGAGGTCCGGCCATTGGAAGCACAGGAAGGTCTGACGGGATGCGCTCGACGGGAGGCGGGAAACTGCCTCCCTTTGCTTTTATCCCTGTAAGAACTGCCTTTGGATTGCGCGGATGGCATAACCGGGCAGGGCGACCTTCCGGATTGCTATTGGCAATCGTATCTGCATAGGATAAAATGCTTTCGAGAGATATTAAGTACATCTTAATATTCCACTAAAGCGCCAATAAGCGGTAAGCAGGAAGAGATATTATGCTAATGAATACGAGCGGAGGTAGCTTAGATTGACTAGTGGAGAGCTAAAAAGGATAGGCATACTGACGGATTCGATTTCGGACCTGCCCGACAGCATAGCCAAGGAGCACGGCATCTGGGTCTTACCAGTGAAGCTTCATATTGATGAGAAGACATTCCTGGACAAAGTCGAGATAACCGATGAGGAGTTCTTCAGGATACTTGTGGAAGGCAGGGCCCAGACCAAGACCTCGCAGCCAAGCCCGTACGACTTCCAGGTGGTATTCGAGAAGATGCTGAAGGAGTTCGAGGAAGTCATCGCCATACATGCGTCCTCTGAGCTTAGCGGGACATTCCAGTCTGCATTGATGGCGCTACAGTCAATGGGGGATGACGCATCAAGAATCCACCTTTTCGACACCAAGCAGGCTTCGATGGGCGAGGGACTCATGGTTATCAGGGCCGCTGAGATGGTAAGAGACGGCGCTGAGCCGAAGCAGATCATCTCCGAGCTCGAGAAGGTCGCCGCCAATATCAGGACCAGGTTCGTGCCCGATACTCTCACCTATCTTCAAAGGGGAGGAAGAATCGGCAAGGCAAGCGCCTTTTTGGGCAACATACTCAACATCAAGCCGCTTCTTGGCGTGGACAAGGTAGTCTATCCTGTCGAGAAGATACGTGGCAGCAGGAACGTCGTACCCAAGCTCGTGGAGGAGCTGAAGTCAGACCTTAAGCCCCAGGACAGGTTCAGGGCATGCATCCTGAACCTCAACATGGACGAGGATGCAGCTGAGCTTCAGAAGTCCGTGGAGGCTGACGAGAGGTTCCGCGGACTGGTGCATGCGAAAGTGGGAGCTACGATAGGTTGCCATATAGGCCCCAAGGCGATCGGCCTTATCTGGTACAGGATGTAGTTGTAAGTAAGCTTAGGGCGGCGGGCATGATGAGCCCGCCGCTTTGCTTTAGCTGAAATCAACCTGTGAGAACATCCACGGCTGAAAAAGGAAAACCGGCCATCGGGCCGGAATTATGAACCGGGTATTTAATTGGTGGCCCAGGCAGGAATCGAACCTGCGGCCAACGGTTTAGGAAACCGCTGCTCTATCCCCTGAGCTACTGGGCCACTTCGCTGGCGCGCCTGGCAGGATTTGAACCTGCGACCTGCGGATTCGTAGTCCGTCACTCTATCCACTGAGCTACAGGCGCCTGACTTTTATATCTTACAACCGCCGCGTGACATAGTCAATAACGGCTTGGCCGGAAAGGGTGCTGCGCATGCTTCCGAAGACCGAAGGCGAAATGAGGTCCTATCTGGGAGAGCTGATGGAAGACCCCAGGGTCCTGAGCCTGATGGAATACATCCGCGACAACCACGAGGGCACTGTGGACGAGCAATGCGAGATAGCGTCGATTGAGGCCCCTCCGCTTAACGAGGGGGCGAGAGCCTCCGACTTCGCTGCGCGCATGGCAGAGACGGGCCTTCTTGAAGCCCGTGTGGATGAGCACGGAAACGCCCTTGCCCTGATACCGGGGACTGGAAGGCACGGGGACCTGCTAATTGAGGCCCATCTCGACACCGTGTTCCCAATGGGAAGCGTCAAGGAAGTGGAAAGGACGAAAGACAGGGTCAAAGCGCCCGGCATATGCGACAACTGCAGGGGACTTGCCGCGCTCCTTTGCATAGCCAGGGGCCTTCAGCATGCAGGCATATCACCGCAGAAGGACATTACTATGGCAGGAACCTCCGGCGAAGAGGGGATAGGCGACTTGAAAGGCATGAAGGGTCTCTTCTCGAAGGACTGCGGAAGCTATGACTACAGCATCTCCATAGACGGGCACGGGAAAGGGCACTTCGTGTTCGATGCCGCTGGAAGCAGGAGGTATGAGGTCTGCTTCGATACGCCGGGCGGCCACAGCTGGACCGATTTCGGGATGCCGAGCGCTGTGCATGCCATGGGCAGGGCAATCTGCCTTATCACCGGCATCAGCCACGTTGAAGGACCGAAGACGACCTACAATGTGGGACTTGCCTCCGGCGGCACCTCAGTGAACGCGATAGCACAGCATGCGGCCATTACGCTGGATATGAGGTCAGAGTCGCCTGAAGCCCTGGATGAGCTCGAAAGGAAGGTGTTCGGCGCAATCGAGCGGGCATGCGACGCGGAGGGCGCAAGTTCGCCCAGAAGCGCCGATGTCAAGGTGAGCTACATAAAGATCGGAGACAGGCCGGCGGGAAGGCAAGACCCGGATTCACCTGTGATAATAGCTGCGAAGGTGAGCTCGGAGATGCTTGGGCTTCGATTCGAGAAGGCGGGCCCGTCGAGCACTAACGCCAACATCCCCATCTCCTGCGGCGTGCCCTGCCTATGCATGGGAGCAGGCGGGGAGGGCGGCGGCATCCACACCACGGACGAATGGTTCGAGCCATCAGACGGCTGGAAGGGGATACAGCAGGCTGCCTTGCTGCTTCTTGCCTTCTCAGGCATATCTTAATCAGGAAAGGCCTGCTTCACGGCAGGCCCTTCTTCATCCAGATAGCGCTTCTCTATCTTGCCGCCGGTTTTCCTACCGGAGCCACATAGACCGTGAACTCATCTACTCCGTCCACGCCGATAAGCTTGTCCATGAGGTCCTGGTCATATGCCGCGACTGCGCAAGTGCCGAAACCGATCGATTCGGCCGCGATGTACATGTTCTGGCAGATGTGCCCGGCGTCGAGGAGCATTATCTTGTGGGCGGTGAGCGGATACCTCCACTCGCTTCTGTAAGGAATCGCGGTCCAGGCGAAAGTTGCGGCGGCGTCTCCCGCGAAAGGCTGATCCAGGCAAGCTTCGGACAGGGGCGCCGACAGGTCGTCTGCAAGCCTTACCAAGAGCAGCTTGTGCTCAATGGGCGCATACCTGTATATCCCGGGCGCCAGGTTCTGGACCCTCATGGCGAAGACATACGTCTCGAAAGGGTGCCTCGCCCCTGCGGAGGGCACTGTGCGCCTTGTAGCGATGCCCTGGCGGAAGATCTCATGCACGCCCTGCGTCGCCCAAAGCAGCCATGACAGCTGCTCAAGTGAGAGGGCATCCTCGGTGAAGTTCCTCCTGCTTCTTCTTTCGGCTATGACCTTCACGACATCCCTTTCTGTGAAGCTAGCCGAACTCCAGTCGGGAAGGTCTATGAGCTTGCCTTCTGAACCCTTCTGAAGCGGCGGGAAAGGCACACCTCTCTTCTGGTCGCTTTCCACATGCTCCGAAAACGTGGACTTCAGGTTATCCCTCAGCTTCCTTATATCCTCCATGTTCTCCTCCTTGCTCGGATTGCCCCGAAAAACTAAGGTAATTATACTATCATCATAAGCAAGACAGGAATGACCGGGCTGGAGGACAGGATTGAGAGCGCATGAGGAAGAGCTTAAGTTCATGAGGATCGCCTTATCGGAGGCCGCCAAGGCGCTTGAGGAGGGAGAAGTCCCCGTAGGCGCCTGCATAGTCAAAGCAGGTGAGGTGATATCTTCCGCCCACAACAGGATGGAGGCTGAATCCGACCCGACCTCCCACGCTGAGATAAGGGCCATCCGAGAAGCGGCGAATAAGCTCGGAAGCTGGAGGCTTACTGGGTGTACGCTCTATGTCACCTTGGAGCCCTGCGCGATGTGTGCTGGGGCAATAGTCCAGGCAAGGATGGATAGAGTGGCGTATGCCGCCTCTGACCCGAAGGCGGGTGCATGCGGAAGTGTATTTGACATACCAAGGGACTTCAGGCTTAATCATTTCGTCGAGGTATCGGAGGGCCTTCTGGAGGACGATAGCAGAAGGATGCTTCAGGAGTTCTTCGGGGCCAGGAGATAATACCTACGAAGCTTCAAGGATGGTTCAGGGCAGGCATTACGCCTGCCCTGACTGGCATCCTATGCCTGATTGCCCCTATTTTGCGGTCGCGTAGTAGATCGAGTTGAAGAACAGCTTGAATGTCCCGTGAGGCTGGCCTCTGTGCTGTGGGCGGAAGCCTATGAGTATGGCCCGTCCGTTTCCGAACGGATACTCGACGAGATTCGCCTTGCTCTGGATGTACTGCGGTCCCATAAGCCATCCGGACATCAGGGGGTTCCTATCCTTCGGGTATACCGCAAGGACCTTGGCATTGGCGCCGGTGACTTCAAACGTCGGGCTTGCTACGAAGTATGCGCCGAAGGTGTCGGGCATGCCGAAGGTCACAGGGCTCGACCTGTCGATGATATCGGCTTCGAGCACCGATCCGGGACAATAGAAGTTGGCGCTGGTCACCCCCTGAAGGGCATTTTTAAGCGGGGCGCCCAGCTGGGTCGTGGCGAAATCGAAGATGCTGTCGAAGAGGATCAGCGTGCCGCCAGAGTTTACGAATTCCTTGAGGTTAGCTATCCCGGCGTCTCCGGAGCCGCCCGTATACTCGGCAGGGTAGGAGTTAGCCGAGAGGCCGTTCTTGATGCTATTAGTCGAGGTGTCTGGCAGGATTATCGCGTCGAACCTATCTGCCAGCTTTCCGGCCTTGATGTCGGCATCCCTCAGGAACGTGTAGGGCAGGTCGAATTTATCGAAGATGAGCCTGGTCCAGCCTGCATCGGCGTTTCCTCCCCAGTTCTCATATATGCCCACCCTGGGAAGCGACAATGTGGTGAGCCTCACGCTCGGGGCAGCTGATATCGGGTAGAATGTAGTGGAATACTTCTGTGCCATCTCCACAAGCTTGGCCGCCAGGCCGTCCTTGGCAAGGACAATCGTGGTGCCGGCGGGAAGATCCCACTCGCCTGCCTTGGTCGGCTCCATTATCCATTTGAGCTGGAAGCCAGCCTCAAGAAGCTTGGTCCTTACCGTTACGGCGTTGACCGCCTCCGGCCTGAAAGCATAACCATATGCCGAGGAGCCAGGGATGAACTTCCCCATAGCGGGGGTGAAGCTGTAAACGATCTCAAGCTCGGCCTCAAATGGGGCCTCCACCTTTATGCATTCCACTCCCATCTGCATGGGGAGCGTCCAACCGGCCACATCGTAGGGAGCCTCCGCAGGGCCACCGGGGTATTGGAGCCTGTCGGGGTAGGCCTGCTTATCCAGAAGCGCCATGACGTTCGGCCTGTAGGGCTGAGAGGTAAGGATGACATATGTGCCAGCGGGGTAATCCTTTCCGTCAGCCTTGAATGCCTTTGTAGCCTTATGGATCTCGACGCCCTGGAAATCCAGCACCTCGAGCATCCACATGAGAGTCGACGGGTCGTTCGGGTCGACTGGGAGCACGAACGCAGACGGGGATTCCGTCATGCCCTTGAATACAGCCGTCTGCCCCATCTTCACGAAATTGTCGATGAACTCGTCCTTGAACTTGGACAGGCCCTTCGCAAAGGAGTAGATGACAGATTCTGGATAGGCGACCACCTGCTCGAAGTCCCACAAGCCGCCCGGCCATGGCTCCGGGAAGTTCTGCAGGAAGCCCTGGGCGTTCGGAAGCCCCCTGGTGCTGCCAGTAAGCTTCGAGAACGGGATATCTACAGGGGTAGCTATGTTGCAGCTGGCCGTCTCGGTCAGGAAGCCGACCATGTTGTGATAGTACGGGCCGCTTCTCATCCCGCCGTGCCACCATGTGTCATACTGGGCGTTCGTCGATACGCCCTTCATGCCCTGCGACGAGAGGTCGGTTGTTGCAATTCCGCCCAGCAGCATGATCTCCCTGAATATGATGGGTGGG
>CAZNZD010000047.1:0-8202 GCA_964577435.1 uncultured Clostridia bacterium
GCCTTCATGGTTCCCACCAGAGCGACGTAAGACCTCGCCCTGGTTATCCCGGTATAAAGGAGGTTTCTTCTCAGCATCATGAAGTGCGAGGTCGTAATAGGCATGACCACCGCCGGATACTCGCTGCCCTGGCTCTTGTGGACCGAGATGCAGAAAGCGAGGTCAAGCTGGTCGAGCTCCTGCTGGGAGTAAGTTATGGACCTGTCCCCGTCAGCGTCGGGGAAGCTTACCACCATCTCAGCCTCCTCGGGGTCCACGTAGGTCACTACACCCAGGTCCCCGTTCCACACGAGCTTGTCGTAGTTGTTCGACGTCTGCATGACCTTGTCGCCGCGCCTGAAGCTCGAGAAACCATACTTCAGGGCCGGCCTGTCGGGCCTTTCAGGGTTCAGCCTCTCCCTTAGGGCGAGGTTCAGCGCCTCGACTCCGCATGCGCCCTTCTTCATGGGGGACAGCACCTGTATGTCGGTGATCGGGTCGAGCTTGTGCCTGAAGGGAAGCGTCTTTGAAACCAGGTCCACGACAGCGCAGGCCGCCTCCAGGGGATCCTCCTTCTTCAGGAACCTGAAGTCGTCCTTGCCCCACAGCTCAGGCATCTGCCCTGAGTTTATCCGGTGCGCGTTCGTTATGATGCTGCTCTGGCTCTCCTGCCTGTAGATCTCCGTAAGCTGCGTCGTTGCGATTGTGCCCGAATCTATGAGGTCCCTGAGGACGTTTCCGGGGCCGACCGAGGGCAGCTGGTCGATGTCTCCGACCAGTATGAGCCTGGTTCCCGGCTTCACCGCCTTAAGAAGGCTGTACATCAGCATTATATCCACCATGGATGTCTCGTCTATGATGAGCACGTCGCACCTGATGGGGTTCTGCTCATCCCTTGCGAACCTCCAGCCATCCTCCTTGGGCTGGAACTCGAGCAGCCTATGGACGGTCATGGAGGGCTTTCCGGTAGCTTCGCTCATGCGCTTCGCGGCGCGCCCGGTAGGCGCCGCCAGGAGCACCTTCCTGCCGTTTCTCTCGAAGAGGGCGATTATCGCCTTGATGGTCGTGGTCTTTCCTGTGCCGGGGCCTCCTGTGAGGATGCTGACCCCGTTTGCGACGGCGGCTTTGACAGCGCTCCTCTGCGCCTCTGCAAGCTCGATGGAGCACTCCTTCTCGACTGCCGCAAGCGCCCCATCGTCAGCCTCTGAGAGCTTCCACATGCCCGTGTCCATTAAGGCGGACATGAGCCTTGCCACACCGCGCTCCCCGTGCCACAGGGGCGCCGCGTACAGGCAGGTGCCGTCCTCGATCACCACTTCCCCGCGGTCCATGCTCAAAGCCGCACGCCTCACGTCGTTCTCCTCGACTTCAAGGAGCTCCGCCACTTTCCTGGAGAAGTCCTCCAGTTCCGAGTAGCAATGACCCTCGTCCGCCTCGGCCATGAGAAAGTGCGTGACGCCGGATGCGACCCGATAGGGGTGGTTCTTCGTGAAGCCCAGCTCCTGGGCTATGAGATCTGCCTTCCTGAAGCCAATGCCGCGTATATCGGTGGCAAGCCGGTAAGGATTGGCCTTGATCGCGTCTATCGCCGCATCACCGTACTTGCGATAGATCTTTATCGCGTCAGCCTGCTGGGCGCCGTGACCTCTCAGAAACACCATTATCCGCTCGACGGCCTTATGCTCCCTTAAGCCCTTGACGATGCGTTCGACCATCTTCGGGCCGAAGCCCCTTATCTCGGATATGCGCGATGGCGCATCCTCCAGTATCCTAAGCGCATCCTCCCCGAAGTGCTCCACTATGGCCTTGGCCTTCGCGGGTCCTATCCCGGGCACGACTCCTGAGGCGAGGTACTTCTCTATACCCTTCCTGGTCTTAGGCTCGGTATAGGATACCTCCTCGACGGCAAACTGCCTTCCGTATGTTGGATGCACGGTCCACTCGCCCATGAGGACTACCATCTGCCCGGTTTTTGCAGACGGGAACCTGCCGGTGGCGGTGAAATCCGCCCCGGGAGTGTCGGGCTTGACCTTCGCCACTGTGAAAAGGTTGTCCTCGTTTCTGAAGGTCACCCTTTCGATCCTGCCCTCTATCCTGTCCATCTGCCCCCCGTACATGAGCGTGCGGCCCGGCCTTTCACGGGCCGGGCCGCCTTGATGCCTGCTATATAAGCTTTCTTGCGGTGTCGGTCGCCTCCCAGGGGGCGTATCTTTCCTCCCTGCCGAAGTGGCCGTAGCTTGACAGCCTCTTGTAGTTGAAGCCGTCCCTGGACACATCGAAGAGCCCGAACTTGCTTATGATGCCGCCCGGGGTCAGGTCGAACTCCGACTTGATCTTCCTGATTATCTCGTCCTCAGGAGCCGAATCCCCGAAGGTGGCGACGCTTATGGATACCGGCTCCTCCACGCCGATGGCGTAGGCGAGCTCGATTTCGCACTCGCGGGCAAGGCCAGCTGCGACTATGTTCTTCGCCACGTATCTTGCGGCGTAGTTACCGGACCTGTCGACCTTGGTCGCATCCTTGCCGGAGAAGCAGCCTCCCCCGTGGTTCGCCATGCCGCCGTATGTGTCGACGATTATCTTGCGGCCGGTAAGCCCGGTGTCGGCATTGGGTCCTCCGAGCACGAAGAGCCCGCTGGGGTTTATGAACACCCTAGTGTCCTTCTTCGCGCCGTCGAAGCGTATGTTGAAGTATCCGCCCTTTAGGCAATCTATCCGCTGCCTGCCGCCAAGGATGAAGCCGTAATCGGCCGCCACAGGGGCGATGACGCTCTCCAGTATGCCGGCCTTAAGGTCCTCGGGGCTTATGTCCTTCGAATGCATCGTGGAGACGATTATGGTGTCTATCCCGACCGGCCTTCCAAGCTCGTCGTACTCCACGGTCACCTGCGTCTTGCCGTCGGGCTTAACCCATGCTAGCTTCCCGGACTTCCTGACCTCTGACAGCTTCTGGGCAAGCTTGTGGGCTATCATGATCGGCATGGGCATAAGCTCGGGGGTCTCGTCTGTCGCGTACCCGAACATTATCCCCTGGTCGCCGGCGCTTAGGCCCTTAAGGTAGCCTTCACCGGTGAAGCGGTTGACCGCCTTCGAAATGTTGTCTGACTGCTCGTGGATGGTAGTGAGCACAGCGCAGGTGTTCCCGTCGAAGCCCTGCTCCTCGGAGTCATAGCCTATCTCCTTGACCGTGCGCCTTACAATGTCCGGGATCTCTACGTAAACATCGCATGTGACCTCTCCGGCGACTAGGACCATGCCCGTAGTCGCGAGTGTCTCAACCGCGGTCCTGGCGAGCATCCTTTCCTCGCTTCTGCCATACTTCATCAGTATCTCGTCCAGGATCGCATCCGAAATCCTGTCACACACCTTGTCCGGGTGCCCTTCCGTGACGGATTCGCTTGTAAACAGCCTTATTGACATAAACAGCCTCCCTTGCGGCGCTGGACGCGCCTGCAATATTCCCGCCCTATCTGACCTTTGCCGCCAGCACGGAGACATCCTCACGCACCGAAAGGAAAAAAGCGGTATCTCTTATGATATCCAGGTTCTTGCTGCCTGGCAATAGCCTGTCAACAGCATTTCCCGTCCCGAAGAAGCCCAGCCTCTCGGGCCTTTCGCCCTGGCTGATGACAAGGCCGGACAGCTTAAGGGTGCCAGCTGCCGCCGCCTCGTCCGCGATCAGCTTCACCGGCGTCAGGTCAATCGCCTGCAGCGGGCTTAAGGCTAGCTCGAGTATGTTCTTGAGGTCGAACTTGGGGGACTTGGTGGGGTCGGCCGCCTCAGCCTGCCAGGCGCTGCCCTTAGCTATGGCGAGGTATCCCCCCACGAATACGTCATCGGCGACCTCAAGGTCTATCTTCTCGCCCGGCCTTGTGAAGTTGGTCCTAAGGGGCGACTTCAGGACGACCTTGACCTGGGTTCCCGCCGCAAGCTTAACGTACTGGGTCTCGATGCCGCCTGATCCTGCTGTCATGGAAAGTATCCTGGATATCCTTCTTGCGAGCGGGTCGCGGCTGACATAGCCCATCAGCGCCTCCTCAAGCTTCGATACCCTGTCCAGGAGGGCCCCCGGGCTCAGCTTGCCGTCGACTATCCACTGGGAGCACTTAACCAGGTAGTCCTGGCTCTGCACACCTTCCCTGCCGCCGCCGAACTCATTCCAAAGCTTCTCGATTCGCTCTGTGAGCGTGCCGTCTCCCTCAGCTCCGAAGGAGTCGGTCTCAAGCCTGACCACCCTTGGTATAACCGAACCCTCGGAGACAGCTCCGTATAAGGTCCTCTCGAGGGTGGCAAGCATCTCGGCAGTGGAGACGGGAGGAGGCGCCGCGATGGCGGCAAGGCTTGCCAAGAGGCTTACGATCAATGCCATAAAGATGAATCTAGTTGCCTTTCTCATTTTCACGCTCCCCTATCCAAGAATCAGAACTTGATGCTTATCCCGAGGGCCGTCAGGTTCTTCCTGAGGTCCAGCTTGTTGAAGTCCGAGAAATCTATCAGGCGGTAGCCCACCATGATGGAGGCGTCCTTGAACAGCTTGTAACCTACATCTATTCCGGCCAGCTGCTTGACTCCGGAATCGCTGTTGAGGCTCAATGAACCCCTGAAGATCCACGCAAGAGGCGAGCTGTCGTCGTACATCCACGACTTGGTGGACATTGCGCCCGAGGCGATCAGGTTTCTCACCTGCTCGACCTGGTAGCCTGCCGCAAGGAAGGCGCTGTCGCCCAGAAGCATCTTATAGTAGATCGAAAGCGATGCGGATGCCTGCAGGTCAAGCCCATTGTCCAGGGCGTTCTTCAAGTCGCCGCTTTCGATGTTGTATCCGGCTTTGATCGTTATGCTGTCCTCTACCTTGTTGAGCGGCACTATGCTGTTGATCTGATATTTGATGCCAACGCCTGTGGCTGCGGTAAGGTCCGTCAGGTTCGAGTAGCTGTCCTTCCCGCCTATCATGCGGTAATCGAGGACAAGGCCTGCACCCTGGTCGTCGCCTATCTTAAAGCCGACGCCTGCGCTAGACTTCTCCTCTGTCGCCTGCTCATCTGTGAACAGGGAGGCATTCACGTTCAGCACCTCGAAGAGGCTGATCGTCTTGGTCGAGTCCGTGCTCGCAGGCCCTATCGGAGTAGGCTCTATCCTGGAGGCCGCCTCAGAGATCGCATCCTGCTGGGGGGCCTTGGTAAGCGAAGCCTGCGATACCGCGGACGGCATGTTGATCTTCTTAAGGACGTCGCTTAGTGAGAGCACGGCAGCCGACTGCTGTTCAGGCTGCGGCTGTGATGGCTCGGTCGTGGCACCGGGAAGGGTTGCGGCAGGCGCCGGGGCAACACTCTCCTCGATTGCAGCCGGCTTTCCTACGACGCCCCTTTGGGCGAGCTTCTGCGCGAACTCCTTGACCAGGTCGTTTAAAAGCCACGCATCCCTGGTGTTAAGGTTCTTGACCGCGGTGCCGTATAAGCTTAAATCGAGCGTTGCGGCGTTGGAGAAGTCGATATCCTTGATTCCCAGCTTCACAAGAGACCTTTCGAGCGAAGCTACGGCGAAGTCCACGTTTATCGGTATCTTTGTGAGGTAATAGGGGGAGTCCTTTATATCCAGGATCCCATGGGCGGCGAGCTCGGAAAGCGCCCTGTACCTCCAGTCGTCGTTCTTGAGTATCTCGGGTTCCACAGCAGCCGAGGCGGGATGCACGAGGATAAGGGTTAAGAGCAAAGCAATGGCCAAGCAAATCACCCTTTTCATCCTCATAGCCTCCTTCCTCCATTAGTTATTATTTCTACTCTATTCAGCGTTATCCTTCATGCTGCCCTTCTGTTTAATGCCATCCACGTATCTTCTTGCTATTACTTCGGCAACATAGTCGTCCCACGGCCTTTCGGGCACCCTCAGGCCGATGGGGATGATCCTTGACAGAATGCAGCCCCTGTTCTCCATCAGATACAGCCTGCGGCCCTCTGTGGTGGAGTCAGCCTCATCGACCATTACGATTTGCAGGCCTTCCGGAAGCTTTCCGCTTCCTCTCAGCTCATCTGCAAGGCTTACAGACTCCGTCCCGTCCCCGAGGGCGATGATGTGAGCCCCCTCCATCCGGGCAAGCCTTTCTATGGCCTCGGAAGCTTCCCTGCGGGGCACTATGCTTCTCTCCAGAAGCTCCCCCTCTGCTGTAAGGAGGGCAAGGCCTACCTTGCTTCTTCCGGGGTCTATTCCAATAACGAATTTCATCGAGATTTCCTCCGCAAGCAGATATATTATACAACCCGCGGCGCTGAAAATGAAAAAGCCCCGGGGGACTCGCCCCCGGGGCCTGCTCCGTTTTGCTTAGAACTTGGTGCTTAGCTTGATGCCGAGCGTGTTGACGAGGTTGTCAGTATAGCCCGGTGTTGCTGAAGTGTACTTCACGTACTTGGTTGTGAAGTCCGCTACCAGGCTGGTGTTGCTGAAGATCTTCTGGCTGTAGCCCACGCCTGCCGACAGGACGAAGCCGTCCGGAGCGGCCGTCAGGCTGTTCCTGTACTCGCCAGCGGCCATCGCATAGAAGCTGGCGGTCGGGGACATGTTGTAGGTCAGCTTGGCGTCAGCATACACCTTGAACATCGTGGTGCTCTTGAAGTATGCGCCCAGGGTTGCGGCGAGGTTCCACTTCACTGCGAAGTTGGTGTTGAGCTTCAGCTCGCCATATGCCTCCTGGTAGTTGCCTGCGAAGTCTCCGAATACGCCCTTCCATCCTGCCTTGGCGGTCAGGACATCGGGGATGAGGGTCAGGTTCGTGTTGACATACGCGGTGTACTTGTTCATTATTCCGGCGTACACACCAGCTATGTCGTAGGTCTCGGTGTAATACGAGAAGCCTGCGTCGAACACGAACAGCTTCAGCTTGAGGTCAGCCCCTGCGTAGCACTGACCGTCCGCGTCGGGTACGGGTACGTTCCATACGCTTCCGACCACTATGTCAGCCTCGCGTCCGCCGTAGAGCTTCAGCGATCCGTTGAAGTAGCCGGTAGGCTGTCCGAATGTCCACTTCGCATACACTTCGTTGACATGGGTCAGGTTGGCCCAGTCGTCGTCGCCCAGAAGCTCGGTATCCAGTCCGAATACCAGGTTGGGCAGCACGGCGAAGCTGTTGCTCATGGTCAGGTTCATGATGTCGTTCTCGATGATGTCCGGATCGTCTGTGTCGACGAACTCGGCGTACATCGGGTCGTAATCGTCGCTTACACGCTCGAAGTTGGTGCTAAAGCTCCACACTCCGGCCTTGCCTTCGATGTAGGCGGTTATGGCGCTCTCGAGGTTCGGGTTCCAGCTGGCTATGAACAGGTTGGCGAACGCGCCTGCCGACCAGTTCTCGCCGAGTGCGAAGTCGAGGTTCACGCCGATGTGCTTCTCGTTGCCGTCGTAGACGCCGGGGATGTCGCCGGAGAACGGCCTGTCATCCACTGCGAAGTAGTACAGGGTGAGGTCTGCGGCTTCCATGTAGTTTGCATTCACCGCTGCGCCCCATACATACCTGAAGTCGGTGGTGGAGCCCTTCTTCGCGACTATCGCCGATGCTCCGAGCACCAGGCCATCGACTGTGCCGGGGGTGTACTTCGCCCAGCCGCCGAGGCCTTCGAACTTCTCATCGCCGAACAGGATCGACGAGAACACGTACTTGTTGAGGAACTTGGGCCTTACCTGCTCGCCTCCTATGATCTGGCCATATCCGTTGGGCGAGGTGACCTTGATGTCGAGGTCGCCGTTGAATATGGTGGCGGAGGTATCGGTGAGACCGTAGACGTCGATGCCAGCGTTCATGCCGACATTGATCTCCACGCCGGGCTCAGGCTTGATCGTCCCGGTGAGGGACAGCTTGGCCTGGTAGGAGTTGCTCGGGGTGATTGCGGTCGAGGTGTTGTCGAACGGGTTCGAGAACGGTGAACCCATCATCACTGCAACATCCTTGAACGCTATCTCGAACGAACCGGACAACAGGAACTTGTTGATCCAGAGGCTCGAGAGCTTGTCGGTGAGGCCGAGGAGGCTGTTCTTGAGGCTGAGCTCCTCCGCCTTGCTTGCTGCGGATGCCGCCGTGAGAGCATTCACCTTTGCGTTAAGCTCGTCGGCGGATATCTTGTTCGCTGCCTCTATGGCCGCTACCCTATCGTTTAAGGCGACGTCCGCGGCGGCGAGGTTCTTAAGGAGGTTGGTCGTGGTGTTCTGCTTGATGTACAGGTCGTTGATGTCGTC
>CAZNZD010000047.1:8302-12463 GCA_964577435.1 uncultured Clostridia bacterium
ACATCGCTGACCCTGAGCTCAAGGTTTCCTACCCTGGTGTCAACGGTGTTGAGCTTGGACTCAAGCGATATGACCTTGGACTCGAGCGCGCCGAGCCTGGACATGAGCACGTCCACCTTGCCGGCTTCGAGCTTCAGGACCATCGCCTTGACTTCTGCGAGCTCGGCCGGGCTTACTCCGGGTGCGCTCACTACGGGTGTCACCACGGGTGTAGTCACGGGAGCGGGTGTGGTTACTGTCACCACCTGGGGTGCCTTGTTCTCAAGGGCGGTCACCCTTGCGGCAAGGGCAGCCTTGTCCTTCTCGCTGGCTACCATGAGGGCCTTCAAGGCCTCCACTTCCTCGACGCTTGCTCCCTGCACCACTGTGGTGTTGGTAACAGGTGCGGGTGTAACCACAGGGGTTACTACGGGAGTCACAGGCGCGGGCACGAAGGGAACAATCTGGGCTCCCATCTTTGCGAGGGCCTGGTTTAGGTTCGCCAGTTCCTTTTCTATGGCATCGGATCTCCTCTCGAGGTTTCCGATCCTTGCGATGGCGGGGTCAAGCTGAAGCTTCAGGGCTGCGATATCCTCCTTGTTCTTGAGGATGTCAGCCTCGTCCTTTGCTAGCCTTGCATTGACCTGGGCCATCTGGCCTTCAAGTGCGGTGACACGGACGCCGAGGACCGAAAGCTCGCGGGCGAACTCGGCCTTGAGGTCCTGGATCATCGCATATAGCTCAGCTATTCTCTCGTCGATGTCCTCGAACTGAGGGCCGGTGATCTCTTCGATCTTCTCCCTGATTATCGTCTCGAGGATCGTCTGGTCGGGCTCCACCTGAACGACCGTAGTTACCGGTGCAGGTGTGGGCACGGGTGTCGGCGTAGGCACGGGCGCCGCTACTGTCGCAGCCGGTATCTTGGCTTCGACTGCTGCTATGCGGGCGCTTATCTCCTGATCCAAATACTTCAGGAGCCTGGCGATTACCATCGCCAATTCGTACCTCGTTGTGGCCTGAGGACCCTTGAAGGTGCCATCAGGATAACCTTCGAGGATGCCTATTGCGGTCAGCGTCCTGACAGCTTCAACCGCCCAGTGATTGCTGGGAAGGTCGCTGTAGGTAGTGGTGCTTGCCATCGCAGGGAATGCGACCGCCACGGCAAGCAGAACCGCAAATAGCATGGCTACGGTTCTCTTCATGTGTTCTTACCCCCCTTGGCTTGATTGATCATTCTACAACCATAAACCGCTGCACCCGTGAAGTTTCCTTGTTTCCTTCACAGGTACTTTGATCTCACGCCCTTGTGCTAGCCCTCATAAATCAATGCTGCGGGGAAGGGCACTTTATCGGACTTTATCTTTGTTTTCTACAATAATGCTTGTATTCCTTCTTATTTTATACATCTAATTGCGGTTTTTTATCAAGGCGGTGCTGCAATGCTCAACATATTCAATATACCACACGGAGGCTCATGGTTGGCGTATTATCGCTCCTCCAGATGTCCTCTTCCGCGGCTATCTCGATTCTCACCGGTTTGCCGGCCTCAAGCGAGCTGATTATCGCCTCCGTGAACTCGAGCGCCTTAATGAAGGTGCCTATCCTTCCCTCCTGGTCGCTTACCATGCCCTTTGCTATCGCTATGGAGTTGACCTCCTCTATGAGGCTCAGTATCTCCATCTGAATCCTGTCCGCCCCGCTGCTTCCGTCCACGGTCCTTCCGGCGATAACCTGACCTGTGAAGAATATCAGCTCGTCCGAGAAGGCGTGCAGCGATACCCAAAGCGGCTCCCCGGGCCAGCTGTTGACGGGGGAAAGGGCCCTAAGTATGACCTTGCCGGCGGATGCGTAGATCTTCTGGAATGCGTTTAGCACGTTCTCCTCGTCGAAGTTCAGCACCGAGCCGTCCTGCCTGTCGGGGACCTCCCCTGCGCCCTTCGCCTTCGCCAGCGAGTTGACCTTTATAAGGAAGTCGTTGATCTGCGTATGGATAGCCTCCACAGGCTGGGAGCAGTCGATGACCTCGCCGATGATTATCTGGTCGGCGTAGAATATGACCTGCCTCGTCATTGACGTCTGCTTGCTCTGGATGAGAAGAAGGCTCGTCTGCATCAGGCTGTTCACCTGTTTTTCCAGCTCCGCGGCTTCTTCGATGAGGTTTCTTCTGGTCTCCTCCAGCTGCACGATCTCGCCTTGTAGCGCCTCTCTCTCAGTAGAAAGCTCCGCTATCTCACCCTCTTGGTTTGAAATCCGCGAATCGGCATCGACAATCATGACGCTTGCGGCGTTTAGGTCCCTCTCAGTCTCCACAAGCTTCGCCTCAACTTGCTCGAGCCCTGTTTGCAGCTTGTTGAGGTCCCTTATGGTCTGCGCCTTCTCCGAAACTGCGTTCTCAAGCTCACCGCTGATCACATTGTAGTCTGATTTGAGGGCCTCGTACTGCCTTCCCACGTCGGCGACCATCCTCGTAAGCTGCTCGGCCTCGTCGCGCTTCGCGGTGAGCTCTGACTTCGTCGTATCCAGCGTCTCATTGGTAAGGGTCAGGTCCCTTCTCAGCTCGTTAATCTGGAATATGGCGATTCTTACGTTCTCGGAAAGAAGCGAAAGCACCGTCACCGTGAGGGCCACTACGGCGACTCCGGTGAGGAAGGTGATTATTATCGAGGTGTACTTCGGCCTCAAGCCGAACACCGTTAGCCTCTTGCGGCCCGTCTTGAGGCCTATCCTGTCGCCCGCAATGGCGATAAGGCCTCCGAGCAGCGCAAGGGCTGCTATTAGCAAGCTTCCGCTCAATTAGCCCTCCTATAGGTTGAATGCGTCTCCCAGGTAGAACCTCCTGGCAAGCGGGTCCGCCGCGATTTCCTCCGGAGTGCCGCTTACTAGTATGTCGCCTGTGTACATTATATACCCTCTGTCGGTGATGGCCAGCGTATCGCGCACGTTGTGATCCGTGATGAGAACTCCCAGGCCCCTTTGCTTCAAGCGCCTTATTATCCCCTGTATCTCTATCACCGCGATGGGGTCCACTCCTGTGAACGGCTCGTCGAGGAGGAGGTAGGACGGTTCGGTGGCGACAGCCCTTGCTATCTCCACCCGCCTTCTTTCCCCTCCTGACAGCGTATAGCCCATCTGCCTGGCTATCCTGTCGAGGTCGAACTCCCGCATCAGCTCGTCGGCCCTTCGGCGGGCCTCCTTCTTGCCAAGATGCATGGTCTCCAGCACCGAGGCAACGTTCGCCCTGACGCTCATGCGCCTGAAGATCGAGGGCTCCTGGGCAAGGTATCCTATACCGAGCTGCGCCCTGGTGTGCACCTGCAGGAGGGTGGCATCCCTGCCGTCCACCTCGATGATGCCCGAATCCGGCACCTCCAGGCCCAGAAGCATATAGAAGGTCGTCGTCTTCCCGGCCCCGTTGGGACCGAAGAGGCCGACCACCTCGCCCTTCTGCAATGAAAGGTCTATGCCGTTTACCACCTTCCGGCCGGAAAACGACTTAGTCAGCTTCGAAGCCCTTATGCCCACTTCGTCCTCCCTGAGGCTCCCTAGACGCTGAAGTTGATCTCGATCTTCTGCCCCTCCGCCTCGAAAGTATCCCTGTCGGTGTAGACCACGGCCTTGTCGGCCTTCACGGTGTCGCCCTCCTTAGTCTCGATGACGACCCCCGAAGTGAGTGTCAGCTTCTTCTCGGCATCGATGTATTGAGCGTCGGCCGCCTGGGCCTTCTGCCCCTCTTTGGTTATTATGATGCCGCCCTTAGCGGTGAAATCGGTAGTGTTTATATCGATATCCATGCTGGTTGCGGTAAGCACGATGACGTCCTTCTTGGGAAGGCCCTTCTCGTCCTTCTCCTGAAGTGTCTCAGTCATCTCGAGCCTCACATTGCCGGACACTGTCAACTTCTCGGCCTTGAAGTCCGCGTTCATCTGATTTGCCGTTATGACTATGTCGCCCTGCGCGATTCTGACCCCCGAATCGACCTTCGCGGTCTTGTTGTCGCTGTTGAATATGACCCTCTCCGCGTTGATTACGGTGGTGTCGTAGAGGATCTTGACGTCCCCTTCCACCATCGCGTCTCCCTTGGCGCCCTGGTAGCTGAGCTTCTTGTTCGCGGTGATGGTGACCTGCTTGGCCGCAAGGGCCTGGGATGCGAGCGCCAGGACCAGCAATGCCGCCGCCGCCCAC
>CAZNZD010000048.1:0-12424 GCA_964577435.1 uncultured Clostridia bacterium
GGGGCCTATCCCCTTGAGGTAAGGACCTTGCTCAGGAATGTCCTGGTCCTCGGGTTCTCAGGCGATGCGAACAGCTTCTCAGGTTCCGCCTGCTCCACTATGAGGCCCTCGTCCATGAATGTCACCATGTCGCCGACTTCCCTGGCAAAGCCCATCTCATGGGTCACTATGGCCATCGTCATCCCGTCGTAGGCAAGCTGCTTCATGACGTCAAGGACCTCGCCGATCATCTCGGGGTCCAGTGCCGAGGTGGGCTCGTCGAAGAGCATCACCTTGGGCTTCATTGCAAGCGCCCTTGCAATCGCCACCCTCTGCTGCTGGCCGCCTGAAAGCTGCGCCGGATAGGCGTGCGCCTTCTCCGGTATGCCAACCTTCTTCAGAAGCTCCATGGCCGAATCCTGGGCCTCTTGCCTGCTTAAACCCCTTACCTTCACAGGCGCGAGCGCGATGTTGTCGATCACCCTGAGGTGCGGGAAGAGGTTGAAGCTCTGGAAGACCATGCCCATCTCGCGCCTGACCTCGTTTATGTCGACGTGGCGGTCGTTTATCTTCCTGCCCTCGAATATCACATCGCCTTCGGTCGGCTTCTCCAGGAGGTTCATGCAGCGAAGAAGAGTGCTTTTCCCCGAGCCGGAGGGGCCGATGAGGACCATGACCTTCCCCTTCTCGATGTCTATGTCCACGCCTTTCAGGGCGTCTATCCTCTTGAATTTCTTATGGAGGCCGCGTACTTCGATAATGTTATCTTTCATCGGTTGCAAGCCTCCTTTCGCTCCACTTTACAAGGAGCGATATGCAGTATGTCATCACCAGGTACATGAGGGTTATCACGATGTACACCTCAAACGGCCTGAAGGTCCTGGTCACGGCAAGCTGGCCCTTCCTCAGAAGCTCTTCCATCGAAATCACCGCGACCAGAGACGAGTCCTTCAGCATGGCGATGAACTCGTTTCCCAGCATCGGCACTATCCTCTTGAACGCCTGCGGGAACACAACGTGAAGCATCGTCTGCTTCCTGTTCATCCCCAAAGAGAACGAGGCCTCGTACTGACCCCTGTCTATGGAGTTGATGCCGCCTCTTACGATCTCCCCGACATAGGCGCCGGAGTTGAAGCTTAGCGCCATGATGGCGGCGAGGCTTGAGGGCATCGACCTTCCGAGCAGGGCCGGTATTCCGAAGTATACGAGGAATATCTGGACCAGAAGGGGCGTTCCCCTTATCACGTTTATATATACCGTGGATAAGATCCTCAGGGGTTTGTTGATGCCCGAAGCCATCACGCCCATGAAGGAGCCTATCACGAAACCCACGCTGACCGCCGCAGCGGTGAGCCACAGGGTAACGAAAGCTCCGTTAAGCAGGCTCGGGAAAATCCGCGGTATGAATGTGAAATCCAACATCTGGACCTCCGTAAAATATGGGAATAATAATGTGTCACGTTCAAATAATAATACAGGTAAAGCGCAATATATGCAACAGACAGGGCTGAGCCGCCGGGCCTTTTCGGACCCGGCGGCTCAGCTTAAAGGCCCTTTGCTATATTATTTGAACCACTTAGCGAATATCTTGTCGTATGTGCCGTCGGCCTTGACCTTCTTAAGTCCCGCATTAAGGTCGGCGAGCAGCTGGGTGTTCTTCTTCGAGATCGCGAAGCCGTAAAGCTCCTCGGTGCACTTGGCGCCGTACTGCAGGTTCGAGAACTGCTGCACATAGGCCTTTGCGACGGGCTCGTCTATGACCATGGCGTCGACTGCCCCGTTAAGAAGCTCCTGCACTGCCAGCGGTGCCAGGTCGAACCTCTTGACCGTGGCGTTCTTCACCTCATCGGTGACCACGAAGTCGCCGGTGGTGCCCAGCTGCACGGAGACTTTCTTGCCGGTCAGCTCATCGAGGGTGTTCAGGACCTTGTTCTTCTTGGTGGTGACAATGACCTGGCTCGCCTCGAAGTAGGGGTCCGAGAAGTTGACGGACTGGGCGCGCTCCGCGGTGATCGTCATGGCGGATACTATGACATCGTAGTTGCCTGCGATGAGGCCGGGGATTATGCCGTCCCATGCGACCGCCATAATCTGTACATCGTATCCGGCTGCCGCGCCTACGGCCTTGATTAGGTCGATGTCGAACCCTATGATCTCGCCCTTGTCGGTTGTGGATTCAAACGGCGGGAATGCAGGGTCGTTTCCTACCTTGAGGACCTTGTTCGCAGCCTGTGCGCCACCTATCATGAGTGCAAATGCCGCAATGATCGCTATGATTGCCAGAGTCTTCTTCATCTATTTCTCCTCCGATTCATTAATATTCAGTAAAGTATTTATGATTATACGAATCGGCCTCCTTTAAGTCAATAGATATTCCAAATAAATGTTGTTTTCCCGTATATCAGATGAATATCGCTTCTGTCTTGCATATTGCGTGAAGAATACTGGACGCGAAATATACGGCATCAAGGTGCAGGAATCCTTCCGTCGACGGGTAATTTTACATATGTTTACAACATTGTCGGACATCCATAGATCAATTTGCCAGTCCTTCCGCAAGCAATGCGGCGATAACCTGCGGAGGAGGGCGCTATTCCAGGAGGCATGATGAGGTTAGGCTATCATGGCGAAGGCCCATCGCAGGCAACAAGCGCTTTTAACATCAAGCCGGAGATGGGCAGCGAAGCCGAAAGGCTGCTTAAGAAGCTTGCTCAGTCGGGAAATGTGGATAGCATGAGGGAGCTGGGGGACCTTCTTACTGCCCATGACGATGAGGGGTACGCCGAGCAAGGCAGGGTTCGCGAGGGATTGCTCTGGTACGAGAACGCCGCAGCCTGCCTCGACCAGAAGGCCAAGGATTCCTGGGAGGCGCTGACCGGAAGGAAACTGAGGGTAGTTAATCCCAAGTCCAATTACGTGATACTGCATGCAGCCCTGTCGATCCTTACAGTCCTCTGCCTTCTTGCGGCAAGGTATCTGAAAGCCGACCTTGTCGGCGTCTGTGCGGGGCTATTCGTCGCCTGGCAGCTATCATTGGCGGCGTTTGAGGTCTACTACGCGCATGAGCTGGCGGCGGCGAATCAAAAAAGCGAGGCCCCCTCGAGGTTCTTCAGGCCAGGCAAGGCGCTTATGCTGGCACGCCTTGTGACAGGATTGGCGGTATTGATAGCGGGTTATGGTTGGCTCGTCTCGAAAAGCTCCTCATGGCCCGTGCTCATGATGTTTCTTCTGTTCATCATCGCAATAAACATGACTAACTTCCTGCTCATGTTATGGACCAAGAGAAGGGAGAGGAACATTCTCAGCAACTTGGATGCCGTTGCCGAGCAGATGGGCTTCCATAACAGGAAGTTCGCCGAGCTGTCTTTCATCCTTGGCGTAGTATCCACCCTGGCGGTAGGGTTATTCGCGACTTATTGGTTCCTGAACTAGTTTATCGCAGGAGGCTCCTCGATAAGGCGCATCGCAAGGCAGGCCAGCTTCTCCTGCGGGATCTCCTCCGCCCTTTCGGTTCCTGCAAGGCCCGCTTCGGCAAGCGCATCCGCCACAAGACCGGCGTCGGGCCTCAAGGGGCTACCAAGAAGCGCGTTTTTGATATTCTTCCTCCTGGCCATGAAGGCTGCGTCCGTGAACTTCATGAGCCTGTCGTAGGTAAGAGGCGACTTTGGCTCTACCCTTCTTATCATCACGACGGCGGACCTCACGCTTGGGACGGGATCGAATGCGCGCGGCGGCACCTCGAAAAGTATGTCTGCGTCGTGGCTCAGCCACCTTGCCACCGCAAGCGGGCCATAGCCGTCCTGCCCCGCAGAGGCGCACACCTTGCGGGCGACTTCAAGCTGAAGCATGAACACCATGCGCTTGAAAGCGGCCTCCTGGAAGGCCTTCCTCAGCATATCGGTCGACAGGTAATAGGGGAGGTTTGCGACTAGTACGGCTCCCTCTCCCGATCCGCCGATAAGGCCTCTGAAGTCGACCCTCATGGCATCGTCCCCGAGCACCTCGACGTTTCCCAGCTCCGCAGTCTCCCTTGAGATCCTTGCGGCCAGGAGCTCGTCTTTCTCTATTGCGGTGAGCCTTTCGACCTGACGGGCGAGGGAAAAGGTAATGGCCCCTTTCCCGGGGCCAATCTCGACCGCGATGGTCGGCCTTAATGCCGTCGCCGCGGCCACAATCTGAGACGCTATGCCCATATCCTTAAGGAAGTTCTGCCCGAGCCTCGTTCCGTGGCTCCATTCCCTGTGATTCATGTTGGTTTCCTGCCGATCCTGCGGGCGCTTTACTTCGGATCCTCCAGTATGTAGATCCTGACCCGCCTTCTGCCGTAGTTCAGGGCCTCCCTGACGGTGTTGAAGCACACGTCTATCCTGTTGCCCTTTATCGCCCCGCCGACGTCTCCCGCTATGGCGTAGCCGTAGCCTTCCACGTAGACCTTGCTTCTTAATGGTATCACTTTCGGGTCCACCGCGATGATGCCCGGTCCCGCCTTAAGCCCAATGGACGTAAACCCATCCGCATAGATGCCGCATGACACCTCGCTCGGTTCGTACGCCGTGGCAGTGACCATGAACGAGTTCCTGTAATAATAGGTGCCGGTCTTGGTGGAGAGCTTCTTAAGGGGAGGTTTCGTGCCGTAGTGAACCACCTGCTGCACAGGGTCCTTGAGCTTCTGCTCGGCGAGCTTCACCTTTGATACCAGCTTGGGGCCTATCCTTGTCTCGACCACGGTCTTCACCAGTACCCCCAGCTCGCCCCTTTTCACTATCTTGGTCTTCCCCTGCTCCAGCGTCGGGTCGGCTACCCTTTTGGTGGTGTAGGCGGTCTCGCAGGTGTAGGTCATGAGGTCTGCCTGAAGCATCGCCCCGTTATGATACCTTCTGAAGGTAAATCCCGGAAGGTATTCGGCGGCTTCCTTCCTATCCAGGTGCGAGAAGCGGTCCTGGCTGAGCCACCTCGGGTCAACTGTCGCCTTTATGTTCGCTGTAAGCAGCATCGGCCCTTCCACGGCGCTTTCGGCGCCGGTGCTGCCAAGAACCACCGATGACACCGCTACCAGCATCAAAGGCAGGATTATCGCAAAGAGCCTCTTAGTCCTCTCGGTCCGCATAAGTTCCTCCGTTCGTCGATTCCATAGATAAAAGATATGCCAACTTCACTTGCGATGTCAAATTTGCGGTTTGCCGCAAGACTGCCTGGAGGAATATCGCCCGGGTCCGCCAATACATACATCAATACAACGCCGCGCCGGGCGAGCGCGGCCTGGAGGTAGTCCCCTATGATACACGACAGGGAGCGGGAAATACTCCTTGAGCTGGTGAGAGTGACCGAAACGGCGGCTTTGAAGGCTGGAAGGTTCATGGGAACCGGTGACAAGAACGCGGTGGATGCCGCAGGTGTGGACGGCATGAGGGGGATGCTCGACCTTGTGAGGATCGACGGCACCATAATCATAGGCGAGGGCGAGAAGGACAAGGCTCCGATGCTATACAACGGCGAGAAGGTCGGCATGGGCGGGGACGCCGTCGAGGTCGATATTGCTGTGGACCCCGTGGAAGGTACCTCGCTTGTGGCAAACGGCATGCCAGGCGCAATATCGGTGCTGGTTGCGGCCAGCAAGGGCTCCCTCATGAAGTTTCCCACTTTCTATGCCCACAAGATTGCCGTAGGCCCACAGGCAAAGGAGGGCATAAGCATAAACGAGCCTGTGAAGATAAACCTGCATGTAGCGGCTGCAAACCTGGGCAAGAAGGTGCGCGACCTGACGGTAGTGGTGCTGAACAGGCCAAGGCACGAGCCCCTTATCAGGGAGATCCGCGACTGCGGAGCAAGGATAAAGATCATCCAGGACGGCGACGTCGCAGCGGCGATAGCCACGGCTTTACCTGATACGGGGGTAGACATGCTGCTTGGTTCCGGCGGCGGGCCCGAGGCTGTCATAACGGCGGCAGCGATGAGATGCCTCGGCGGCGAGATACAGTGCAAGATGTACATACCCGACGACGAGCAGCGCCAGAGGGCGCTCGATGCGGGATTCAGCGATTTGGAGAGGGTCTTCTCTGCGGAGGACATGGCAAGAGGAGACGGCCTCATCTTCTCGGCAACCGGCATCACAGACGGCGAGATGCTCAAAGGGGTCCGCTATATGGGCGACAAGGCTACCACGGAGTCTCTTGCCATGCGATACAGGACCGGCACCATAAGAAGGATAATCACCATCCATGACATGAGCAGGAAGACAGTCCGAAGCGGCACAGGACGGGAGCACCTGCTGTAAAAATGAAGGACCGGCCGCTGTATGATCTGCGGCCGGTCCACTTCAAACGGTCCTTATTCTATTCCCCCAGCAGCATCGCGGCGTTCAGGTATGTGGCCTCTGCCACCGCTTCCGCCTCCAGGCCCTTTATCTCCGCTATGCGCTCTACCACGAGCCTGGTGTAGCCGGGCTCGTTCCTTTTTCCGCGGTGCGGCTCAGGCGCAAGATACGGCCCGTCAGTCTCTGCCAGGAAATGGGTAAGAGGGAGCTTCTCAGCCACCTCATGCGCCTTCCTGGCGTTCTTGAACGTCACAGGCCCGCCCAGGGACACAAGGCATCCCAGTTTAACGTACTCAAGTGCCATCTCCCAGCTTCCGGAGTAGCAGTGCATTATTAGCCCGGGAAGCTTATGCCGATGCTCCTTGACAATGTCGAAGGTCTCCTGGGCGGCGTCCCTGCTGTGGACAATAACCGGAAGGCCCAGTCCCGCGGCAAGCCCCAGCTGCCATACGAAGGCCTCGTGCTGGGCCTCTTTCGGGGACTTCATCCAGTAGTAGTCAAGGCCGATCTCCCCTATCGCTGCAGGCTTCCCTTCCGAGCACAGCTTCTCCAGGAGTGAGTAGCTCTCCGGATTGTGCTCCTCGCCCTTCTGGGGGTGTATGCCGACTGCGGCCCTCACCATGCCATAGGAGGCCGCCATAGCCAGCGCAGCCGTGCTGGACTTAATATCGTAGCCTGGGTTCAGTATCCTGGCCACTCCCGCCTCTTCGGCCCTCTTGAGGACATCTGCGCGGTCGCTGTCATAGGCATCGTCGTCCATGTGGCAGTGGGAATCGTATATCCTCATGCTACTTTGCGCGGCTTCCGCTCGGAACGGGCCTGTCTATGGTGAGCACGGCAAGCTCAGAATGGTCGGGTGTCGACGCGGCAAGGAGCATCCCCTCGGAGACGTTGCCCCTAAGCTTCGCCGGCTGGAGGTTCGCCACTATCACTATGAACTTGCCGACGAGCTCCTCCGGCTTGTAGTGCTTCGCGATGCCGGCTACTATCTGCCTGGGCTTTCCGCCTACGCTTACTTGAAGCTTCAAAAGCTTGTCGGAGCCCTCGATGCGCTCTGCGGCCACGACTTCCGCGGTCCTTAGCTCGATCTTCGCGAAATCGTCTATCGCGATGAGGGGCATCGGCTCGTCAGGGTTGGGGGCGGGGGCCGCGCTTTCCGCCTTCTTTGCGGCCGGTATCGCCTTCTGCCTGATCTCCTCCTCGAGCTTCGCCTTCTTCTCGGCCGCGTCCTTATCAAGCACCGCCTTGACGTCTATCCTGGGGTACACCGGCTCGCCGCGCCTTACTTCGGTTCCGGGCACGAGCCCCCCCCATTTGGCGGCGGCAAGCCCCGCCTCCTGGGGTGTCCCGTCCAGGCCCAGCTGGCGCCAGATCTGAGGAGCCCCCTTGGTGAGTACAGGCGAGAACAGTATGGAGGCCACCCTGCAGGTTTCCGCCACGTTGTAGAGCACTGTCCCGAGGCGGGCCTTCCCGGAATCGTCCTTGGCGAGGACCCACGGGGCCGTCTCGTCGATGTATTTGTTGGCGCGGCCGACAAGCCTTAAGGCCTCTGCGAAAGCCCCCTGGAAGTCCATATGGTCCATGGCCGACTTGTAGTTCTCCAGCACTTCAGCTGCCAGCGGCTCGAACTCGCGGTCGATGTCCGCAAACTCGCCCTGTATCGGCACGAAGCCGTCGAAGAACTTTCCTATCATCGCAGTCGCCCTGCTTAGAAGGTTTCCGAGGTCGTTTGCCAGCTCGGCGTTCGTCCTGTGTAGGAAGTTGAGCCTCGAGAAATCCCCGTCCTGGCCGAAGGAGATCTCCCTTAGGACGAAGTACCTTATCTGGTCGGATCCGAACTCGTCGATGTACTGGCCAGGGTCTATCATGTTGCCCTTGGACTTGGAGATCTTCTCCCCCTCGGCGGTCCACCAGCCGTGGCCGAACACCGACTTTGGAAGCTCCACTCCCATGGACATCAGAAGCGCCGGCCATATGACGGAGTGGAACCTTACTATCTCCTTGCCCACCACATGGAAGTCCGCAGGCCAGTACCTTGCGAATAGCCCACCCGCCTCATCTGGGAAGCCCAGCTTGGTTATGTAGTTCGAGAGGGCGTCTATCCACACGTATACGACATGGCCCGGGTCGAAGTCGACCTGTATTCCCCACTTGAACGTGGTCCTGGAGACGCAGAGGTCCTCAAGGCCGCCCTTGATGAATGCAACCATCTCGTTCTTCCTTGTCGCCGGCTGTATGAAGTCGGGGTTGTCCTCATAGAGCTTGAGGAGCCTGTCGGCGTACTTGGACAGCCTGAAGAAGTAGGCTTCCTCCTCGGTCCACTCGACTTTCCTTCCGCAGTCGGGGCAGTTGCCGTTTACAAGCTGGCCCTCGGGCCAGAAGGATTCGCAGGGGGTGCAGTACCAGCCCTCGTACTTCCCCTTGTATATGTCGCCATTGTCGTAGATCTTCCTGAAGATCTTCTGGACCCTTGCGACATGTTCGTCGTCTGTAGTCCTTATGAAGCCGTCGTTTGATATGTCGAGGCGCTCCCAGAGCTTCCTGAAGGCCCCCGCTATGCCGTCGCAGTACTGCTTCGGGTCGACCCCTTTGGACTCGGCCATCCTCTCTATCTTCTGTCCGTGCTCGTCGGTGCCGGTCAGGAAGTAGACGTCAAATCCGGCAAGCCTTTTATACCTGGCCATGACGTCGCAGGCTATTGTCGTGTATGAATGGCCTATGTGAGGCAGGTCGTTCACATAGTAGATGGGCGTCGTTATGTAGAATGCCTTGTTCTCCATGGGATACCTCCGGGCGTCATCCGCCTTCGCAAAATAAGGCTTGGGCCCCATCGTCTGCGGCCCGCTGCAATATTTATATGTTAGTTTCATCGCCCTTAACTGTCAAATATACTGGATATTTGGTCTCAGGGTAATTGCCGGGTGGAAACTAAGACCCGGAATATTTCGTTTGTAAATTAATGTATGGATAGCCACAAAATTTACAGGTCCTAATTGTTGCCTTTCATATTGAAAAGAGAATTCAATATATGGTAGATTTCACCACAGGACAAAGGAGTTAACAATGTACAGATTATCGAGCAGGTCAAAGGCGGCATTCCTGATAGGGGCAATTCTTACACTCGCACTTGCTGCAGGCGCATCGGCTTCTATTAAGTCCACTTCGATTCTAACGCAGGCCAGGCTTACGAAATCGGGCGAACTATTCGGACTACAGCACACCTCCGGTTTCGCCTTCACCCTGCCTCAGGACCAGGACTTCACGGTATACGAGGCCAAGGATGCATTCGGACTAAGGAAGCTCTATCTCGCCTCATCGACAGGACCGATCGTAGAGATATCCGCTGTCGTGCTGGATTCCTTCACGCCGGGGGCGCTTGACGCCTTGGCGATGAGCCTCTATGGGGACAGCAGCCCGACGGCAAGCGACGCAAGGTTCGTAAGGGCAGACGGGATAGACGGCATATACTTCATCGTGCGCAGCAAGGCAGCGACGGCCTCCCAGGTCAGAATACACACTCTTCTGACCGATTACAGGAGGGCGATCATCATAACCGCATATACCCAGGAAACTGCGATTCCTCTGGCCGAGGCAATCGTATCCTCCCTGATGTCGGCCCTTAAGCTGGACGACAGCTGGGTGAAGGACGCTCTGTAGGCATCTGTGTAATCTGCAACAAGGCAACGGAGGTGTAATCATGAAATCAACCGGCATAGTAAGGAAGGTCGACGAGCTGGGGCGCGTGGTAATCCCCATCGAGCTCAGAAGGACGATGAACATCAACGAGAAGGACGCGCTCGAAATATTCGTCGACGGAGAGAGGATAATCCTCAAGAAGTATGAACCGGCCTGCATCTTCTGCGGGAATGCGGACGATATGAGAAGTGTGATGGGCAAGAACATCTGTCAGGACTGCCTGTCATCCCTCAAGTCGTTCAAATAGGGATGGACTGAGGCCCCTGGAGACGGGGGCTTTTTTATCCCGGGATCTCATCCGAAGTAGATCGCTTCTGTCTCCGCGGTGTATTTACCCTGCCCATCATAGATGACGAGAGGGGCGGACACCTTAAGCCCCCTTGAGGCACCTTTCACGGCGGTAATGAGAACCATGGACGGGACATCCCCGGCCGTGTTGTGCACCGTCCTCATCGCCTTCGGTTCAAGTCCGCTGGCCCTGAGCGCCACCATTATGTCGCACAGCCTGTCCGGCCTGTGAACGAGGGCGAACCTTCCCCTGGGCACGAGCAGTGCGGCGGCAGCCCTGGCAACATCATCCATTGTGCAGCCGATCTCATGCCTTGCCAGCGCCCTTCTTTCCGATATCCCCTGCATCCCCTCCCCCGCCCTTATATACGGGGGATTGGATACCACGAGCGTGAATTTCGCCCTTCCGAGCATAGAGGGCGCATCCTTCAAATCGGCGTTCAAGATGCTGATGCTCTCCTCAAGGCCGTTTACCAGCACGCTTCTTGATGCCATGTCAGCCGTCTCAGGGTCGATCTCCACTCCAGTTATCTTTTCAGGCCTCCATTTGGCCCAGATAAGAAGGGGAAGTATGCCCGTCCCGGTGCCAAGGTCTGCGACCCGGTCCCTGCTTTTAGCCGCGCAGTAAGATGACAGGAGGACAGCATCGGTGGAGAACCTGTTGCCCGACGGTTCCTGGATTATCCTCAGGCCCGACCTCTGCAGGTCGTCCAGCCTCTCATTTGGCTTCAGGAGGGGTTCCGCCGTCTGGGCGGCCATCCGGCTTTCTGTGCCCATGCCTTCTTCTCCTGCTCTTGAAGTTGGGTCCCCTGTCTGCCGAATCCTGCACTGGGCCTGCCGGCTTCGTATCCGCCCCCTGCGGTGGAGCCGACTGCTTCTCCCTCGGCTGGAATTCCTGCCAGCCCTGTTTGGTCGGCATCTCGGAGACAGGACCCCTCTGTGCGGCCCGGTCAGGGCGGCCATCGGGCCTCCTGCGGGGCATCGCCCCGTTCTGCTCACCAGACGCAGGCCTTGGCTGCTCCCCGTCCCTTCTTGCTGGATTCGGACGCGGCCTTTCCTCGCCTGAGCCTTGCCTTCCAGATTCCCTCGCGGCATCATTTTGTCGATTATGCTGTGGCCTCTGCCTCTTCCATGGCGCAGCTTCCACAGAGGCTCTCACTGGCGCAGGAGCAGGTGCAGAAATCGGCGCTGCCGGTGCCTTTACGGCCATCTCGCCGTCGGCCGTGACCTCTGTCTCTGCGACAAGCACCCCCTCCTCGTCCTCAGGGGCGATGCCCGGCCCTGCGATTATCTTCTCGCAGCCTATGCATACTTCAGCCTCGGAAGGCTGTAGCTCTACGGCGCATGTCATCTGAGCGGGCTTTGCTGCCTGCTCATTCCTTCTCGCCTGCCGGGCAGCGTTGTCATACATGCCCGACTCATACTTCAGGCAGCACATAAGCCTTCCGCATATCCCCGATATCTTGGCGGGGTTCAAAGAGAGGTTCTGCTCCTTGGCCATCTTTATCGACACGGGGTCGAAGTCCCCAAGCCAGGTCGTGCAGCACATGGGAAGTCCGCAGGGGCCAAGGCCGCCCACAAGCTTGGCCTCATCCCTTACTCCTATCTGCCTCAGCTCTATCCTCGTCTTGAAGACGGAGGCGAGGTCCTTGACAAGCTCCCTGAAGTCGACCCTGCCTTCGGCCGTGAAGTAGAATATTATCTTGCTGTTGTCGAAGGTGTACTCGGCGCCGACGAGCTTCATGGGCAAGTTGTGCGTCCTTACCTTCTCATGGCAGACCTCAAGCGCCCTGGGCTCCTTCGTCGCGTTCTCCTGGGAATGGCGGAGGTCCTCCTCGGTGGCGGTCCTCATTATCTTCTTGAGCGGCTGGACTACGTCCTCCTCCCGGACCATCTTGCCGGAGATGACGATGTCGCCCATCTCTATTCCCCTAACGGTCTCGACGATGGCCTTCTGGCCGACCTTCAATTCGAGGTCGCCCGGGTCGAAGAAATAGATCTTCCCCGCCCTTTTAAACCGGATTCCAGTTATCTTAACCAAATTCAGGCATCCTTTCAGATAGAATGTCCGGCGACAAGGAACGTGGCCTCGTCAAGCGCCAGGCGGAAGTTCGCGTTCGCCCATACTGAGGCGGCAAGCTGTGAGAC
>CAZNZD010000049.1:0-12069 GCA_964577435.1 uncultured Clostridia bacterium
GGGCAACGACGTGATCGCCATGGACAGGGACAGGGACGCCCTGCAAAGGGCAGAGGAGCACATGGACGTGCTCACCATACTCCATAACGGCTTCGAGATAGAAGCCCTTAAGGAAGCCCATATCAAGGACCTCGACCTTACCGTCGCCGTGACTGACGATGACGAGACGAACATCCTCATCGCCTTTGTGGCGAAGAGGCTTGGGACGAAGAAGGTCATCGCCCGGGTCAGGAATCCCGAGTATGACCGGCAAGCTGAGTTCCTTCGCAGCGAGATGGACATAGACAGGATAATAAACCCTGAGCTGGCCACAGCTAGGGAGATATACCGCTACCTTACCGGAGGCCTTCCGTTCCATACTGAGGTATTCGAGGCAAGCGGCGTGATGATGGCGGACATACATGCAAGCGCGCTCACCGGCGTCATCAAGAAGCCCATCCGGGATCTGGGAATACCCAAGAGCCTGCTGATCGCCGCCATCGTCAGGGATGGCAAAGTCGTAATCCCCCATGGCCAGACAGTCATCGAGAAGGACGATATGCTTTACCTTCTCGGAAGCGCGGACACCATCAGGTCGTTCCATTCCTCGAGGGCAGAAGGCGGCCCGCAGAAGCCTGTCGAGAATGTCACGATACTTGGCGGCGGCAGGCTCGCCTACTACCTGTCCATCTCCCTTCTTACGAGGGGCATGTCTGTGAGAATCATCGAGATCGACAAGGCAAGGTGCCAGTACCTGGCAGAAAGGCTCGGCAACGCGCTCATTATTCACGGCGACGCTACTGACATTAACCTCCTTCGAGAAGAGGGCGTCTTCAACTCAGACGCAGTGGTCTCAGTGACTGGCTTCGACGAGGAGAACCTCCTCATCGGGCTTATGTGCAAGCAGTCCGGGGCAGGCAGGGTCATCGCCAAGGTAAGCAGGCCAGGATACGTCCCAGTCATAGAGAAGTTCGGAATCGACATGGCAGTGAACCCCGTGCTCATCACCGCGGCCGATATAATCCGCTACGTCCAGGGGGGCAATATCAGGTCTCTTACCATGATCGCCGGAGGCAAGGCGGAGCTTACCGAGCTGGTCATCCAGCAGGGTGCATACGTGCTGGATGATACCCTCGAGAAGCTGAACCTTCCCCAGGGTATCATAGTAGGCACGATTTTCAGGGACGGAAAGGTCATCATCCCCGATGGCGGTACGAAGCTTGAGGAGGGAGATAAGGTGCTGGTCTTCGCGGCCCAGGCAGACAGGCTGAAAGTAGACAGGTACTTCTCGCCCCGCAGGAAGGGACTGTTCAAGTGAACTACAGGTACATTGCCAGGATCATCGGCATTCTGCTTCTTGCCATAACGGCATTCCTTTTGCCGTCCATGTTCATCGCCCTTTTCAGAGGTGAATCCGCCCTTTCCTCGATTCTGTCCACGATGGCGGTTTCAGGTATCGGTGGCCTTGCCCTGTACCTTACCCCTAAGGACGACAGGGGGGTGACTGTAAGGGATGCCTTCATGATCGTCACGCTTGGATGGCTTATAGTCTGCATGGTGGGTGCCCTCCCGTTCTTCTTCTCTGGCGTGGCACCAAGCTATGCCGACTCGTTCTTCGAAGTGGTTAGCGGCTTCACGACGACAGGAGCCACCATACTTAAGGACGTTGAGTCTCAGCCCATGTCCATCATGTTCTGGCGTTCCCTTACCCACTGGCTTGGCGGCATGGGCATACTGGTGCTGACTCTTGCCGTCATGCCGGCGCTGGGCGTCGGCTCCTTCCAGATCTTTAGGGCGGAGACCCCAGGCCCGCTGAAGGACAAGGTCGTTCCCAAGATGAGGGACACTGCCGCCATCCTTTACACCTCTTATCTGGGTATAACAGTGCTCGAGACCGTGATGCTGCTCTTCGGCGGTGTCAGCCTGTTCGAATCACTGGTGCATACATTCGGATCCGTAGGAACGGGAGGTTTCTCGACCAGGAATCTAAGCGTAGGAGCACTGGGAGGGTCTTACGTCCAATGGGTCATTGGCTTCTTCATGCTTCTCTCGGGCGTGAACTTCACCCTGTATTACGCTCTTTTCAAGGGGCAGTGGCGCAAGGCCCTGGGAAACGAGGAGCTCAGGGCCTACTTTCTTATCAACCTCGGCTGCACCATGGCTGTGTTCCTTAACCTCTACCTAAACGACCATTTCGCCTTGATGGATTCACTTAGGCACTCCTTCTTCCAGGTGACCTCGATAATGACCACTACGGGATACTCCACTGTGGACTTCGATATTTGGCCTACCTTCAGTAAGCTGGTGCTGTTCCTTCTGATGTTCGTGGGGGCGAGCTCAGGCTCCACAGGAGGCGCGATAAAGGTGGTCCGAATCCTCGTAGTCTTCAAGCTTATCAAGAGGGAGATGCAGAAGGTCCTTCATCCAAAGGCAGTAATCCCCATTACAATCAACGGCCATGCCCTCAAACCGGAGATCGTGACAAGCATCGCCAGCTTCTTCGCCCTCTATATCATGGTGTTTTTGGCAGCCAGCCTGGCATTGACCTTCGAAGGGATCGACATGGTGAGCGCGACTAGCGCTGTCGCGGCAACTCTCGGCAACATTGGTCCCGGCTTCGGCGTCGTCGGACCCCTTCTTACGTATGCGGATTTCAATATGCTGTCTAAGCTGCTGCTGTCATTAATGATGCTTCTTGGCAGGCTTGAGCTTTTCACCATGCTGGTGGTGCTGACTCCGTCTTTCTGGAGACAGGGAGCCAAGCAGGGTAGGTTCTGACGCGCGGCATATTGCCATGACGACGACTAAGGCCGGGCCTGGCTGAGGCTTGTACGGAACTCCCCATGCCGATGCTTGCCCGCTCCCAGCTTGCAGGCTATAATGTTTTTGCATCGGTAATCAGGATGGATTGAGTACCGGTAACAACATGGGTATAATATTAATGTTTATCTAGGCTTGGGACTACTAATCTGCGCCTGTAGCTCAGTGGATAGAGCAACTGCCTTCTAAGCAGTGGGCCGTAAGTTCGATTCTTACCAGGCGCGCCAACAAAACACCAGCTAGTACATAAAATGCGGCGATGTGAATCGCCGCATTTTCCCATGTTTTAGGTGTTTTTGGTTCTCCTTTGGTTCTCCTTTTCGAATAGAGCCAGCTAAAAGAGTAACAATAAGTGCGATTATTCTTCGAACTGTATCGCGTCCAGCACATTCACCACGGCCATCTGAGCCAGGGTTGTTCTGTGTGTGTATCTGCGCATTGTGAATGAAGCGTCCGAATGTCCGAGCCGATCAGATATGGTTCTTGCCGATAAGCTATTTGCTGCCAGCAGGGAGCCATGCGAATGCCTTAGATCGTGGAAGCGCATCGGTGGCAAGCCGGCTTTCTGACAGATCGATTTCATAGTTCTTTTGGTTATGTTATGCCCATCCGCATAGTCACCATACCTATTCGAGAACACGATTCCCTTGTCTATGTAGTTTCCAAGCGGGTCCGACGCAAGCTTCGCTTGTTTCTGCTTCAGTTTCTCAAGAGCCATAACAGTGTGTTTAGGTAGCAGCACTGTTCTATATCCGGAGCTTGTCTTGGGTTTCGATACGCTTGCATTAACCCCATGACCCTTAAGGGCCTTGTTCACTGTTATTACCCCAGCGCCCAAATCAACATCGTCCCAGGTTAGTGCAAGCAGTTCCCCAAGTCTTAATCCTGTCATTAAAGCAGTCTCTATCAGTTCGTAGTAGAAGGATTTCTGAGCTGCCTTTAAGAGCCTTGTGACCTGATCTCCTTCAACGATGCTGGGTTCATATCGATCGGCTGCTGGCACCTTCGCCAGGATGCATGGGTTCTCTTTTATCAAACCCTCTCTGATTGCCTGGTTAAGGGCGGCTTTGAGGACTCGGTTACAAGCATTGATCGTACTTGCCGATACGGGCTTGTTCTTCTCGTCCAGTCGTTCCGTAACCATCTTCCTGAACATCCTCTGGACGTGTGAGGCATTCAGATTCTTAAGCTTTAACTTGCCTATCTCAGGCTTTATTCTCTTATCAATGAAAGAGCTATAGAGCTTATAAGTCGCCGGAGCGCAGAACGGCTTTATGTAGTCAGCAAGCCATCTATCCATGTACTCCCCCACTGTAGGATCCTTACCGCCTGAGCTCTGCATGGTTCCGAATTCACCTTTTAGCCTTGCTTCCTCTATCTCAGCATCAGCTTTTGTTCCTTTGAAGTACTCGCAGTGATACTGGGATTCTCCGTTCAACTTACCCTTATAGATCCTTATTAACCACTGGTTTGGACCCTTCTTCATTAGAGCCATTTCGGTACCTCCTATGGTTCGGGAGAATATACCGCCGGCATATCGAAGGGAAGTTCCATCTGGCAGCCTTCCCTTACCATCCATGCGCCGGACCAGGATGATAGACTCTGCTCGATATAAGGCTGCCTTGCGATTCTCTGTATGTGTGCCAGCTCACAGCAGTCCTTGGCCAGATGGCCATGCATCATCTTAAGGCTTCTTGTCCTTAATCCCAGGTCCTTGAGCCTTATCTGCATCGCCTGCTCTGAGACGTTGAATATCTCTGCCATGTGCTTCACGCATACACCCTTGGACCAGATCGCTTGCACGGCATCCCTGGGCATCAGGATGGTGGCAGCAAACTTGTTGGCGTTCCTCTCGATTTCGTCCAGTCCGCCTTCGGTGACCAAGGCCAAGTCGATATCCTCGCATAGCTCTGTGAGGAAATGGTACAGCTCATGTGCGATGGTGAACCTCCGCCTTGCTGCGGAGTGCTTGGAGTTGACTGCGATGTACGGCTGCCCGTTTATCTCGTTGTAGATGCCACTGATGCTGTCAGGCAGGTCAAATGGAGTAACTTCAATCGCCATGATCCTTATGATCTCCTCGATTTCGACTGGTAATCCAGGCGGCAGTAAAACCGCGGCCTGCTGGGCCAGGTACTCCGGATCTGTCTGAGGGGTCAGTTTCCACACCTCCAGAGATCACTTCGTCTTGCTGTACAAGAAGTCGATGTAAGCCTTCAAGGCCTTCTGGTCGTCCTCTGAGAGTTTGTACATCTTCTTCGCCCTCAGTACTTGCTCAAGACCGGGTACCAGCTGCCGCTTGGCTTGCTTGCTCTCATCATCTGCCGTCATGAGGTGCTCCACGCTTACCCCTAATGTCTGTGCTAGCTCCCTCACCCTCGCAATGCCGGGGCGCCTGAGGCCGCTTTCCCACATCCGGACGGCAACAGCAGATACGCCCACTTCTTTGCCCAGCTCCTGCTGCGTCATGTGGGCCGCCTTCCTCGCTTCCTTGAGCTTCATCCCGAAGTCCACACTCTCACCTCCTCTACGTATCGCTGTATCTATAATAAGGCACAATGTGCAATAGCGAAATCACCCGATAGTATGCACTTTGGGAGGATGTAATAGCACATATTGTTACCATAAAATTAAAGCAGATAGCACAGGACGCAGAACGGAGGGTTAAGGTGAATCAGCGCTTGATTACGGCGAGAAAGAGCCTCGGCTGGACAATGGAAAGGGCGGCACAGAATCTCCTTATATCACTCAGTCACTATAGCAAGCTTGAGCGAGGCACCAGGAAACCGGGCATCCATCTGGCTAGGGCCATAAACAACATCTTCTACAGCAACGTGTACGAGGTGACCCAGGACGGCGTGAACGTGAAGGAGGACATGAAGCAGTGAGCCTAAGGAGAAAAGGCCCTGGGAGGCCACGAAGGATACCTGAACCGTCGGAGTTCGGCGAGCTTCTATCGATAGACCAGGCAGCTCAGTGTCTCGGAATCGGGTACAACGCAATGGCCAAGATGATCTGCATCAACAACCTTCCGGTGCTCAAGATCGGCAGGAACACCAAAGTCCCTAAGGGCACGATCGAAGCAGTCAAGGCGGGCACCTGGAGGCAACTTATAAGCCAAGTAAGCACAACGGACAGGAGCACGGCTTAGAGGCGGGACTATGAGAGGAGGCGGAGGATATGTTCAATCCCAAGGAGCATCTGATGAGCCTCAACGGCAAGCAATACCTCCAGGTTGCCTGGCGTGTCATGTGGATGAGAGAGGAGCACCCCGACTGGTCCATCGAGACCGAGTGCCAGTTCTGTGACGAGAAGAGGGCCCAGTTCAAGGCCACCGTAAAGGACAGCGCCGGCAGGATCCTCTCCCAGGCTCACGGGAACGAGACTGTGGCGGACTTCCGCGATTACTTTGAGAAGGCCGAGACAAAGGCCATCGGCCGCGCCCTCGCAATCGCCGGCTACGGCACCCAGTTCACCGTCGACCTCGAGGAGGGTACCAGAGTCGTGGACACTCCTCTCGGCTCCAACAAGGCGGCAAGGCCCACGTCTGCGGACGCCAGGCCGGCCATCCATCAGCCGGCGGCGGACGCAGGGTCCCAACCTCTCCCCTCTCTCGAGCGTGCTCTAGCTCATGTCCCGTTCAAGAAGGGCGCCAATGCCGGCAAAGCGATGAATGACCTCTCGGACGAGTCCCTGAGCTGGATAGTCAACAGCGAGAAGTCAGGCAAGCAAGTGAAACTGATGGCCGAGCTCGTCCTCAAGGGCAGGGCCAGCAAGGCGAAAGCGATGTAGATCCAAGCTGTGGCCGGCGCTTGTGGTTCGGGGGCGCTAGCCGGAAGAGGGCAGGATGCCTGGGCAGCATCCTGCCGTTGCTTCTACGGACGGAGGTGACTCGATTGCCCTGGATATCGGTGGACTCTAAACTGCCCTCACATAGGAAGCTGCGGATACTGAGGAAGCGGCTGGGCATATCCCTTCACGAAGCAATCGGTGTGCTTGTAACCATATGGCTCTGGGCTCTTGAGGACGCGGATCGGGATGGCCTGATTGTGACTGCGAACGCCAAGGACATGGCCGAGGCCATCCGCTGGAAGGCTGACCCCGAGCAGTTGCTGGGCGCTCTAGCCGAAGCGCAGCTTGTGCACAACGGCGAGAAGGGCATCCTCATTCACGACTGGCCGGAGCACCAAGGGCCCTGGGAGGCTTATAAGAACAGGCAGCGGCTTCAGCGGGAGTACTCGAGGAAGAAGCGTGCATGTAAGGATGACGATAGATCCGACAGTCTATCTCACATTCGAATAGACGGACGAACGAACAATGATACACTACCTAACCATACCAAAACTTATGAATCACGTATATTAAGCGACGGACTCAGGAACGCCATATTCGGATGGCTGGGCGGTCTGCCGCCGGCAGCGCTGGAGGATATCGCCTACTTCATCGGTGAGCGCGGATGCGACGAGGAGCTGGTGCTTGAAGCGGTGGCCGAGGCCAGGGGCCGGGGTGTCCGGGCATGGGAGTACGCGAGGGCAATCATCAGGACGGCAATAGACGATGGGCTTTTTACGGGCAGCGAGTTCAGGGTCAAGAAGCAAGCAAGGAAGGCTAAGAAGGAGGAGCATGATGGAAAGCGCACAGGACCTTATTGCGAGGGCGGTTACGACTGGAACAAGCTGGCCTGAAGCCAAAGGGGTATGCCCGAGGTGCGGCACCGGAACCGAGCCGATGGCCGTGGCATTCTCCAAGCTCGGGAGACGGGTAGACAGCTACTGCGCCGGGTGCCTGGACGCGATGAAGCGGGAGGATGCGGAGCACATGGCGCGCCTGGCAGAGCAGGCCAAGAAGGAAGCTAGGCAAAGGCGCCTGGATGCGCTATGGGAGAGCGCCAGTTTGGGGCCCAGGTTCATAGCAGCCACCTTCGACTGCTGGGAGTCGATGCCCGGCACCGAGAGGGCCCTAGAGCAAGTGAAGAAGTATGCTGCGGGGTGGCCGTATGAGGATGGGCGTGGTCTTCTGCTTACGGGGTCAACCGGGTGCGGGAAGACACATCTGGCAGCTGCGCTTGTACGATCTCTGCTTGAGAAGGAGGTTCCCTGCGTGTTCCAGAGCGTACCGGAGCTTTTAAGGAGGCTGAGGGCAGGTATGGGCTCGCCGGCAGGATCATGGAGCGCTGACGAGCTGACCAGGTCGCTGGAGGAATGCTCCTTGCTGGTGCTTGACGACTTGGGGTCAGAGCGCTGGACCGCTTGGGCCGAGGAGTGTCTGTACACGTTGATTGACTACAGGTACAGGCACCAGCAGCCGATGGTGGTGACGACCAATCTGGATCTCAAGGCGCTGGAGACGGCGGTCGGCACCAGGATACTCGACAGGTTGGTCGAGGTGTGCCAGCCGCTGCAACTGCAGTGCGGAAGCTTCCGGAGGAGGAAGGCGGAGCTCAGGGTCGCTGATGCCGGGATGATGGGCTTGGCGGGAGGAAGAGCTCCGGCGAGGGCATAGCACTAAAGATTGGTGGGCGTGGGGATATATCCTTCTGCCGGGGAATGGGAAGGAGGTGGCATTGACAGGATAATCGAGGCACTAGGAGGTGGCCTTGATGGGAATGAAGCATTGCGTTATATGCGGCACAGCGGCCTACTGCGGACCGATGGATGTGATATTCGGGCTGAAGCATAGCAAAGGCTGGACGTTGAAGATGATCTGCGCCAAATGCATGGGCGACCGGAAGAAGTTCATGGACGAGTTCAGAAGGCTGGAGAGCAAGCTCATGCAGATGGTCAAGAAGACTAGTAGAGACTGGATGAAGGAAGAAGGCGTTGAGCATCTAGGAAACGGGCTATACAGATGCACCAATCTCAAGATAAGTGAGGATTACCCACCGAGACACATCATCGAAATGGAAAGGGCGGTGGCTGAGGATCGAGGAAGAGGGCAGCAAGTGGATGAGTGTGACTGAGGCTGCTGAGAAGTACTTTGTTTGTGATCGGACTATAAGGAACTGGATAAAGGCGGGGAAACTAGAGGCAGTAATGATCACTGATCATCTAGATAGAAAGCGAGGTAGGTTCTTCAAGAAATGGAAAGTCAAGCCTATACAGTGAGGTCATCGATAATTCTTGAGATGCTTATTGTAGGGAGAAACTCATAGTAGTAGTATAATTATTTTGTGTGGCAAGGTTTTCGTCTTGCCACAACTATTCCTTTTTGGAGGGAATGGGTATGGCAGTGTATTCGTCTACATCATCAAGTGATTACGTATGCGTGCTTGCAGGGATATTTGCTGAGTTGACCGACTTCAAGGAACCAGACTATCTAACAGGTCTGAATGACGCTCTCTTTGATTTAAAGAAGCACGAGAGATATAGAGAGCTTCTGAAAGAAGTGCAAGTAGAGAAGTACAAAACTGGATACTGCTCCAGACAAGTAGATACAACAATATCGCTTCTACTAGCTTCAGGCATACTAGAGAGAGATGCTGAAAAGCGTAATCTATACAGAGTTCGTGATAAACAAAGAGCAAATCTTAAGCGCAGAGTCAAGGAAAAGCTTGGATCAAGTAATAGTAAGCTAATAATGGACATGAGCAATGAGTTGAAAGGGAGACTGAATACTGAATACTAATATGATCTGTTAATGGAGGTTTGTATGAACGAACTGAACCTTAGCAGAGACATAAGTGCATACATAGACCATGTATTTTCGTCTTTCACAAAAAGACCGAGAATTGATGATAGAGGCAAGTTTTTTAACGACTCGGTCTGGGGAAGAAACCACTTTAAACCACTTGAAGTGGCTATGATAGATTTACCATTTGTGCAAAGATTAAGAAGGATTGGGCAGGTGGATGTAGCCTGTCTCACATATATATCAGCAAATCACAACAGGTTTGAACATACAATCGGCGTTGCGAGCGTTGCATCAAAGATGGCAAACGTCATTGAAGATTATATAACTAATGACGAGGAAGGTAAAAGATTCAAAAAGTATTTCACCTTCAATTTAGAGTTATGGAAGAATAACATCATAACTGCAGCTATATTGCACGATATTGGACATGGTCCTTTCTCACATCAGTCAGAGGATGTATATAAACAGCATAAGGACTTTAAAAAAGCTGAAGCGGCTCTTGTTGAGCAGTATGGATTTGCTCGAGATGCGAATGAACATATCAGTCAAGGTAAACCTAAAGCCCCTGCACCGCATGAGATAATGGCTTATTACATGATTACAAATGAGAGATTTAAGGTGAATATGGATAATCATATTGGCGAAGTATACGAGGATGCATTGCTTGACTACACGACTGTTGCGAAATATATTATTGGAATCAGTGCAGAAAATGAAGAACCGTTCACACATGAAATCGTTAATGGATTACTTGATGCAGATAAGATTGACTATATATTGCGAGATGCGTATTATTCTGGGCTTAGATTACCTTTAGATTATCAACGTCTATTCGAAACAATAAAGCTACAAAGAGATAGCAAGAACAAAATCAGACTTAGCGTAGATGTTTCAGGAGTAGCAGTTCTACAGCAGATAGTTTTTAGCAGAATGATGCTACACACACAGATGTACTCACAACATACAGTAAGAGCTTCTGACGCCCTGCTTGGTACAATACTGACGAAGATTCATAATACAAAAATTTGGAAAGGGCTGCCTACACGAAAAGCAACAGGCTTTCTATATCTCAATGATAGTGATGTCATAGCACTTGCCAACAGAAGGGATTGCAAAGTAGTTTGCGATTTGACCAGAAGATTACTGCAAAGAGAGTTACCGAAGCGAGCACTTGTGATGTCTATACGTACCATAAAACCAGAATGCGCTGCAGAATACTTTGGATTTTTACGCAGGATTCGTGAGAATGGCTCAAATGAGATAAGGAGGAGAATACTAGAAGGGATATGGAGAGAGCTTGACAAACAGGGGATCGATATTGAGAAAGAATCAATATGGGTTAGTGTTGCGAAATATCCGGATTCCGCAGAGCAGGACTTCGTATTATCATATAGTGCAGATGAAGAAGGTCAACCTCTTAAGAATTGTTTTGGCCGAGAATTATGGGATCCGGGTCTCGATGCCTTATCGACAACTTATGTATATACTTGGAAGAATGACAGAAAAACCATCCATGAGACAGCAAAGAAAGTGATTCAGGAAGAATTAAAGATTGAACTGACCGATCTTGCATGGAAGCTATGTAAAGCGGAAAAGAAAGGTAAATAATACCTTGGAAGGCATCTGCATTTATTTATAGAATGCTCATATGAGTATTAGAATCTCAAGTTGGAAACAAGTAAAAGAGCATAGACTCCAAGAAGTTGAGCTGCTCTGCGAAGAAGGATCATTAGAGAAAGATATCGCAAGACGATTAGGCGTTCGGCCATCCACCTTTTCTGAATGGAAACAACATCATGCCGAACTTGCCGAAGCAATAAAAAAAGGGCGAGAACGCTTCGTTACTGCAGGAATGGATAACCTAGAAGTTGCGGCATTCACTCGAGCGGTAGGATACATGGTTACTGAGTCAGAGATCATTACCGAGGACGGCCCTCGTGGGCAGATAACTAAAACAAAGACCACCCTTCGACATGTTCCGGCGGACCCCACGCTTGTTATTTGGTTGCTCTCCACCCACCGTGGCGATATATATCAGCGGCTACCGGCCCCAAAGGCATCTGTTGATGGCGAGGAGCAGCTGAAACGATTAGCCGGAATGCTAGAAACCGCGGTCAGCACTGAGAGTGAACCTGAGGGCCTAGATGCCATTTGAGTTTGGGCAGCTCTCGCCCAAGGCCTACGCATCAATAAGAAGCTGCAATGCCAGGATCAACCTTTGGCATGGTGCAGTGCGTTCGGGCAAGACGATCTCCTCGCTCATTGCATGGGGCCTTCGCCTATCAACTCGCCCAAAGGATGGCCTATACATGATGGTCGGAAAGACCTCCAAAGCTCTCGAGCGCAACTGCATTTTGCCTTTCATGGACATATTCGGTCACGCTAATTGCGTCCACATACCCTCACAGTCACGCCTCTACTTCCTGGGAAGGCGTATCGACCTACTCGACGCCAACGACTCGGGATCCGCTGGGCGCATCCAAGGCAGTACTGTCACAGACGCCTATGGAGACGAACTTACAACATGGCCAGAGTCTGTATTCGCTATGCTGATGTCGCGCCTTTCAGTGCCGGGGGCTCGTTTCTATCCTAAATTCCCGAAATGATGTAACGATGACGCTTTCTTAAGTCAAATATCTA
>CAZNZD010000050.1:0-11919 GCA_964577435.1 uncultured Clostridia bacterium
CCCTCAGCTTGTTGGAAGCGAACTCGGCTGTGTCGACGATATAGAAGTACACCGGCCTTATCGTCTCTCCGACCTTCCTGAAACACGCCGTCATGTTTCCTGTGGCAATCGAGTGAAGCTGCGTCGCCATGCAGATGACGGTAGTAGCCTTGTCCGTTATGGCGCGCATCGCGTCCTGAGCCTCATAGACATCCCTGTAAACCTCAGGAAGAGGCCCATCGTCTCTGATGGAGCCGGCAAGCACATACGGGATGCCATGCCTGAGGCAGGCTGCCATGACGCCTTCCGTGATCTTGCGCTGCCGTATGAACTCCTCTATGGAGCCTGCCTCCCTGATCAGGTTGATCGTATCCAGGTGGCAGTAATGGCCGTGGGGCACCGGCATGTTGGTATGGATGTCGTTTCCCAGGGCGGTGCCGAACACGGAGCCTTCTATGTCATGTGTCGCGACAGCGTTTCCGGCCAGCATGGAGTGCACATAGCCCGCCTCGATCAGGCCCGCCATGACCTGCCTTGAGTAATAGTCGAACACGACTGCCGGTCCAAGTACCCAGGTTATATGGCCGTAGTCGCTTTCGAAGTCCAGAATCTCCTCCAGGCAGTCGTAGTCCATCGACATCGGCGTCTCCCTTGACCTGCTGCTTCTGAAAGAGAACGGATCGACATATGACTTCCTTGTCGACTTGAACGGGTCAATGTTTATGAATATGCCCTCTGAAGGGTCGTCGTTTCTGCCGACAACAACCGGGTGGCCCTTCCGCAGTTTCCGTAGCTCCACTGCATGAAGCTTGCCGTCGACGAGGCAGACAGCGCAGTCCATGCGGCTTACTTCCACAAGCTTCCATTCCCCATGCACCTTGAAGTACTCCGGATAGATCGATGTCGCGTGATAGCCTTCCGGTGCGATGCCATCGTCCGGCGCAGGAACCAGCTTCGCGTCGGGTGAGCCGGCGAAACGGGATTCGCTGAAATCCGGGCATCTATACTCAGGAAGCGAGAAAGGCATAAGAAAACCCCCAAAAGGCAAACATCATAAAGGAGGTCGGCATAACCCGCCTCCTGTCTTGGTCCGCCTATAGATATTCTAAGCTTGCGGCACTTTTATCGCAATGTCCCTCTCCAGCTTTTCGACGTCCAGGTTGTTGTCGCTGATGACGGCCTCGGCGATGTTCTTGCAGTGGTCGCCGATTCTCTCCATATTGTGTACGACGTCAAGGAAGATGACCGCGCTCTTCGGGTTGCAGAGGCCCTCGTTCAGCCTCTTAAGATGCCCTGTCCTCATGGTGTTCTCCATGTCGTCAAGGTCGGCTTCCGCCATGATCACCTTGATGGCCCTGTCAATGTCGTTGTCTCGAAGTGAAGTTATGCTAAGGTCTACTATGCTAAGCACCTTGCCGAAACCCATCTCAAGGTCCGCCTGGGCCTGCTCGGAGAACTTAAGGCCCTCGTTTGCGACTTCCAGGGCAGCCTCGCCGATATTGGTGCAGTGGTCCGCGATGCGCTCTATGTCGCTTGTCACGTGCATGAGGCCTGCAACCCTGAGAGATTCGTGATCCGTGAGGGTCTTTCTGGACATCATCGTGGACATGTACTTGATGATCTCCTTGTCCAGAAGGTCGACGATGTCCTCGATCTCAAGGATCCGCTTCATAGCCACGCGGTCCAGGCTTATAAGGGAGGCCTTCGCGTCGGATGACATCTGCCTCGAGTACTCCGCCATCCTCGCCAGCTCCTTAGTGGCAAGGTCGAGCGCCGCGTAAGGCGTGCCCACCACCTTGTAGTCGATGAACAGGCATGTCCTCTGCTCGCATATGTCCTTACCGGGAACTATCAGGTTTGCGACTTTGACCAGAAGCCATATGAAGGGGAGCAGCAGAAGCGTGTTGGCGATGTTGAAAGCCGAGTGCATTGCAGCGATTCCGCTTTTGATTCCCCCGGCCATCGTCACGTCCGTTCCAAGAAGGCCGGATAGCACCTTCTCGATTCCGGCCCTGCCGGCGATATAGAGCAGGGGTATGAATATCAGTGCGCCGACTATGTTGAAAATCGTATGGGTAAGGGCAGCCCGTTTTGCCTCCTTCCTAGCTCCAATGGAAGCAAGCAGTGCGGTTATGGTAGTCCCTATGTTTGCGCCCATGAGAAGGGGGAAGGACTGAATGAGGCCGATTACCGCAGGGGAGGTAGGGGAGTCTGCAGCGCTTGCCAGGGTCTGAAGCACTCCGATCGATGCGCTTGAGCTCTGCACGATCATTGTGAACGTGGTCCCTATGAGAAGGCCCAGGACAGGATGCTTGGCTGAGTTTGCCATCAGGCTAAGGAAGAATTCGTTCTTAACGAGTGGCCTTACTGCGGCACCCATCGTGTTAAGGCCTACAAACAGAACCCCGAAGGAGAAAATGAACTGCCCTATGTACTTGATTCTGGGCCTCTTCGCGACGAACATTACAATGAATCCTAATGCCACGAATAGCCAGGCAAGGTTTCCGATGTTTATCGCGACAAGCCAGGCGGTTATCGTAGTGCCGATGTTGGCTCCCATTATCACGCCGACGGACTGCCTGAGAGTCATAAGGCCAGCGCTCACGAAGCCTATCACCATGACGGTAGTAGCGCTGGAGCTCTGGATTATCATGGTCACCAGCGCTCCCACGAGCACTCCAAGGAAGGGGTTTGAGGTCAGCAGCTGCAGTATGCGCCTCATGCTCTCGCCGGCTGCCTTCTGAAGCGCCTCGCCCATCTGCATCATGCCATATATGAAAACTGCCAGGCCTCCGAACAGCATGAAGTACTCATTCAGCTGCAAAAAATCACATCCTCCGAAAAAGAACTTGCCACCCATTGGATTATAGACCAAGGGGGCAAGTGTGTCTCGGAATATGTCAAATCCTTACTGCTTCTTTTTCAGTGCATGCTCCTTAAGCCATTCCACGGTGTCTTTTATCGAAGCACGGATGGGCCTCGGCTCATATCCCAGCTCTGAAGTCGCCTTTAAGTGCGTTGTCTGGGAATTCGATGAGAGAGTGGAGACCGAGTAGGCGGTGAAGAGGGGTTGCTGCCTGCGGATTTTGTAGTATGCTTCAGCGAAGACCCCAGTCACTTTTGCAAACCAGGCGGGGATTACCCTTCTGGGAGCCTTCTGACCAGTCTCCTCGGCGATGCAGTCTATCATGCTTCGTACGGTAATCTGCTCTCCGGAGAGTATATAGTTCTCGCCCTTCCTGCCATATCTTGCAGCCAGCACAATGCCTTTTGCTACGTCCCTTACGTCCACGAAGTCGTATGCTCCCTCAATTACCGCAAGCAGCCTGCTTCTCATGAAGTCAACGAATAGCTGCCCCATATTCGAGAGCTTGAACTCATATGGGCCGATGACCCCAGTAGGATGGACGATGACGGCATCAAGACCCTCCGCCACCTTGCCGAGGACCAGCCTTGTAGCCTCGGCCTTGGACTTCGCGTAGTTTCCGCCGACAGCCCTGGGGTCGAAGTCCTTGGTCTCCAGTATGGGGGTTCCCATCGGAGGTTCCTTGAAAGCGTGAATGGAGCTGACGTAGACAAGCCTTGGAATCGCGAGGTCCATGCACGCATTGCATACATTGGCAGTGCCGGTTACGTTGACCTCCCTGAGAAGGCGCCGCTTCCCGCTTCCTATCGAGACTATGCCCGCAAGATGATAGACGATATCAGCCCCCTGAAAGGCCCGGACAAGGGAGCGGTAATCCCTTACATCGCCCTCGCAATACTCGATGCCGAGCCCGTCTATCGACTTCGTCGGTTCGCCGCGCTGTACAAGGGCCCTCACCTGGATTCCGTCCGCAGTGAGCTCCCTTACGAGCGCGTTACCGATATGCCCAGTTGCACCAGTGACTACCACCATGCGAACGCCTCCTAAGATGATGAGAGCGTACTATAATTTTAAACGTCTTTCTCCGCTATTTGTTTCAGAAGCTGCATATCCTTGATCCTGAACTCATTGGAGGAGAAATCGATCGCTCCGATGTCTCTCAAGGCGCAGAGCTCATGGCTCAGCGCAGGCCTTGTGACATAGAAGTAGTCGGCCATCTGGGCCCTGTTCATATCCATCCTGAAGGCCGGGGAACCCTCCTTCTCGCTTCTGTCCAGGAGCATTATCGCAAGTTTCCTCCTTATGCCCTTGATGCTTATGTAGTCGAGTGCCTTATGGAGGTTAAGGGCCTTTTCGGATATGAGCCTCATGAGATTGGTGATAAGCGTCCAATGGCCGAAGCACCTCTTGTCGCAGCCGATTCCGATCCGCTCGATGGGTATTGCCATAAGCTTGCCTGAGCTCTCCGCCATGACTGTGACGGGCCATACCCTTACGCCGGAGAAGGCGTTCATCTCGCCGAAGGAGCCCCCGGGCTTAATCACAGACAGAAGCATCCTCTGGCCTTGCGCGTTCTCCTTCGCAAGGGAGACCTTTCCCTCGATGACAAGCCCAAGGTATCTCTGCGGCTGGCCGGAGTAGGCTATCACAGATCCTCTTGAGAAGTCCACGGTGCGGACCCCAAGGCAGGATATAAGGGCCTCTATCTCCTGAGGGGATAGGCCCTGGAACAGGCCGGACTGAAGCAAGGTGGGCTGAAGGCCCATTTTCGCACCTCGTAAGAAATATTACCGATTGCCCAGGATGATTCTACTAAACTTATTGTATAAAGCCAATGGAGGTGCTGAGCATGATCGAGAAGATATATAAGTACTCGATAACAGACGCGAAGACGATCGAGAGGATCGTAGACGATGAGCACTCGGCGATAAACCACATGGTCCTGAACAAGGGTGAGGCCCTCCCGGTACATGACTCGAACTCCCATGTATACCTCGTCATCGTAAGGGGCAAGATGGCAATCACTCTGGCTGAGCAGGATATGCATGTGTATGAGGCAGGCAGCATAGTGAATGTCCCGTACAGGGTAAGGATGTACATTAGAAACGAGGAGGAGCCGGTGCTGGAGTTCTTCGTCCTGAAGGCGCCGAACCCTAACCAGTTCCTGGGTAAGTAGATGGCGGACATGATGAGGAGGTCGGGCAACCGACCTCCTTTCTTAGTTAACGCTAAGTCAGCGAGGAAAGGACGGCAGCCTTGGTCACTATCCCGACGAAGTTGCCCTTGCCGTCGATGATCGCGATGGGGAACCTCGCCTCCGCGGCAACTGGCATGAGGTCGCTTATCGCAGCTTCAGGGCCTGCTTGAGGGATGTCCTTCTCTATTACGGTCTCAAGCGGCAGGTTCGCTGCCCTTGCCCTCATGGCGCCGTCCAGGCTTACTATGCCGACCAGCTTCATCTCCTCATCCACAACGAAAACGCTCGATATGCTGTTCCTTCTCATCTCCTGAAGGGCCACATTCGGCCCGTCGCCCTGCTTGATGAGGGAGGCCGGCGTTATCATAACGTTCTTGGCAGAAAGGACCTTGGATTTGTCGATGTCCTTGACGAACTCGCTGACATAGGAGTCCTTCGGGTCCGACAGGATGCCCTCAGGCGTGCCTAGCCGCACAACCTTCGCATCCTTCATAATCGCCACTTTGTCGCCAAGCTTGAACGCCTCGTTTATATCGTGCGTGATGAACACGATCGTCTTCTTCAGCTTCTTCTGTATGCCCAGAAGCTCAAACTGCATGTCGCGCCGGACGATGGGGTCTAGCGCGGAGAAAGGCTCGTCCATGAGGAGCACCTCAGGGTCGTTCGCCAGCGCGCGCGCAAGGCCTACGCGCTGTTTCATGCCTCCGCTAAGCGCTGCTATAGGGTGCTTCTCCCATCCAGTCAAGCCGACAAGCTCAATCATCTCCATGGCCTTGTCCAGCCTGTCCTTCTTTGCCACGCCCCTTACCTCAAGGCCGTAGGCGACGTTTCCTATCACATCCCTGTGGCTCATAAGGCCGAAGCCCTGGAATACCATGGCTACCTTGTGCCTTCTGTAGTCTGTCAGCTGCCTGCCCTTATAGCCTGAGATATCGCTTCCTTCGTACAGGATCGAACCGGCAGTCGGCTTGAGAAGCAGGTTGATAAGCCTAACCAGAGTCGACTTGCCGCTTCCTGAAAGGCCGATTACCACGAAGGTCTTTCCCTTCTCGATATCAAGGTTCACGTCATATACGCCGATTGTGGCGCCGGTCCGCTTAAGGACCTCAGCCTTGTCTGCGCCGTCGCGCATCATCCTCATGGCCGTCGGATGATTGGCCCCGAATACCTTCGAGAGGTGCTCAAGCTTGATCAATGGCATCCTACTCGACCCCCTCTCCGGCGCGGCCTTCCTTCTTGAACCAGCCTTGCGTCAGCCTGTCCATAAGGACCGCGATAATCACTATGGCGATTCCAGCCTTGAGCCCTCGTCCGATCTCCAACCTGTTGATGCCGATGATTACCTCCATGCCAAGGCCCTTCGCCCCGATCATCGCGCAGGTGACCACCATGGCCATCGCCATCATCATCGTCTGGTTGATGCCGGTCATAATCGTGGGCAGCGCCTGTGGTATCTGTACCTTGAACAGCAACTGCCACCTCGTGGAGCCGAAAGCCCTGGCCGCTTCAACCACATCCCTGTCCACCTGCCTGATCGCATGGCTTGTAAGCCTGATGACAGGAGGGGCGGCGTATATCGTCGTGGCGATTAGCGCCGGCACCTTGCCCATGCCGAAGAACATGACGGCGGGGATTAGGTAGACGAACGTGGGCATCGTCTGCATCGCGTCCAATAGGGGCTTCACATAGCCTTCCGCCTTCTCGTAGCTGGCGACAAGCACCCCTACGGGAAGCCCGATAAGAAGCGAGATCAGCACTGACGATATAACAAGACCCAGCGTCATGTACATGAGCTCCCAAAGGCCAAGCACGCCAACAAGAACAAGCAGCAGTGCGTAGACTGCGCCCTGGCTTGCCTTTCGCTTCAGCCTCCATCCTAGCAGGAAGACGCCTGCAACAAGGACCCACCAGGGGATGATGTCTACAAATGCCTGCACCCAGTTTATGAATGTGAGAAGCCCTCTGCTGATTGCATCGAATGCCGAGGAGTACTCCCTGCTTAGCCGCGCGACGGCTTCATCGATGCCTTTCCCCGACGAGATGACCAGTGAAGAGGGGAAGCGCATCAGCCAATCACCAATATTCAAATGGGATCACCTCCGGCTAAAGCGTGGCCTTGACCGCTTTTACTTCCTTGTCATCCAGCCATGCGGTCCAGACCTCCTCATACTCCTTCAGGAACCACTTGGCGGCATCCATGTAGAAGGCGTTGTTCTCCTCGATGTAGGCCAACGCTGCCGATGTCATTGCGCTTGAAGTGCGGTACCTCTCCAGGAACCTTACTACCTCGGGGGCTTTCTCCTCCATCTGCGCGCTTACGCAGATAGTGACCGGTACTGCAGGGAACTCACATTCTCCTGACCTGTACACGGAGGCGTCGTATGGCTCGTCCTTGAGGAGCACCAGGTCGTATTTCCCGGTAAGCCAGGTAGGCTCCCAGTAGTAACCGACGATAGCTTGGCCTTTTCCGTAAGCCGCCGCGAAGGCTGCGGCAAGCGCTGCGTCAGAGCCGGCCCTGAAGTACACGAAGTTGCTTTCAAGCCCATAATGCTGGTATTTTGCGAAAACGATGTTGTCGACCTCCCAGCCGGGGATGGCTCCGTACATCCTGCCCTTGCCGGGGGTCTCATCATCCTTGAACACGTGGCTGTATCTTGCCAGGTCCGCCACATATTCAAGGTCCGGGGCCATAGGGGCGATGCCTCTTTCAGCATCACCTTCTATTACGAATCGTGGAACATAGAGACCTTGGGCGTTGTCGTCGAAGTTGACGCCCACTTCCTTTATCTTTCCCGAGGAGACGTCGTCTTTGTAAGAGGCGAGGTTGTCTGTCCATATCTCCATATAGACGTCCACATCGCCCTTTAATAGAGCGGAGTAGGTGATCGCGGTGGCGCCGCTTACTTCCTCTGTCTTGTACCCGAAGGCGTTCTGGATTATATACATCGCGACTGCATCATGGAACTTGATGCTGTCCCATCCGGCCTCCCCGAAGACGATTGTGATATCCTTCTGCTTGGCTGCCTTCTCGCCGCATCCAGCAAGCGCAATTGCAGCAACTAGAACGGCAATTATCGCTAACATCCTGTGTCGCTTCATTCGCATCCCTCCTTCATCCAACAACTTAATTATATAAATAAAGTTGTCAGTAACAAGTCTAAGATGATGAAAGAGGGATGTCAATGAAAAATCTTGGGTATTGACATCCCAAATGCTGTAATAGCAGGTATTAACCTTCTGTGATGAGTTTGATTACACGGGCGGAGGCATCCTTGTCGCCTATGATGAGGACTACATCCTGCGGGTTGAAGGCTGCATATGGGCCGGGCGATATGATTATCTTGCCTTGCCTCTTTATACCGACTATCGTGGCTCCCGTCCTCTGCCAGAACCTGAGGTCCGTCACAGACATGCCTATTATGGGCGAACCTTCGGGAACCTCGATTTCCACTGCATGGACAGGGCTTATGTTCCTAAGGCGCTCACTTAGGTCGTAGACTTTGTCTATGAGGGATAGGAGCTTCTGGTCTAGCGCGTTCCTCTCCTTCAGAAGCGAGGCGATCTCGTTTCTGTGGGTGCGCATGTCGTTTCCGACGTTGTAGTGCTCAATGAAGCCGGCGGCAGCTGCCCTGGAGGCGATCTCCACTCCGCTTCCGGGGAAGACTTTGACTATCGCCATGTCCTCAAGGATTCTAAGCGAGCGCCTTATCGTCTCGGGAGAGACCTTGTACTCGCTGGCAAGCACCGACCTTCCGCTAAGCCGCGTGCCCTCCTTGATCTCGCCTTTGGATATCCTGAAGGCGATGTCGAGGGCTATCTGGGCATATATCGGGGATTCGACTTTCTCTTTCATCTGCACGCTCCAAGCCTTATTAACAGGATTATACATCATAAGCGGGAGGTCCGGCACGCATGGAAGCGAACCTAAACAACCCCCGGTTCGATAATCGCAAAGCTCGAGGCGCCGGCGTCCACTTCTGCTAAGGCACCTATCGGGATGGTGATCATCGGAGAGGTATGCCCGAAGGGAAGGCCCGTAAGAATTGGCATATCCTTGAGGCCGGCCTCCTCGGCTATAAGCCTTCGGAGTATCCCATGGTACTCATCTGCATATAAATTCCCGTATGGCCTTGCGAAGACCAGGGCAGATGCGCCTGTAAGCGCACCTTTTTCCATTATGCCACGTAAGTACTTCTCGAACAGCGCCGGAGGAGGGGTGGTCTCGGATGTCTCGATGAACGCCACAGCCCCGTCCCAGTCCTGCTTGTCAGGGAACACTGAAGTATCCTTGATCCTGTACAGCACGGATAGGCATCCACCCAGAAGGGGGCCTTTGGCAGTGCCGCGCCCGGATATCAGGTTGAAGCGCCCCGACCTGCTCACATTCCTGGGCCGGGAGTTCAGCTGCCTGTCGTTCCAGTCCAGAAACTCGCTCGTCCAGAATCCTGCCGGGATGATCTCGCCGATCGGATCCTTTCTCATGACGGCCCTTTCGAAGTATTCCATGGTGTATGTGAATAAGCCTGAGTTCTCGGCGAAATCGGTCAGCACGGCAGGCCCGTAGAAGGACATCAATCCCGCATTCCTCAATATCATATGGACGGTGGTCGAATCGGAGAACCCGGAGAGCACCTTGGGATTGTCTCTAATGACTGAAAGGTCCAGGTAGGGGAGCATCCTTATGCTGTCCTCTCCTCCGATGTTGCAGATGATGCCCTTGACTGACTCATCGGAGAAAGCCTGGATAAGGTCATCAGCCCTTGCCTCGGGATGCTTGTCGTTGAACTCGATTCCCTTAAGCGAGTTGGGCATGGAGACGACCTGGTAGCCGAAGACATCCCTCAGCCTTCTGACTCCCAGCTCATATCTCCAGCTCACAGACGCTTCGCCTGCTATTCCGCTGGAAGGGCTGATGGTCGCGACCTTGTCGCCTCTTCTTAGGGCTCCGGGTTTGATCATATCGCACCTCCTGAGTTGCTTCTTACTGGTTAAATCAAGCACTTCTGTACCATGATGGCCTTAAGGCCCTGAACCTGTCGAAGTCGGACATCACCATCCGTGCGCGGTCTCTCATCCCGTCCACCTCGGCATCGCCGAAGGGTATTGCCCATACCAGGGAATGCAGGACTACGTCTGCGAGGTACAGCTTCAGCACCTTCCAGAAAGCAGCAGGCGGATCGCCTTCGAAGTACTCATGCAGCTGTCCGTTTGTGAAATCCACGCTGAGCTGCCGTGAGAACATCTCGGCCTTGTAGAACTCATCGAACGGGTCTCCGAAGTCGCACCTGTCGAAGTCGATTATCCCGAGCATGCCATCCCCGGCCAGAACCATGTTGCCCGGATGGTAATCGCCGTGCCTCAGGCAGACCGGCCTCTCTTTTAAGAGGTGGATGCTGTCCCGGATTGTTTTAAGCGCATCCTTCTCCCAAGGCTCACAGAAGCCCGAGCAGAGGTATCCCTCCACATGCCTTTCTATCCTTCCTGCAGCCCTTATGAATGCTAAGTCGGACGGAGGCGATTTGGTGGCCTCATGCAGCGACCGAAGCAATCCTCCTGCAAGCCTTCCTAAAGCATAGCTGTCTTCGGGGCTTGACCTGGAGAGCATTCCCTCGAGCCCATCTCCCTTAAGCCATGTCTGGAGGATGAAGCTGCCGCCCTCCTCGATCTCGCCGAACCTCACCGGGAGTGTGCATAAAACTCCTGCATCGGATGCCGTCAGCATGGCCTCGGCCTGTGAGGCCCTTATTGGTGGAGTCACCTTTCTGGAGCACCTGAGAAGATACTCCGATCCATCAGGGCCTCTTAACCTATGCTTCTCGTCGGAGGACCAACCTTCTTCTATCCTGCAGACGAGCTCAAGGCCTGGCAGCTCCTGTGCCAGTTCAAAGACAAGACGAGAGAGGGGGATATCCTCCCTTGTCGGGGAGCAGGGTGCACTATCTGCCATCCCTGGCCTCAATAAGCGCCGATTCGACGGCTTTCAGTATTGCGCGGCTGCTCCAGGTGGCACCGCTTACTTCATCTACTTCAAGCGATTGATGGGAAATGACTGATTCGACGATGCTTTCGGCCTTCTGACCCTGGCCCGTCCTATGCTCCTTTATCGCAATCCCGGATATGGAGCCCGAGGATACCGTCACCTCTACGACTGCTTTGACAGGTCCGAAAGTGTAAGAGCCCTCGTAGACTCCGTCAGCAAGCGCGGATATGTCGATGCTCTCTAAGCTTACCTTCGGGGGTTTGATGTTCATCAGCACGACTACTGCGACGATTAGCAGGATTACGGCGGACAGGAGCACTTTCTTCACGGGGGTAAGCTTCATGGCATTCTCCTCCAACCGGTAAAAGAGTTGTGAGCCGGTTCACAATCGGCAAAACAGATTATATACCGTATTGTCGGCTAATCAAACAAAGTTGCATCTTAACAGGTGTCAAGGTTTTCCTGCAGACAGTTGCGTCCTGGTTTGAAGGCAGGGAACATAGAACGCCCAACTGCAAAAAGAGGGGGGAGCGAACCCGGTTTTAGGAAACGGAGCGGTCGGCAGGGTCATTTTAGCCGCCGGTTCTGCTGTATCTGCTCATATGCTTTTCGAGCTCTCGTTGTCCGGGTCTCTTGCTTTGCTCCTTCGGCAATCCAGGTTGCGAAATCCTTTTGCGCCGAATAGGGCATAGAACGGTAATTGGCAAGCGCTGCAGGACTGGAGTCCAGTAGGGATGCTAGCTCGGCTGGCAATTCAACTGTTCGCTCTGTCTCATCCTTCATCAAAGTAACATGGACCGTGTCCCCGAAGCCCTTGCCGATTGCACGTCTGATCTCCTGGGTAACGCCGAGCATGAATATGCCGCCCATCCTTACGATTGACCCTCTGTACTCGAG
>CAZNZD010000051.1:0-11881 GCA_964577435.1 uncultured Clostridia bacterium
GCCTAAGGAAGGCCGCGGGGATTGCAGACGTTGGAATTGCAGCAGCCAGGGCTGCGATAAAGCCCGGCATCAGCGAGAAGCAGGTGGCCTCCGTGATAGAAAGGGCGATGCTTGACGAAGGAGCTGACAGCGTGCCGTTCAATATCGTGCTTTCAGGCCCGAATGCCGCCCTGCCGCACGGTGCGCCCTCCGACAGGAAAATTATGGAGGGGGAGCTCGTCATCTGCGATATAGGGGCAAGCTACAAGGGATACTTCGGCGACATAACCAGGACCATACCCACGGGTAAGCCATCACCCGGGATGGTGAGGGCCTATGAGGCGGTCTACAGGGCCAACGAGGCGGGAAGGAAGGCTGCGCGCCCGGGCATGAGCGGCGCGGACCTGGATGCGGTCTGCAGGCAGGTTATAGTGGACGCCGGCTACGGGGACCTGTTCATACACAGGACAGGGCATGGCCTTGGCCTTGAGGTGCATGAGGAGCCCTATATAGTGGGAGGAAACGACAGGCCACTCCTGCCCGGCATGGCCTTCACCATCGAGCCTGGCGTCTACATCCCCGGGGTGGGAGGGGTAAGGATTGAAGACGACGCCGTGATCACGGAATCCGGTGTCGAGATTCTTACGCATGAGCCCAGGGAGCTGGTGGCCGGTTAAGCTGAGAAGTAATCGGTCAGGGCGACGGATGATTTTCCAGAAATGCATCAAGCTCGGCCGATGATGGAAGCGACGGTATGGCCCCTTTCCTCATCGTGCATATGGCTCCTGCCGCATTCGCCCTTATAAGGCAGGATCTGACCTCGCTTCCGGTAAGCCCGGGCAACCTGTCCCTTAGTGAGGCATTCCCTGCAATGCCGATCAGGCAGGCGAGAAGGGATGCAAGGAAGCCATCCCCTGCGCCTGTTGTGTCTACGCTCTCGACAGCAAAGCCCGGAGCACTCACCCGAAGGCCTCCTAGGTAGGCTGATGATCCCGCAGCTCCGCCGGTGACGACCATCAATGCCTCGGGCTTGGCATGCTTGCTTAGGGCAATGATGCCTTCCTCGGCGTCAACGGCCCCTGTAAGCATCATAAGCTCCTCGGAAGAGGCCTTGATCACATCCGCGTGAGCGCATGAGCGGAATATCGCGCGCCTTGCATCATCAAGGCTTCTCCAAAGGGCAAGCCTCAGGTTCAGGTCGAAGCATATCGCGGAGCCTGCCTCGGATGCGATCTTGACCGCAGTCCTTATTGCCTCCGCCGAGGGCTCCGATATCAGGGAGATGGACCCGTGCTGAAGGACCCTGCATCCGGATATCAGCTTTCTATCCAGCTCCTCTGCCCTTAGCATCATATCAGCGCCAGGATTCCTGAAGAAGCTGAAGCTCCTCTCGCCTCCCTCGCCAAGGGAGACGAAGGAGAGCGTCGTCCTTGCCTCGGAATCGAAGACAAGCCCGTCGGAGTTCACTCCCTCATCCTCAAGGACTTTTGCAAGGTATCGCCCGAAAGGGTCGTCTCCTAGCTTGCCGCAGAAGCCGGAGCTTAAGCCGAGCCTTCGGACACCTACGGCGACGTTCGCCGGCGCCCCTCCGGCGTTTTTCGTGAATGATGCCGCCTGCCCGACATCCGATGCCCGCCCTTCGGCGATGAAATCTATGAGAAGCTCCCCGATTGCCAGGACGTCTAATCCCATCTTGAGCCCTCCTGCCAAAGCTTCGGCGATATGCTGCCCCAGGCTCCACCGGCTTGGGGCAGACAGCCCTAATATAGGTTATTATATTCTCTGGGACGGTTCTGCGTCCCGAAGCCGGCTAATAGGCTTCCAAGCTCGCTGGTAATCGCTTAATACGGCCCTCACGCGCGCTTTGCGGTCGGGCGGCAAGGAGCATCGGATATGGAAGACAAGGTTCGCGAGATGCTGGACAAGGCAGGAAAACCGGGCGAGGACGCCCTGGTGATGCACCCCTACTACAGAGGGAAGATCGAGATATCGCCCAAGGCGGCCGTAAGGGACATGGCCGACTTCTCAGTATGGTATTCCCCGGGGGTAGCCGCCCCCTGCAAGGCGATCCAGAAGGACAGAGACCTTGCTTATGAGCATACGCTTAAATGGAACGCTGTGGCCGTGGTGTCAGACGGCTCAAGGGTCCTAGGCCTCGGAAATATCGGCCCGGAGGCGGGACTTCCCGTCATGGAGGGCAAGGCGATGCTGTTTAAATACCTCGGCGGCGTGGACGCTTATCCCATCTGCCTGGATACCCAGGACCCGGAGGAGATAATAAAGGCGGTGAAGTGGCTCCAGCCCACGTTCGGAGGGGTGAACCTTGAGGACCTCGAGCAGCCGAAGTGCTTCTACATACTGGAGAGGCTTAGGGCCGAGTGCCGCATCCCCGTGTGGCACGACGACCAGCAGGGCACAGCCGCAGTTAACCTCGCCGGGCTGATAAACGCGCTTAAGCTCACCGGAAGGAAGCTTGAGGCATCCAGGATAACCATAATCGGCGCGGGCGCCGCGGGCATTAGGACGGCATCGGTCCTCATCAAGGCCGGGGCCGATCCCAAGAGGATGATAATGTGCGACATCATGGGCACCCTCCACAGGAACAGAGCCGATATTGGCGGGATGCACAAGGACATGAGGCAGCTTTGCCTTGACACGAACCCGGGCTGCGTCGAAGGCGGCATCAAAGAGGCCATGGAAGGCGCCGATGCTGTCCTTGCGATGTCAAGGCCGGGCCCCGGTACCATACTTAAGGAATGGGTGGCCGGCATGGCGGAACACCCGATAGTCTTCGCGTGCGCTAACCCCGTGCCGGAGATATGGCCCTGGGAGGCCAAGGAAGCCGGAGCCGCCGTAGTCTCCACCGGAAGGTCGGACTTCCCCAACCAGGTGAACAACTCCATGGTCTTCCCCGGCATATTCAGGGGAGCCCTGGATGTGAGGGCGACGTCCATCACGGACGAGATGTGCATAGAAGCTGCCAGGGCGCTTGCCAGATACCAGGAGGAGGCGGGCATGGACGAGGAGCACATACTCCCTGACATGTCCGAATGGAAGGTACCCGCCTACATCGCGGCCGCAGTGGGCAGCGAGGCGGTAAGGCAGGGCGCAGCCAAGCTCCCGAGAAACTATGAGGAGATCCTCCAGTCGGCGCTGGAGCTAATAGAAAGGTCAAGGCGGGCTACAAAGCTTGCCATGGAAAACGGGATCATCAAGCCTCCGCCCGAGCTATAGAGCCGAAAGCCGGGCATTAAGAGACGGGAGGGTGCCTTATGGCCATAAGGACTGTGGATGCCGCCGAGATATCGGCTGCAATAGAGCAGATGTGCGTGAACGCGAACTGCAGGCTTCCCGAGGCGAACCTCAGGAGGCTTGAGGATGCGATAACGGAGGAGAAGTCCCCGCTGGGCCGCTCCATACTGGGAAGGCTGCTTCAGAACCACAGGCTCGCAGGCGAGCAGATGGTGCCCGCATGCCAGGATACGGGCCTTGCGGTGGTCTTCGCGGAGGTAGGCCAGGACGTGCACATATCGGGAGGCTCCTTCGAATCGGCCGTGGACGAGGGGGTAAGGCGTGGCTATGCCCTTGGGTATCTAAGGAAATCCTCGGTCTTCGACCCCCTTTTCGACAGGCGGAACACCGGGGACAACACCCCGGCGGTGATGCACATAAGGATCGTTCCGGGCGATAAGGTAAGGCTTACCCTGGCACCCAAGGGGGGAGGGGCCGAGAACATGAGCGCAGTCAGGATGCTAACCCCCTCTGATGGAGTGGAGGGAGTCATCTCCTTCGCGGCGGAGACGGTAAGCAAGGCCGGTCCGAACGCATGTCCGCCGGTCGTGGTCGGCATCGGAATCGGCGGCACCTTCGACATGGTCACCGTGCTTGCGAAATCGGCGCTTCTAAGGCCGATGGGTGAGAGGAACTCCGATCCGAGATATGCGGAGCTGGAGGAGAGGATACTTGCCAGGGTCAATGAGCTAGGCATCGGACCCCAGGGCTTCGGAGGCAGCATAACCGCCCTTGCCGTCCACATCGAGGCCAGGGCCTGCCATATCGCGAGCCTTCCTGTGGCCGTGAACCTCAACTGCCACGTAAGCCCGCACGAGACCAGGGTCATATAGAAGGGGGGCCGTGAAGTGGCGCATAGGATAATAACCCCGATGACGGACGACGCCGCGGCCTCCTTGAGGTCTGGCGACGAGGTGCTTCTTTCAGGCAAGATCTATACGGCAAGGGACGCTGCCCATAAGAGGATGGACGCCCTGCTTGATTCAGGCGGAAGCCTGCCGTTCGACATCGAAGGAGCCGTGATATTCTACGTCGGGCCCTCTCCGGCGAAACCTGGCAGGGTCATCGGCTCAGCAGGCCCCACGACAAGCGGCAGGATGGACAAGTATACGCCCAGGCTCCTAAGCCTTGGCCTTAAGGGCATGATAGGGAAGGGGTCGCGTTCCGCGGCAGTCAGAGAGGCGATTACTAAGCATCGGGCCGTCTACTTCGCCGCTTTGGGTGGAGCAGGCGCCCTCGCATCGGAAAGCGTGAAGGCCGTAAGGCCAGTCGCTTACGAGGACCTTGGGACAGAGGCCCTGACCGAGCTTACGGTGAAGGACTTCCCCCTCATAGTGGTCAACGACATCTACGGCGGGGATGCCTACGAGGACGGAAGGAAGCTCTACTCGGAATAGAGGGGCGGAGACCGCCAAAAAAGAAGCAAGGCGGCCTTATGAGCCGCCTTGCGCGCTGTCTGACTTGGATTTACTTCTTGTTGCACTCAGGGCTGCATCTCGCACAGCCGTCCACTTGCGGGAATATCTTCTTTGCCGCCTTGAGGGCATCCTTGCAGCCGTCGAAGCTGCCTACCAGGATCCTGTTGTTCACGTTCGGCAAGCTGGAGCACAGCCAGCTGTGCACCTCATGCTCACCTGTCTTCTGGGCGTTCACGCTTACGTAGTATAGCTCCATTCGATCACCCCTTTCAGGCCGTAAACCAATAATCGATCCCTTGTTGTCGCTGGATTGCAATACTATGACAGTATTCAACCCGTTTTGGCCGAATCCTCCTGGATTATTAGGAAACCTGGCGAAAACCGTCAGAAAAGCCGATTACATCTCTCCTGTCAGTATGCTTACCCCCTGCAGGATGAGGCGAGGCGCGACATGCTATCCTCGAGAAGCGCCTTCGTACAGCTGAAATTGAGCCTTGCGAAACCGGAACCTGAGGCGCCGAACATGGTGCCAAGGTTCAATGCAAGGCCCGCCTTGTCCACCACAAGCTCCTTCAGGGCGTCCTCGTCCAATCCCATCCCGCGGAAGTCAAGCCAAGCAAGGTAGGTGCCGTCCGGCTTCCTGTAGCCCACCCGAGGCATCCTCCTTCTCACGAAATCCCCTATGAACTCGGCATTCGACTCCATGTAATCGAGCGCTTGGGCAAGCCACTCCTCACCGTGCCTGTAGGCCGCCTCCGCCGCCACGACGCCGAAGATGCCTGGCTCCTCGATGCCATTCGCCTCCATCCTTTCGGACAGGGCCTTTCTTAAACCGTCGTCCGGCACTATCAGGTTTGACACCTGAAGGCCCGCCATGTTGAAGGTCTTGCTGGGGGCGGTGCAGGTGATGGAGCGCCTTGCGAAATCCTCGGAAAGAGTCGCGAACGGCACATGCCTTCGGCCTTTGAATATGAGGTCGGAGTGGATCTCGTCGGCGATTACAAGCACTCCGTTTGCAAGGCATATCTCGCCGAAGCGCCTCAGCTCGCCCTCGCTCCAGACCTTGCCTACGGGATTATGCGGGCTGCAGAGTATGGCAAGCTTCGCCTTCGGGTCGGAGGCCATCTTCTCGAGCCCATCGAAGTCCATGGCGTAGTCTCCGCCAGGAAGCTCCCTTAAGGTGTTCTCCAGGACCTGCCGCCTGTTGTTCCTCACCGAATAGAAGAAGGGGTGGTATACGGGGGGCTGGATTATGACTTTATCGCCCTCTTCGGTGAACTCCTGGACTGCCGCGTTCAGCGCAGTGACCACGCCGGCGGAATAGATGAGCCAGTCGCGCTCCACCTTCCAGTCGTGCCTTCGCTCATTCCAGCCTATGAAGGATTCGAAATAACCGTCGGTCCTGTAGCTGTAGCCGTAGACGCCCCGCCTGGCCTCCTCGATGACGGCATCGATGACCGGTTGCGGGCAGGCGAAATCCATGTCCGCCACCCAAAGAGGCGTAAGCCCCGTCCTGCCGTTCATCTGCCTCATTATCTCGTCGGACCACTTTACGGAGCAGGTCCCGCGCCTTTCGATATGCCTGTCGAAGTCATAACGCATCTTGCTTCCTCCATTAGGGGATATGCTTTATATTAGGATAACATTGCGGGGACATGCGGGGTACAGCAGGCGGCTGCAATGGTCGGCCGGAAAAATAGTTTGACCTTAGGTTGATTTCTTGTTCACAGCGGGGCTGTCTTTGACTATTATATTCCCGTATTCGCGAATCTTTTCACGAGAGGTGCTTGCTTTGGCTGAACTAGAGAAGAGGCCGGTCGCACCGGACCTGAAGGCTTTCCTGGACGAGGGAATAAGAGGCCTTGCCGCCGACGCAGTGAGGCTTGTGGCAAGAAGGCCCAGGCTTGCAGCCGAGATGAAGAGGATGAAAGACGCGCTGATGGCTCAGGAGGCGAAAAGGCAGGCTTCGCTGAGAAGAGGTGCCGACGTCCCCCCCTTCATCATCGCGAGCATCACCAAGAGGTGCAACCTGGGCTGCGCGGGCTGCTATGCCGCAGTCAACCAGTGCGGGTGCGCAAAGGAGCTGAAGGAGGACCGGTGGTCCGCGTTCTTCGGCGAGGCTGAGAAGCTGGGCGTGTCGTTCATACTCCTTGCGGGGGGCGAGCCTCTCGAAAGGATGGATGTTATAGGACGCGCGCCCGAGACGCGGTCCATAGTTTTTCCGATCTTCACCAACGGGTGCGGGATAGACGAAGGCGTGGCCGGCTTCTTTGCCGCTCACAGGAACCTAATCCCCCTCATCAGCCTCGAGGGCGGCAAGGAGCGCACTGACGGAAGGCGCAGCCCGGGCGTGTTCGACGAGGTCATGAGGGCGATGGACCTTCTGAAGTCGAAGGCCGTGTTCTTCGGCACAAGCCTGACTGTGACGAGGGAGAATATCAAGGAGGCCTGCTCCGACGAATTCATCGGCATGCTCAGGAGGAAAGGGGCATCCGTCTTCATCTATGTCGAGTACGTCCCCGCAGACGGCGTGAGCGAGGACCTCGCGCCGGGGCCCGCGGAAAGGCAGCTTCTAGAAGCAAGGACGCGGGAGCTGAAAAGGAGCGCAGGAGGCATACACATCTGCTTCCCCGGCGACGAGGACGCCATGGGAGGCTGCCTTGCGGCTGGCAGGGGATTCGTGCACGTCAACCCCTCAGGAGGGATTGAACCGTGCCCGTTCTCTCCGGAATCTGACAGGAGCATATCGGAGTTCTCCCTTGAGGAGGCCCTGAAGTCCCCCTTCCTTGCGGCAGTGCGCGATAGCGGGGCAATGGAGCTCAAGCACCTGGGAGGATGTGCCCTGTGGAACAGGCGCGACCAGGTTGCGGAGATATTAAGGGAGAGCGGAAGCTAGCAGACGCTATCCGGGCGGCCGGCCAGGCCGCGGAGGTGCTCATGAGGAAACTAAGGACATTGGCTCTTCTGGTGGCCCTTCTCCTTTTCCCGGTCACGCTGAACTTCATGTCGCCGGCACTATCGCTGCAGGGTGCCGCTGAGGGTATTATATCGGGAAGCCTTATGCTGTTTGCGGCGATGTTCGCCGCAGCGCCGCTTATAGGAAGGCTCTGGTGCGGATGGGCGTGCCCCGGAGGAGCGCTGCAGGACCTGGCGGCTCCTATAAACGGAAGGAAGCCGGGAAGGCATGCCGGCAATGTGAGGTTCGCCATATGGGCCGCCTGGTTCGGCACGATAGCAGTACTCCTTGCGGTAAAAGGCATAAGGCAGGCTGATTTCCTGTACATGACGGAAAGCGGCATATCGGTGGACGAGCCGTTCAAGTACGTCATCTACTTCGGCGTGGCGGCAATCCTTCTGATAGTGGCGCTATTAGTCGGCAGGAGGGGCTCCTGCCACGCGATATGCTGGATGGCGCCGTTTATGACCTGCGGGATGGCCGCAGGGCATGCCCTTAGTGTCCCGTCCCTTCACATAGCGTGCGACGAGGCCAAGTGTATCCGATGCGGCGCCTGTTCGAAGGCCTGCCCTATGAGCCTTGACCCGGTGGCGTCGGCCATATCCGCCAAAGTCCCGTATGAGTGCATCAACTGCGGCGAGTGCGTCAGCTCGTGTAATAAGGGGGCTCTCTCGTTCAGATTCTCCGCGAGGGGAAGATGAATCGGGCCGCGGCATGCGCCGCGACCCGGATGGTCTTCTTTTCCGTGGGTTATAGCAGGCCGAAGGATGCAAGCTCGGACTTAACCTGAGCCTCGTCCAGGAAGCCCTCCTTGACCCCCTTCTTCTCGCCTGCCGCGTCGAAGAAGATGAGCGACGGAATGACGAAGATCCTGTGCTCCGAGGCCAGCTTAGGGTACTTGTAAACATCTATCCTGATGAAGTTGACCTTCCCCTCAAGCTCCTTTGCCACGCGCACCAGGACGGGGTCGATCCTCTTGCAGGCGTCGCAGTCCTCGGAGCCGAGCTTGATTACATAAGGGATGCCTGCCGCCGCCGCCTTCTCTATGTCCTCCATGCTGCCTTCGGGAAGTGCCAGCCCCGCATCCTTGGGCTTTATGACGTAGTTTGCGACCACCAAGGCGCCTGCGGCCAGAAGGAATACGGCGATTATAATGAGCGTCGTGCGCTTCATAGTATCAGCTCCTTAAATGAGTTTCGTTAAGTTGGTTATTGCAAGCCATGCTCCCAGCAACGCAAGGCCTATCCCCATGCAAAGCGTCATGACCCTTGCCGCATCCTTGAGACCCTTCCTCTTCAGAAGGGATGGCAGCAGCCCCGCTGTGAAGCCGGCGACAAGGACGGGGGCCCAATGGCCCAGCCCGTACGCCGTGATCAGGAGGAGCCCCCTGGCCCCTTCAGTCGAGGCGGAAGCAAGCGCAAGGACCGCTATCAGGACAGGAGTCGCACAGGGCGCGGAGACGGTTGCCGTGACAAGCCCCAAAATGAACGCACCGGCTATTCCCGTTAGCTTCTCGGCGTCAGGGGAGACCGATGGCATGGGAAGCCTTACGACCCCTGCCACATGAAGGCCCATCACAAGGACTAAGATTCCCAGAATGCCGCTGTACAGAGGACCCCGCAAGAGGATGCCCAGGCCCTGGGCCAGCGCTCCGAGCACAACGAAGGCCACAGTAAGGCCCATGAAGAACGAGATCGTCACGGCGATGGCCTTGCCCTTGCCGCCTGACTTCTGCCCTCCAACGAAGCCTACGACTAAGGCTATCGCTGTAAGGGTGCATGGTGCGATCGATGAGATGAGGCCCGCCAGGAAAGTGGCGAGGGGCCCTGCTATCGGATGCGAGATAGCCCCCGCAAGGGCGTCGGACAGGTTATCGAGCATCGTCCCTCCCGGAAAAGCCGCCCGTCTGCCGGGATCCGGCCATTCATCCAAGCCATTCGATACGATAGATTATATTACCCCCGCGCGGTTTGCGATATACCCTTGCGAAACAGCGTATGGTTCGTTCTGAGAATAATGTAAAGGAATGTAATGTGCCGAAAAATAAACATTGGAGACCGATAGGGATGGCGCTGGCGCCATTGAATTGATTCTCCGGCGAGGCAAGAAAGGGGTGAGGGAAAAGCATCATGTTAAGGACGGCAACCGCCGCCGCGCTGGCAATCGCGCTCATCCTTGCAATCGGGGCGGGAGCCTCGGCTGCAGAGCAGCCATGGAAGCTTAAGGCTGCTGCGCTGGGCGAGTACGCGAAGCTGGCTACGCCGGAAAAGCAGATCGCGGAGAAGTGGCTGTCCAAGCTGCCGGATAAACCTTACAGGGAGAGCTTCAGGCAGCTTGTGATGGGGTTGGTTCTATGGTCGGCGAAGGAGCCGATCGCTTTCCTGGATTATGAGTTCGTCAAGCTTTTCGAGACAAAGGGGAAAGTCGTCGATATCTACACATTCCAGGCCGGAGAGGCGAAGATGGAGACGGAGATATATTCCCCCCCGGTCATACCCGGCGACCTGTGAGCATGCAACTTCTATGATTGGTGGGTCGCCAATCTCACTTACCCGGGTTCACAACCGCTGAAATACTGGTTCATAGCCGACCTCGAGGCAGAGGCCGCGCGAAGGGAAGGGCTCGTCAAAAAGAAGTGACCAGAAGGAAAATCGAGGAGGTAGGAGTTCATGAAGACTAGGGGCATAGTATTAACCTGCGCTACCGTCATCCTGATACTCGCACTCGCGATGGGCGCATCCGCATGCACAAGCATAATAGTAGGCAAGAAGGCTTCCACAACAGGTGAGGTCCTCTTAGGCCACAACGAAGACAACGGCGGAAGGCTCGTAATGCCCGTCTATCTGGTAGATCACAAGGTCAACTCCCTGGGTGAGATGATCCAGCTGGAGAACAACACGGCCCGCATACCGCAGGCGGCCGAGACTGCGCGCTACTTCTGGACCGAGACAAGGGCGCCTCTGCCGGGGGCATCCTTCTCCGATTTCATGTACAACGAGTATGGGGTGGTAGTAGCCAGCGACAGCTGCGCATCGTCCAAGGTCGACGCGACCATCGCTGAGCTGGTCGATAACGGGATGGGCTATGCCATAAGGAAAATCGTGGGCGAGCGCGCTAAGACGGCACGCGAAGGCGTGGAGCTTGCGGCCTGGCTCGTGGAGACCTATGGCTACTTCGCATCCGGCAGGTCCTATCAGATCTGCGACAAGAACGAAGGATGGGTATTCCAGGTCGTCATGGGCAAGACCTTCTGCGCTCAGAGGGTCCCGGACGATGAGGTCATGGTCATTCCCAACCATTACGTTACCAGGAAGGTGGACTTCAACGACAAGGCCAACTTCGTAACCTCCAAGAACCTCATTTCCTACGCAGTGTCCAAGGGTTGGTACAAGCCGGCAAAGGAGGGCGACTACAGCGACTTCGACTTCGCGAAGGTCTATCAGAAGGAGTCGAGCTTCAGGGCCGCCAGCAACACCTTCAGGCACAGATACGCCCACAAGATCCTGCACGGGCTCGACATACCCGCAGACGCCGAGCTTCCGTTCTCTGTGAAGCCTGCAAGGAAAGTGGGGCTTCAGGACATCATGAACGCCCTCAGCTATCACTATGAGGGGACGCCCGACGACCTTACCAACGGCTACAAGGATGGCTACCTGCACTTCACCACGATGAGGATACTCTGCGCCTCCAGCACCCAGGAGAGCTATGCGATACAGCTGAGGCAGGATCCGGACATGACGGTGCTGTGGCGCGCAAGCGGACATCCCTGCACCAGCCCCTACACCCCCTGGTACGGCGGTATCACCTCCATACCCGAGGAATATCAGTTCATAGACCCCGAACTCGGTAAGGCTACGCACTTCGCGGCGCTTTCGGATGACTACAGCTATGACCCGTCGAGGGCATGGTGGGCGTTCATTGACCTTCAGACCCTTGTGAACTTCAACTACGGCACCGACGCCCCCAAGGTCAAAGAGTGGAAGGCGCGCCTGCAAAACGAGTGGTTCGCGAAGCAGAAGGCATTCGAGGCGAGCGTGAGCAGCATAATCAAGAGCGACAGGGCCAAGGCGCGCGAGATGCTGACGGCATTCAGCTGGAATGCAGCCATGAGGGCCATGACTGAAGCCAGGCAGCTCTACAGCGAGATCCTGCGCGCGACGTTCGACATAGTCAACGAGACGATAGACCTCGGCAAGGGCGAGGAGCCGGTGAAGTTCGTCCTGTTCGGCTCCGCCAC
>CAZNZD010000052.1:0-11661 GCA_964577435.1 uncultured Clostridia bacterium
GCGAAGCTCGTGGCCATTCCTGTATCCCGACTTCTATGATAAAAGGGGCCCGGCGCAGGACAAGGGCCTTCATGAAAGCGACGGGGGCGGGGGAGGCGGCGCGCAGGTCACAGTCCGCATGAATTTCCAGCCCATAAGGTGGAAATAGGGAAAAGGCAGGAGATTTTCGCGCTTACCTATGAAGGCGGGCGCCATATATGTTAACTTAGTAGTTGTGTAATCTCTGATGCGAAGGTTGGAAGATGCCTCTAGAAACCTCGATAGCAATAGACGGACCCGCGGGTTCAGGTAAAAGCACGATCGCCAAGATGCTTTCGTCAGCCACTGGCCTCCCTTATCTGAGCACGGGGGAGATGTACAGGGCTGTCGCTTTATGTGCACTAAGGGCTGGAGCAGACCTTGCCATGGAAGCTGAAGTCCTTGCTTCGGCGGAATCCGGAAGTATCTCAGCGCAGCCTGACGGCAGTGGAGGATTCAGGATCCTTTGCGGCGACGAGGATGTCACCGGCCTGCTGCGATCGGTCGAGGTAAGCAGGGCATCGTCTTCGGTCGCAGTGCATGCGGGAGTAAGGTCCCTGATGGTTCGCCTCCAGAGGGCGATTGCAGAGAAGACAGACGTGATCATGGACGGACGGGACATCGGGACCGTGGTGCTAAGGGAATCGATCAACAAGGTCTACCTTGATGCAAGCCCTGAGGAGAGGGCAAGGCGCAGGCTGGCTGACTTCAGCGGCACGGACCTTACTTTCCAGCAGGTATTAAGGGACATCCTTGAGAGGGACAAGAGGGACAGCACAAGGGCGGTCGACCCTTTGAGACCCTCGCCGGATGCGCTGGTGCTTGACACGACCGGGATGAGCCCTGAAGCCGTAGCGACAGACATCCTGACCTACATTAAGCGCGATTCTGGAGGTGGAGAGCTTGCTTAACCGGCCTCTTGCTTTCCTGATATGGGCATACATTAAGATATTCCACAGGTTCAGGTGCTACGGGGCAGGGAAGGTCCCAAGGAAGGGGCCTGTCATAGTAGTCGCAAACCACGGAAGCTTCATCGACCCAGGCCTTATAGCGTTCAACGTGAAGAGGCCGCTTTTCTATATGGCCAAAGCCGAGCTCTTCAAGAATCCGGTGCTCGCCTTCCTGCTGGGGACGATCAACACCTTCCCTGTGAAAAGGACCGGTGCCGACCGGGTGGCGATGAACCACTCGATGAAGATCTTAAGCGAGGGCAAGGGGCTCTGCCTGTTCCCCGAGGGCACAAGGACCCTTGACGGCAAGCTCGGCGAGTTCAAGTCCGGCGCGGCATACCTTGCGCTTGTGACGGGCGCCACCATAGTGCCTGTAGCCCTTTTCGGGACATATAAGGCTTACAGGAAGGGAAGCAAGAGCATCCGTTTCGTGCCCTTCAAGTCGATCTTCGCGGATCCGATATACGTCGAGAAGGTGGACTCACACGACATAGATGCGATAAGGACGGGCTCTACGAAGCTTACAGACAGGATCAAGAGCACTATCCAGTCATTGCTGGATGAGCATGAGGAGGATTAGATGAAGCTTTTCATCGACACGGCCAACATCGAAGAGATCGCCGCCCTCGACAGGATGGGGATTATCTCCGGAGTGACCACCAACCCCACCCTCATAGCCCGCGAAGGGCATGACCCTGATACGATGGCAATCAGGATCGCAAGCCTGGTAGCAGGCCCAGTAAGCTACGAAGCTGTCTCGGACGATGCCGACGGGATTGTGGCCGAGGGCCTCAAGATAGCGGCGATGGCTCCGAACATGGTAGTGAAGGTCCCCCTGACCGAGCAGGGCCTTGAGGCGATAAGGCGCCTGTCGCTATATGGGGTGAAGACCAACGCGACTTTGATCTTCAACGAGAATCAGGCTCTGCTGGCGGCAAGAGCAGGCGCTACATATGTCAGCCTCTTCATCGGCAGGCTTGTGGACAACGGCTTCGACGCTATCGGCATAACGAGGAACACCCGCACGATACTTGACATGAACGACCTTGAGGCAGAGATAATCGCGGCTTCCATAAGAAACACAGACCAGGTGACGCAGTGCGCCCTGGCAGGGGCCCATATCGCCACAATTCCCTATAAGGTGCTGTGCGACATGGTGAAGCATCCGCTGACCGACGCCGGCATCCAGAGGTTCAAGGACGACTGGAAGAAGGTCTTCGGGAAGTAGTGGAAGTAATTGTTGCGCGGACCGCGGGTTTCTGCGGCGGAGTCAGGCGGGCGGTCGAGATGGCTAGGAAAGCGGCGGCCGAGGCAATATCGGCCGATGGCGGACGCTGCGCCACCATTGGGCCGCTCATCCACAATGACGACATGATTGCCCGGCTCGAGGCCGAAGGGGTGCGGGCTGTCGGTTCGATAGAGGAAGCCTCCTCCGGCACGGTTATAATACCCTCTCACGGCTCTACGGCTGAAGTTTATAAGAGGGCTTCGGAGCTAGGATTGAGGGTTGTGGACGCAACCTGCCCATTCGTATCCAGGCTGAGACAGGAGGCCATCTCCTTCGACTCCGGAGGCGGAAGGGTAGTCCTCGTCGGAGACCCGGACCACCCCGAAGTCAGGTCGGTCGCATCGTATCTGCACGCCCCCGTGGTATCGCAAGACCCAGTCGAGATCGTGGAAGCGATGAGAAGAGACCCGGACAGGAAGTACCTTGTGCTTTCACAGACCACTGCCATACCGAAGAGGTTCGCTGAGGTAATCGGAGAGATGCGCGCCGCGGGGCTTAACCCGTCGGTGGTCGAGACAATATGCACAGCTACGGCAACCAGGCAGGCTGAGGCAGCAAAGATAGCCTCTGACGCAGACGCCGTCATAGTGCTCGGCGGCATGAGAAGCGCAAACACGAACAGGCTCGAGCAGATCGCCAGGGAATCCGGCAAGCCCGTATACAGGGCAGCGAACCTGCAAGGGCTTGACGTCGCGGCAATCAAAGCGTCTGGTTACGGAAGAATCGGAATCACAGCGGGCGCGTCGACGCCAAACAGCATAATCGAGGAGGTTTACAAGGCAATGATCGAAAAAGGCGAAGAGAAGGAGCTGACAATGGCGGAGCTAGAGAAGCTCTATCCCGAGAAGAAGGAAGAAGTGCGCGAGGCACCCAGAAAGAGCGAGCTGCAGATAGTCAAGGGCAGGGTAACTCTTGTCACCGAGGAAGAGGTGCTTGCGGACGTAGGGCAGGGCTCTGACGTTCACATACTGAAGAACCAGCTCACTTTCTCCAAGTCCGTCTCCCCTGCGAAGATGTTCAAGGAGGGAGACGAGATCGCAGTCGCACTGGAGGAGTTCGATTCCTCCAAGGACGTGCAGTATGCCTCCAAGGTGAAAGCCGATGAGGTGCTCGCATGGCAGATGGCCAAGGATGCATTCGAAGCAGGAACGCCCATTGAGGGAATCATCGTCGAGGCAGTGAAGGGCGGCGTAGTAGTAGACGCCGGCATAAGGGGTTTCATGCCCGCCTCCCAGATAGGAAGCAGGAGCGAGGACCTCTCCGTTCTAATCGGCACCAAGGTCAAGGCCAAGGTGATAGAGCTGGAGGAGTCGAGGAAGGGCGCAGTCCTCTCGCAGAGGGCCCTTCACGATGAGCAGAATGCGAAGCTAAGGCAGGAGAACATCGACAAGGTGCAGCCAGGTTCGGTGTTCGAGGGCAAGGTAAGGAAGATAATGCCGTTCGGCGCCTTTGTAAGCGTGCTTCCGGGAATCGACGGCCTGGTGCATGTCTCGGAGATTTCATGGCAGAGGGTCGAAAACCCCTCCGACGTGCTGTCCGAGGGCATGGCCGTCAAGGTTAAGGTGCTAAGTGTGGACACCGCCACGAGGAAAATATCGCTCAGCATGAAACAGCTCGAGGAGAAGCCTCGTTCTACTTCTGTGAGGCCCGATCTAACCGAAGGGGAAGTCTACAAGGGCACAGTCGTAAAGCTGACAGGGTTCGGAGCATTCGTCAAGCTAGACAACGGCGCCGAGGGACTAGTGCACGTATCTCAGATATCCGACAAGAGGATACAGTCGCCTGACGAAGTCCTGGCGGTAGGCCAGGAAGTGAAGGTCAAGGTCTTGTCCGTGGACCCCGAGAAGAACAGGATAAGCCTTTCAATAAGAGATGCCGAGCTCAAGGAGCAGAGGGACCAGTTCGAAGGCTATATGAAGTCGGCTGGTGAGGACTTCACCATAACGATCGCCGACAGGATAAGGCTCAAGGGCGATAAAAAGCGCTAGAACTGTATTTTAAGGCGCGGATGTTGTATAATTTTTATGTTTATCCGATACCGCAATGGATGAAAGGGGCACAACCATGGACAAGAGCGCAAAGAAGTCGTACATCATTCTGGCTGCTGTAGTAGCAGTAGTGGTTCTGGCGGCGGCCGCATGGATAATCTTCAACAGGGCTACTGCGATAGCCATAGTGAATGGCGAGAGGATAACCAGGAAGGACTTCCTTGAGAAGCTGGAGAGCCAGGCCGGCATGGCGGTGCTCTCTGAGATGATAAACAACTCCCTGGTGGCGCAGGAGGCGAAGAAGGCAGGAGTCGAGGTCACGCAGGAGAGAGTCGACGAGGAGCTTGCCAAGATCAAGCAGAACCTGGGCGACCAGTTCGAGTACACCCTAAGCATGTACGGGATGACTGAGGAGAGCCTCAGGACAACTCTGTACCAGAACCTCCTGGCCTATGAGATCTCCACGAAGGACATCGTAGTCACAGACGAGCAGATCGCCACCGACTACGAAACCAACAAGGATTACTACCTAGAGCCTGCACAGATAAAGGCGAGCCATATACTCGTCCGCACCAAGGAAGAGGCTCAGGCAGTGCTTGACGAGCTGAAGAAGGGCGCCGATTTCGTAGAGCTGGCCAAGGCCAGGTCAATCGACACAGGCACCGCTGAGAACGGCGGAGACCTCGGCTACTTCGGTTCCGGCCAGATGGTGGAAGTGTTCGAGAAGGCGGCCTTCGCGCTGGCCCCCGGGCAGCTTTCCGGCATAGTCGAGTCCGAGTATGGCTTCCATGTGATACTCTGCGTGGATAAGAAGGCGGAGTTCATGCCTACTCTTGAGCAAGCCCGCGAAAAGGTTATCGAGAAGATCAAGGGCGAGCAGGCCAAGAACATAGATACCCTGCTTCTTGAGATCAAGGACGCCTCCACAGTTACGGTGACCGACAGCAAGTACGAGTCGCTCTCCGTTTCCAATCAGTAGCAGGCGCCAAAGCTTGCGGAGAAAGGCTCGCAAGGGCTTTTCTCCGCTTTTTCATTAAGGAGAGCTGGAGTTGTGAGGCAGATACAGGCAAAAGTGAAGCGGGTCGCGCAAGGAAGCGCCGCAGACAGGGCCGGCCTTAAGGAAGGCGATGTCATAGATGGCGTGGACGGCTACGGCATGCTCGACATAATCGACTGGAGGGCGCTCACCTCGGATTACGCGTTCAGCCTGCAGGTGACAAGAGACGGGGAGGAGATTGAGCTCTCGGTTGAAAGGCAGGACGGCTCGGAGCTGGGAGTCGAATTCGAGGACATCCTGTTCGACGGCATACGCGAATGCGCCAACAAGTGCGTGTTCTGTTTCGTAGACCAGCTGCCGGAGGGCGCCAGGGACACCTTGTGCATCAAGGATGACGACTACAGGCTGTCGTTCCTGCAAGGCAACTTCGTGACGCTGACCAATTGCGCCCAGAGGAGCCTGGACAGAATCGTCGAGTACCGGCTGTCCCCGCTGTACGTATCGGTGCACGCGACCGACCCCGATGTAAGAAACCATCTGCTGGGCAGGAGGAAGACAAGGCCAATAATGGAGGTGCTCGGCTATCTTGCAGCAAACGGGATCGAGCTGCATACCCAGATTGTTGTGGTGCCGGGCCTTAATGACGGGGCTGTGCTTGAGCGTAGCCTATCGGACCTTTCCGGCCTCTACCCCTCTGTCCTCTCCATAGGGGTAGTCCCTGTGGGGCTTACGAGGCACAGGCGCCACGACGACAGGCTGAGACCCGCAACTGAGGCTGAGGCTGTCGAGACTGTGAGGCTTGTCGAGGCGGCGCAGAACCGCTTCCTTGCTGATCTGGGGACGAGGCTTGCCTGGGCGGCCGACGAGTATTACATAAGGGCTGGGATGCCCTTTCCGGACGGATCGGCCTATGAAGGGTACGTGCAGCTTGAAAACGGCATCGGGCTAGCCAGTTCGCTCTACGGGGACTTCGATGAGGAGTTGGGGCGCAGGAGATGGCTCAGGGACAGGCAATCGCCCTCTGACGTAATCATCACCGGTATGGACGGCAGAGAGGTCCTAAGGCCCCTTCTCGAAAGGCTGGAGGGCATATATGGCGTGGGACCCGAGCTGGTCGCGGTCCCCAACTCGTTCTTCGGGCAGACCGTGACTGTCACCGGCCTTCTAGTCGGCGAGGACATTATACGTACGATAAAGGCCTCAGGGAGGACTTCAGAGGACACTAGAAGGATAATACTGCCTGACATCTGCCTAAGAAGGGGAGATGCGGTGCTTTTGGACGGGACTGAGCCCCGCGATATAGAAAGAAGGACCGGCATTAGGCTTGAAGTGGTCGGTACTGGGGCTGAAGGCCTCATTAACGCCGCGGGCCTCGTGCCGGAGGGTGGAAAAACATGACTTCAAGGCCGATAGTGGCGATTGTAGGAAGGCCGAACGTAGGCAAATCGGCCCTCTTCAACAGGATCATCAGGAACAGGATGTCCATCGTGGAAAGCCAGCCGGGCGTAACCAGGGACCGCATCTACGCGGACGCGGAGTGGATGGGCGTCAATTTCGTGCTTGTGGACACGGGCGGAATCACAATGAGCGACGTAGACCCCCTCAACGAGAAGGTCAGAAGCCAGGCGGAGATGGCGGTAGAGCAGGCGACTGTCATTGTGTTCGTACTGGACTCCAAGTCCGGCCTTATGGGAGAGGACGAGGAGGTCGCGAATATCATAAGGCGAAGCGGCAAGCCATGCGTGCTGTGCATCAATAAGGTGGACGACCCGAGGCACATGGACTATTCATTCTGGTCCTTGGGCCTAGGAGAGCCGCTTCCTGTCACTGCCGCACACGGAACGGGAGTCGCCGAGCTTCTGGATGCCGTCGTGGATGCGATAAAGGCGCAGAGCCAGCAGGAACCCGACGAGGAGGCTGAGGAGACGAAGCCCATCAAGGTTGCCTTCGTGGGAAAACCCAACGTGGGGAAGTCATCACTTGTGAACAAGTACCTGGGGTATGAGAGAAGCATAGTGAGCGACCTGCCGGGCACGACCCGCGACGCAATAGACACGGATGCCATGATTGACGGAAAGGTCTATACCTTCATCGACACGGCCGGAATCAGAAGGAAGCCGAGGATCGACACCTCCGTGGAGTTCTACTCCGTAGTGAGGAGCATGTCCGCGATCGAAAGGTGCGACGTTGCGGTCATAGTGCTTGACGGGACCGAAGAGGTATCAGAGCAGGATGTCAGGATCGCAGGCTTCGCACATGAGGCGGGCAAGGCGGTCGTGGTCGCGGTGAACAAGTGGGATGCGATGGACAGGGAGGAGGGCTACTTCAGGGAGCTGACCGATAAGGTCAAGGAGAAGCTTTCATTCATGCCCTATGCGAGGATAATAATGGTCTCGGCAAAGCTCGGCAGGCACATGGGCGAGCTTCTAGCCGCGGTAGCCCAGGCCTATCAGGCGAACAGAAGAAGGATCTCCACCAGCGAGATTAACAAGCTCCTAGAGGAGGCAGTATTAAGGTTCCCTCCGCCCGGCGAGAAGGGCAAGCAGCCGAAGCTGTACTACATGTCCCAGGTGAGGGTTGAACCTCCCACATTCGTGCTTTTCACCAGCGCGCCTGAGCTTGTGCATTTCTCATACATGAGGTACCTGGAGAATCTCATCAGGGAGGCATACGACTTCAACGGGACGCCGATTCTGATGCATCTGAGGAAGAGGAGCTGATCAAATGGGAGCATTGTCCCTTGTCCTGGGATACCTTATAGGCGCACTGCCTTTCGGGATAATCCTTACCAAGCTTGTCATCGGCATTGACATAAGGACCATAGGCTCAGGCGCAACAGGCGCCACCAATGTTACACGGGCATTAGGGGTAGGGTATGGCTTCCTTAATGCCGTGCTCGATGTATCAAAGGGCATGGTCCCAGTGCTGATTGCGCGCTACATGGGCTTAAGCCCTGCTTGGCAGGCTGGATCGGCCTTCTGTGCGGTCATCGGCCATAATTGGCCGGTCTACGCAGGCTTCAGGGGAGGAAAGGGAATCGCCACAAGCTTCGGAGCGCTGCTTGTGATAGAACCCAGATTTGCCTATATCATCCCATTATTTGTTATAATCATTGCAATAACCAGGATTAAATCCATAGCTTCCATTACGTCGGCACTGCTTCTGATACCTTTGGCATTCCTGCTGAAGGCACCTGCGGAAACCATAGTCCTGACAATAGCCATCAGCCTCTTTGCGGTGATCCGCCACAAGGCGAACATACAGAGGTTGTTCGCAGGCAAGGAGAACAAGGTATCATACAGGCTGAAGCCCGACAAGTCCTTGAAGAAGGCGGAATAGGGGAGTGCTGCTATGATCTTCGTTGCATGGAAGGATTTCTTCGTAGACGTCGCTTTGATGGTGCTGTCTACATTGCTGGGATCATTCATCGGATATGAGAGGGAAGTGCACGGGAAGTCTGCAGGCCTGAGGACTCATGCACTAGTCTCGGTGGGTGCCACGATTCTGACCATCGTCTCCGTCAGAGGCTTCGGCCCCTGGGAGGGCTTGAGGGACCCAGGCCGCATCGTAGGGCAGATGGTGGCTGGCATCGGTTTCTTAGGTGCAGGCACGATCCTAAGAGACGGACTGAACGTGAAGGGCCTGACGACTGCGGCAAGCCTATGGGCTACCTGCTTTATAGGGATAGCTGTCGGTACCGGACTGCTTCAGTATAGTGTGCTTGCGACCGTGCTTGTCGTCATTATACTCGGGCAGTTCAGCAAGATTGAGAAGATGCTTTCAGTGCGCACTACTTCCACCCTGAAGGTGCTCGCACTGGACAGGCCTGGCTTGCTTGGCGACATAGCAGCACTTATGGGCCAGAGTTCGATCAGCATAATGAAAAGCGAGATAACAAACGACATAGATTCAGGAATGGTGACCATAGAGCTCGAGCTCAGCAAGCAAAGGAAGGACCGCAAGGTATGCGATGCGGCGTTCGGGCTGAACGATATCCAAGGAGTCAAGAACTACGAGGTGCATGAGTAAGAGGATTATGAAGGTACTTGTTTCTAACGATGACGGCATACATGCCCGCGGATTGGAGAACCTCTGCTCGGCATTGGACAGCATAGGCCTAGAAGTGCTGGTGTGCGCCCCCGACAGGGAAAGAAGCGCAGCCAGCCATGCTTTGACCATGTACACCCCGCTTAGGTGCCATGAGCTTGACAAGCATGGCCTCGATGCCGCAAGGGTCTGGTCTGTTGACGGGACTCCGGCTGATTGCGTAAAAGTGGCCTTGGAGCTTCTTCTAAAGGCTTCCCTTCCCGATTTCGTGGTGTCAGGAATTAACCGCGGGCCGAACCTTGGCACGGACATCATGTACTCGGGAACGGTGGCAGCTGCAGCGGAAGGATGCCTTATGGGCATACGCTCAATGGCGATATCCTGCACTGCAAAGCGCAGCCCGGACTTTAAGGCTGCTTCAGGGTTTATCAAGGATCATTTCCTCAGCATCATGGGCAATGGCATCCCCTCTGGGACCATGGTGAATGTGAACGTCCCCCCGGATGCCCTTATGGAGCATGGGAAATGCATATACCGTTATACCAAGGCTGGGACGATGAAGTACTCCGATGCCTTCGACGTAAGGAATGACCCAAGAGGCAGGCAGTATATATGGATGTCAGGGGAGCCGATGGATATAGACACTGATGACGACTACGATACAGTCACGGTAAGGAAGGGAATATGCTCGGTTACCCCCCTGCGCTTCGATTTCACTGATACGGAATACTTGTCGAGATTGAATGGGCGAAAGAGATAAGTTGTCGTAATAAATATTATGTAAAATGTACTTGGCTAGAAAGATGGCAGGGGAGACAGGACTTGAACCCGCAACCCTCGGTTTTGGAGACCGATGCTCTGCCAATTGAGCTACTCCCCTGCGGCAACCATATGAGTTTGCAATAGTTATTTTACCCAGTTAGAAGCCCGTTGTCAAATGATTTGGACTATAAATAACCTCAGGAGGTAGGCAGATGTCAGACTTCAAAGTACCGGTAGGAATCTCCAACAGGCATCTTCATCTAAGCGAAGAGGACTTGGTTAAGCTCTTCGGCGAGGGATCATGCCTTACAGTCAAGAAACCGCTTTCGCAGAAGGGCCAGTACGCATGTGAGGAGCTGGTGACGCTGGTCGGACCCAAGGGTTCGATTACAAGTGTTAGAGTCCTGGGGCCCACGCGTAAGCAGACCCAGGTGGAGGTATCCAATACCGATGCGCGCTCCTTGGGGATAGAAGCTCCGGTTCGCGATAGCGGCGACCTTAAGGGCAGCACCCCGATGAAGCTCGTCGGCCCCAAGGGTGAGATAAGCCTAGGCGAGGGATGCATCGTCGCGAAGAGGCACATCCACATGAATGAAGAGGATGCCACTAAGTTAGGGCTCAAGGACAAGCAGATTGTGAACGTCAAGGTCGATGGAAACAGGGGCCTGGTCTTCGATGAGGTGCTTGTTAGGGTTCATCCGACTTTCGTCCTGGAGATGCATCTGGACACTGATGAGGCGAATGCTTGCGGGCTAAAGAATGGTGACCAGGTGACCATAGTAGCGGAGATGTAATGAGCCTCGTTAGGCTTGAGGGCCCCGATGTCGTCACCGAGCTGAACTTCGATGGGCCTGCGGTCACTGCCGCGGGCTCATCTTTGGTTATAGCCGAGCACTGCGGAAGGTTGCTCATGGTATATAGCAAAGCGAGGCTGGGCTGGGAGTTTCCTGGAGGTAAGGCGATAAATGGTGAGGAAGCTGAGGCATGTGCGCTAAGGGAGTTCTATGAGGAGACAGGGTTGCTTTTAGCAGGTTTGTCCCGCCTTTGCACCTTCCAAGTCAAAAAGCCCGAAGAGCTGCATTCAGGTGTGATCTTCACAAGCTCAATTCTCAGCTTCACACCCAAGCTCAACAGCAATGAGATCCTCGGCATCGGCCTGTTCAGAGAACATCCTGCTGGGATCTCCATCAAGGATGGCTATATCGAGCTGATGTTTGAAAGAATACTAAACGCACAGAGGTGATATCATGCCAATATTCGAGTTCAGGTGCGAAGACTGCGGCAAGCTATTCGAGACACTTGCAAAGCGTGATGAAGTTGTAGAATGTCCAGACTGCAGGTCCAAGAACACGAAGAAGCAACTTTCCAAGTTCGGCTTTGCATCGGGCGCAGGTTTCAGGTCTTCCGTGGGAAGCGGTGACTGTGGCAGCTGCAGCAGCACATCTTGCACGCCCACTTGAGGGCATTCTCACTAGGAGCTAGTTGGCTCCTTTATATATCGGTTAACATAATGTGTATTATGCGACATTACATTACAAAGAGTGAGGAGGGCCTTCCCTCCTTTCCCTTCGCTGTAACAATGATGGCTTATCTATCTTGTTGAAGTCAGAC
>CAZNZD010000053.1:0-11505 GCA_964577435.1 uncultured Clostridia bacterium
CCTCCTTAAAGGATATTCAAATCGTCGCCTGCTTGATTATATGCCTCTGTAGTTCTTTATTATCTCCTCTGATACGTAGGACGGGACCTGCTCGTACCTGAGAAACTGCATCGTGTATGTAGCCCTGCCCTGGGTAAGCGACCTGACTGTGGTCGCATATCCGAACATGTCGCCCATCGGGACCTGCGCCTTGACTATCTCTGCCGCGGCGTGGTTCTCCATGCCTGTCACCCTGCCGCGCCTTGCGCTGATGTCGGACATGACATCCCCGACGTACTGGGTGGGGGTGGTGACCTCCACCTTCATGATGGGCTCCAGCAGGATCGGCTTGGCCTTCGCGACTGCCTCCTTGAAGCAGATGGACGCTGCGATCTTGAAGGCCAACTCTGAAGAGTCTACCACATGGTACGACCCGTCTGTAAGCCTTACTTTCACATCCACCACAGGGTATCCTGCAACCGGGCCTGCACCTGAGGCTTCGCGTGCGCCGGCTTCAATGGCCGGGATGTACTCCTTGGGTATCGAGCCGCCGACTATCGCGTTTTCGAAGACTATTCCAGATCCCGCCGCCGCCGGTTCGACCTCGAACACCACGTGCCCGTACTGGCCGCGCCCGCCGGTCTGCCTTACGAAGCGGGTCTCGTTCTCTACATGCTCTGAGATCGTCTCCCTGTAGGCTACCTGGGGCTTGCCGATGTTGGCGCCGACTTTGAACTCCCTTAGGAGCCTGTCGACTATTATCTCGAGGTGAAGCTCCCCCATGCCGGCGATTATCGTCTGGCCGGTGTCCTGGTCCGTGCTCATCCTGAAGGTGGGATCCTCCTCGGCGAGCTTCAAGAGCGCCAAGGTGAGCTTGTCCTCGTCCGTCTTCGTCTTGGGCTCCACGGTCAGCGATATGACCGGCTCGGGGAAGACCATGCGCTCGAGTATGAGGGCATGCCTCTCGTCGCACAGCGTGTCGCCCGTGGTCACTTCCTTAGGCCCGACGATGCCGACTATCTCGCCTGCGGATATGCTGTCCAGGTCCTCCCTGTGGTTCGCGTGCATCCTGAGTATCCTGGATATCCTCTCGCGCTTGCCCTTGGACGCGTTGTAATAGACCTTGCCCGCCTCTGCCTTGCCCGAATACACCCTTATATAGGTTAGCTTGCCTACGAACGGGTCGGTCGCTATCTTGAACACCAGCGCGCAGAACTCCTCGTCATCAGATGCAAGCCTTGTGACCTTCTCGTCGTCCCTGGGGTCCACTCCCTGAACGGGGGGCATGTCCAGCGGGCTGGGAAGATAGTCGACTATGGCGTCAAGCAGGTTCTGCACTCCCTTGTTCTTGAAGGAGGAGCCGCATAGGACAGGAGTCAGCTTGGCCGTTATGGTGGCCTTCCTTATCCCTGCTATTAACATCTCGGGAGTTATCTCCCTGCCCTCGAAGTAGCACTCCGTGAGCTCGTCGTCGCATCCTGACACCTGCTCGACCATGAACTCCCTGTGGGCCTGGGCCTCCTCGAGGTGCTCCGCGGGGATTTCCGCCTCCTCGACGTCTACGCCGAGGTCGTCCTTGTAGATCCTGGCCTTCATGTGTATGAGGTCGATTATGCCCTTGAAGCGTTCCTCGCTTCCGATGGGCATCTGTATGGGGACTGGGTTTGCACCAAGCTTGTCCTTCATGCTCTTGATGGCCGCGTAGAAGTCAGCCCCCATGCGGTCCATCTTGTTGACGAAGGCTATCCTGGGTACGTTGTACCTGTCTGCCTGGCGCCAGACGGTCTCAGACTGAGGTTGCACACCGTCCACCGCGCAGAAGATCGCCACGGCGCCGTCGAGCACCCTGAGCGACCTTTCGACCTCGACAGTGAAGTCAACATGGCCGGGCGTGTCTATGATATTAATCTGATGCTCCCGCCATAGGCAGGTAGTGGCAGCAGACGTTATCGTAATCCCGCGCTCCTGCTCCTGTATCATCCAGTCCATCGTTGCCGTGCCGGCATGCACCTCTCCCATCCTGTGGAGCCTGCCGGTATAGAAGAGTATTCGCTCGGTAGTAGTGGTCTTGCCGGCGTCTATGTGTGCCATTATCCCGATGTTCCTTATCCTGCCCAAATCAGACATGACCACCACTCCCTTCATAAAGTGCTGCTGACATCAATGCGTGATTACCACCTGTAATGGGCGAAAGCCCTGTTTGCCTCGGCCATCTTGTGCATGTCCTCGCGCTTCTTTATCGAGGCGCCGACATTGTTCGATGCGTCGAGTATCTCGCCTGCGAAGCGCTCCACCATGGTGCGCTCGCTGCGCTTCCTGGAATTGGTTATGATCCACCTGAGTGCCAGTGCCTTGCGGCGCTCCGGCCTTACTTCAAGAGGGACCTGGTAAGTCGCTCCGCCGACTCTGCGGGGCTTTACCTCCAGTAGCGGCATTACGTTCTTCATGGACTTATCGAGGACTTCGAGAGGGTCGCTTCCGGTCTTCTGCTGGATTATGTCGCAGGCGCCGTAGAATATCCCCTCGGCGATGCTCTTCTTGCCGTCCATGACTATCTTGTTGATGAACTCGGACACCAGGGCGCTGTTATACACCGGGTCCGGGGTTACTTCCCTCTTGGATACACTGCCTTTCCTGGGCATGGGTTTACCTCCCTTTGCGGTCTCGCGTTACTTCGGCCTCTTGGCTCCGTACTTGGATCTTCCCTGGCGCCTGTTGGATACGCCCGCGCTGTCCAGAGTACCGCGTATTATGTGGTATCTTACGCCAGGCAGGTCCTTGACGCGCCCGCCTCTTATGAGGACTACCGAGTGCTCCTGAAGATTGTGGCCTTCGCCGGGAATGTAGGCAGTGACCTCTATCCCGTTGCTGAGCCTTACCCTTGCGATCTTCCTCAAGGCCGAGTTCGGCTTCTTGGGTGTGGCCGTCCTTACTACTGTGCAAACACCGCGCCTCTGCGGCGAACCCTCTCCGTAGTTGGTCCTGCGCTCTAGCGAGTTATACTGGAAACGAAGAGCCGGTGAGGACGACTTGTACTCGACCTTCTCCCTGCCTTTCTTGACCAGCTGACTGATTGTCGGCATTCGCTGCACCTCCTTTCCAGTACGTCATTTTGCTTCCGATATTAGTATCGCGGCTACAGAGGCCGAAACCTCGATGCCGCAGGCTTTACCCAGCTGGGACATGCTTTCTGCTTCCGTCACCGGCACTTTGGCCGCGTTCGCCGCCTCCCGGATCTGCCTCGCTATGGAGGTGTCGCCGTCTCTGGCCAGCACGACTTCGGAGACCTCGCCCTTCGACAAGGCTCTCAGTACCTGTTTCTTTCCCACTACCCTCTTTGCGGGGTCTGTGAGCTCAGCTTTCAATGAGCACCGCGCCCTTTCTTCCGTAATCTGAATCACGGGCAGGCACCTAAAAATGTTAACATCGCGCACCCTTGCTGTCAATATTATTCGAAATAAAGGGCGCGCGATGAATTATGCCGTGGCCTCCCCTGCCGCCCCCGCCTCATCCTTCGATGCTTCCCCAGGCAGTCCCGGCAATTCCTCAGGCAGTGCGGCCCCGGTCTGCTCCGCCACCATAGCGATTAGGTCCTCGGGGTTGTACATGGTTATGTTCCTGTACTTCCTCATGCCTGTGCCTGCCGGTATGAGCTTGCCGATTATGACGTTCTCCTTGAGTCCTATGAGCCTGTCGATTTTTCCCTTGATCGCCGCGTCCGTTAGGACGGTGGCAGTCTCCTGGAAGGAAGCGGCGGCAAGGAAGCTGTCCATGGACACCGCGGCAAGCTTGATGCCCGGAAGCCACGGCTGGGCTGGCTTCTTTCCCTCCTCGATGAGCTTCCTGTTGATCTCCTCGAGCTCGAAGCGGTCGACTACGGCCTTCTCCTTGAAGTGGGTGTCTCCGGAGTCCATTATCTTCAGCTTCCTGGACATCTGCCTTACTATTACCTCTATGTGCTTGTCGTTGATCTCGACGCCCTGCCTCCTGTAGACCTCCTGGACCTCCCCGACTATGAACTGGAGGGCGGCAACTATGCCCTCCTGCTGGAAGACGTCCTGGGCGTTTCTGTGGAGGGGCTGCTCATAGAGCCTGTCGCTCTTGCCGATCTTCTGGCCTTCCTGGACGAGAAGCTTCGCGCCCGCCGGCACGCTGTAGTCGTGCTCCTGGCCGTTGGTGGCGCGGATTATGACCTTGACTACGCCGCCTATCTCCTTGATGCTGACGACGCCGGCCTTGTGCGCATCGGTGCTCGGAATCCTCGCCTCGAAGTCGCGCTCTACTCTAGGCAGGCCGTAAGTGATGTCGTCTCCCGCGACGCCTCCGGTGTGGAAGGTCCTCATCGTAAGCTGGGTCCCCGGCTCGCCGATGGACTGGGCGGCGATTATTCCGACCGCCTCTCCGATGTCGACTATCTCTCCCTTGGCCACCGGAGTGCCGTCCATTGCATAGTTGAACTCCTCGGGGTCATCGGGCCTTCTTACTGGCCTTCCCAGCGCAAGGTTCCTTCCATAGCAGCAGGCGCATACTCCGAACTTGGCCTTGCACTGCAGCACGGAGCGGACCTTGAGCTTCTTGATGCCCACTGACTCCATGAACAGCGCCGTCTCCTCGTTGATGACCCTGTTCTTGATCTCTACGGTCTTAAGCTCTCCGGTGGCAGGGTCCTCATAGGTGGCATTCTCGAAGCCCATGCGACCGATGATCCTGTCCCTTAGAGGCTCTATTATGTTCTTGCCCTCGCTGTCGAACAGCGCTGTGACCTCGATGCCCATGTCGGTGCCGCAGTCGAAGGTGCGGACTATGGCATCCTGCGCGACGTCCACGAGCCTTCTTGTGAGATATCCTGACTTCGCGGTCCTAAGGGCGGTGTCGGCAAGGCCCTTCCTGGTGCCGTGCGTGGAGATGAAATACTCCAGCACGTTGAGGCCCTCTCTGAAGTTCGCCCTGATGGGCACGTTGATGGTGCGGCCGGAGGGGTCAGCGACGAGTCCTCTCATGCCTGCAAGCTGCCCCAGCTGCCCGAGGTTTCCCCTGGCGCCGGAGGTTGCCATCATGTATATCGGGTTGAACCTGTCGAGGTTGGCCTCCATGGCCTTCTGCACCCTCTCCTTGGCGTCCGTCCAGATGTCCTGCTCCTTCTGCTCCTTCTCCGTCTCGGTGAGAAGGCCCCTTCTGAACTGGCGCTCCACCTTCTCTATCTCGTTGTCGGCCTGGCCGAGTATCTGCTTCTTCTCGGGCGGTATGGCGGCGTCCATGATGCCGACCGTGGTGCCTGAGTAGGTGGCGTACTTGTAGCCGAGTCCCTTAATGTTATCGAGCATCTCTGCCGTCATCGTGTTTCCGTAGGTGTTCCTGTACTTTGCGACCAGCTTTGCCAGGAAGCTCTTGGATGCGGCCTTCCTCTCCTTGCCGGTCCTCTTCGTGACTGTCTCTATCAGGGCGCGGCCGGCTTCCTCGCGGGGCAGCGACATGATGGCGTCAAGGTCCTCGGCAAGGACGACGCCGCCTCCTGTGAGCCCGTCATCCATCGTGTTCACCGCGCTGTTTATGAACGGGAACTCGTCGGGGAACACGCTGTTGAATATGAGCTTGCCTACCGTGCTCATGAAGAGCCTTCCATGTTTAGGTTCGCTCCCGAGTATGCATTTGGCATCCGGCATCCTTACGAATATCCTGGCCTGCAGGTGAAGCTCGCCGTTCTGGAAGGCCATCAGGGCCTCGGACATGTCCTTGAACAGCCTGCCTTCACCAACCACGCCGGGCCTTTCCGCAGTCAGGTAGTAGCATCCGATGACTACATCCTGGTTGGGCACAGTGATCGGATTGCCGGATGCAGGCGACAGTATGTTGTTCACGCTAAGCATAAGAAGCCTGGCTTCGGCCTGGGCCTCGGGCGAAAGCGGGACGTGCACTGCCATCTGGTCCCCGTCGAAGTCGGCGTTGTATGCGGCGCAGACCATCGGGTGTATCTGTATGGCCTTACCTGTGACAAGCACCGGCTCGAAGGCCTGTATGCCCAGCCTGTGAAGCGTGGGGGCGCGGTTGAGGAGCACGGGATGCTCCCTGATTACCTCCTCCAGCACGTCCCAGACCTCGGGGCGGAGCCTCTGGACCATCTTGTTGGCGTTTCTCATGTTCTCGGTGTACTTCTTCTCCACTAGCCTTCTCATCACGAACGGCTTGAACAGCTCAAGGGCCATCTCCTTGGGAAGGCCGCACTGGTGGAGCTTTAGCCTCGGGCCGACGACGATGACCGACCTTCCCGAGTAGTCGACGCGCTTGCCGAGCAGGTTCTGGCGGAACCTTCCCTGCTTTCCCTTGAGGAGGTCGGAGAGCGACTTAAGGGCCCTGTTTCCGGGGCCGGTGACCGGCCTTCCGCGCCTTCCGTTGTCGATAAGGGCGTCGACGGCCTCCTGCAGCATCCTCTTCTCGTTTCTGACTATGATGTCCGGAGCCTGCAGGTCCAGAAGCTTCTTCAGCCTGTTGTTCCTGTTTATCACCCTGCGGTACAGGTCGTTGAGGTCGCTCGTGGCGAACCTTCCGCCGTCCAGCTGCACCATGGGCCTAAGGTCGGGCGGTATGACCGGCAGGACCTCAAGGACCATCCACTCCGGCTTGTTGCCGGATTCCCTGAATGCCTCGACGAGCTCGAGGCGCCTTCTGGCCTTGTCCCTCTTGGAGCCGGACGATGTCTTTATCTCCTCCCTCAGCTCTTCGGCAAGCGAGGGTATGTCTATCTCCTTCAGGAGGTCCTGGACCGCTTCCGCGCCCATGCCAGCCCTGAAGAGATTGTGATACTTCTCGTTGTAGTACTGGTATTCGCTTTCGGTCAGAAGCTGCTTCTTCGAAAGCGGCGTGTCGCCCGGGTCAACGACGATGTACGAGGCGAAGTATATGACCTTCTCCAGGTGCTTGGGCGTCATGTCCAGCAGCAGGCCCATGCGGCTCGATATCCCCTTGAAGTACCATATGTGGGACACGGGGGCGGCGAGTTCTATGTGGCCCATGCGCTCGCGGCGGACCTTGGCCTTCGTGACCTCGACTCCGCACTTGTCGCAGACTATCCCCTTATGGCGCACCTTCTTGTACTTGCCGCAGCTGCATTCCCAGTCCTTGGTGGGACCGAAGATCTTCTCGCAGAAGAGCCCGTCCCTTTCGGGCTTCAGGGACCTGTAGTTTATCGTCTCGGGCTTCTTGACCTCGCCCGAGCTCCAGCTCCTGATCTTCTCAGGAGATGCCATCGCAATTTGTATCTTATCGAAATCGTTGACATCCATCATCGGCAACGCCCCCCTATCTTTAGGATGCTGAGGACCGGACGGTTACTCATCCGCTTCATCGTCCTTGCTGTCCGCAGGAATCTCCAGGTCGCCCAAGTCCGACATCCCGGCCTCTTCGCCTTCCTGGCGGTCGCTTTCGATGCCGATGTCGTCCTCAGCGCCTACCCTGAAGTCGGAGATCGGAAGGAGGTCGTCCTCCTTGTCCTCCTCGCCCCGCTTCGATTCCTTCTCGGGCCTGCGCTCCTCGACGTGGAAGTCCCCGCCTATCCTGTAGGGCCTTGCCCCAAGGTCGAAGCCGAGGTCCCTGGCCGAGTCGCTTGCATCCTCCTCGAGGTCCTTTATGCTTATCTCCTTGTCCTCACCTGTCATGATCCTGACGTCAAGGCTCAGCGACTGAAGCTCCTTGATGAGGACCTTGAACGCCTCGGGGATCCCTGGTCCGGGCACGTTCTCGCCCTTGACTATGGCAGCGTACGTGTTGACCCTTCCGACTATATCGTCGGACTTCACTGTGAGAAGCTCCTGCAGTGTGTTGGCCGCGCCGTATGCCTCAAGCGCCCAGACTTCCATCTCGCCGAACCTCTGGCCTCCGAACTGGGCCTTGCCGCCCAGCGGCTGCTGAGTGACCAGCGAGTAGGGGCCCGTCGCCCTTGCGTGTATCTTGTCGTCGACAAGGTGCAGCAGCTTAAGGAAGTACGCGTAGCCTACAGTTACGGGATTTGCGAACGGCTCGCCCGTCCTGCCGTCTCTGAGCTCGGTCTTGCCGTTGCTGTTCCAGCCGGCCTCCTCGAGCATCTTTATTATCTGGTCCTCATGCGCCCCGTCGAATACGGGGGTGGCCATGTGTGTCTTCGGGCGGTTCGGGTGCTTGAGGGGATTGGGCACGGCTGCGCGCCCCAAGTGGGTCTCCAGCACCTGGCCGATGTTCATCCTTGACGGCACGCCCAGAGGGTTCAGGACCACTTCGATCGGCGTTCCGTCCGGCAGGAACGGCATCTCCTCCTCGGGGAGTATCCTGGCTATTACGCCCTTGTTGCCGTGGCGCCCTGCCATCTTGTCGCCCTCTGAGATCTTCCTCTTCTGGGCCACATATACCCTTACGAGCTTAAGCACCCCGTGCCCCAGCTCGTCGTTGTTCTCCCTGGAGAAGACGTCTACTGCCACGACCTTGCCGGATTCGCCGTGGGGCACCTTCAAGGAGGTGTCGCGCACTTCCCTGGCCTTCTCGCCGAATATGGCCCTGAGGAGCTTCTCCTCGGGGGTAAGCTCGGTCTCGCCCTTCGGCGTGACCTTGCCGACAAGTATGTCGCCGGCCCTTACTTCCGCCCCTACCCTTATGATGCCCTCTTCGTCCAGGTCCTTAAGGGCCTCCTCGCCCTGGTTGGGGATGTCCCTGGTTATCTCCTCGGGGCCGAGCTTGGTGAGCCTGGCCTCGCACTCGTACTCCTCTATGTGTATGGAGGTGAACACGTCCTCCTTCACTAGCTTCTCGTTTAGTAGGATGGCATCCTCGTAGTTGTAGCCCTCCCAGGGCAGGAACGCTATGAGCACGTTTCTGCCGAGGGCCATCTCACCCATGTCCGTGGCAGGCCCGTCCGCCAGGACCTCTCCCGCCTGCACTAAGTCACCCATGCTTACCACGGGCTTCTGGTTGATGCAGGTGCCCTGGTTTGACCTCTTGAACTTCAGGAGCGGATAGGTCTCTGCCGTGTTGTCATCATAGGCCATGGTTATGTGGTTCGCGTCGACTTCGACTACCGTGCCGGACTTGTTGGCCGTCACTACTATGCCGGAGTCTACTGCCGCCCTGTACTCCATGCCGGTGCCCACAAGTGGCGCCTCCGCCTTGATAAGCGGCACCGCCTGCCTTTGCATGTTGGCTCCCATCAGAGCGCGGCCTGCGTCGTCGTGCTCGAGGAACGGGATTAGCGCCGTGGCTATCGAGACGATCTGCTTAGGGGACACGTCGATGTAGTCCACCTGGGCGACGTCGCTTACTATGATCTTGTCCTTGTACCTTGCCTCGACCCTGTTCCTTGCGAACCTGCCGTCCGATGTTAGCTCCTCGTTGGCCTGGGCGATGACGTAGATGTCCTCCTCATCGGCCGTGAGGTACTCTATCTCCCCTGTGACCTTGCCGTCCTGTACCCTCATGTAGGGGGTCTGGATGAAGCCGTATGGGTTGATCTTGGAATAGTTGCAGAGCGCCCCTATAAGGCCGATGTTCGGGCCTTCTGGGGTCTCGATGGGGCATATCCTGCCGTAATGGCTGTGATGTACGTCCCTGACCTCGAAGCCTGCGTGCTCTCTGTTCAAGCCTCCGGGGCCCAGCGCCGACAACCTTCTTTTGTGCGTCAGCTCCGCAAGGGGGTTCGTCTGGTCCATGAACTGCGAAAGCTGCGAGGAGCCGAAGAACTCCTTGAGCGCGGCCACCACCGGCCTGAAGTTTATGAGCGTCTGGGGCATCACGACTTCGACGTCCTGCAGCGTCATCCTCTCCCTGATGAGCCTCTCCATCCTGGAAAGGCCTATCCTGAACTGGTTTTGCAGAAGCTCTCCTACTGTCTTGAGCCTCCTGTTGCCCAGATGGTCGATATCGTCGATCCCGCCCACCCCGTAGGTCAGGTTGACCAGGTAGTTGATGGCGGTGATGATGTCCTCCTTGGTGACGATCTTGGTGCCCTCGGGGATGTTGCCGTTGCCCTGGACCCTCAGCTCCTTGCCGCTTCCGTCGGGGGACTGCACCCATGCTTCAAATATGTGCTGCGCCTTGGGGTCGCGCTTCAGCTCATGGGCCTTCCTGCGGTCGATGAGGGTGCCGGCAGGCACCAGGACCTCTCCGTCAAGGATCTCGCCCGTAGCCTCGTCGATGCTGCCCTCGGCCCTAAGGTCCCTGGTTATGGTGCGGTCGATGAGCCTCTCCCATATATTGAGCTTCTTGTTCACCTTATAGCGGCCCACTTCGGCAAGGTCGTACTTCTTCTCCTGGAAGTAGAGCTGGTCGAGCAGGTTTCCACCGAACGGGGCAATATCGCCCACGTAACGGGCCTTGACCTCGGGGTCTATGCTCTTCTTGGAGAGCTCCTTCGCCCCCTGCATGGAGGTGAAGTCGTCAGGCCTCATGGTCTTGTATATCTCGACGAGCGCCTCCTGCTGGTTTCTGGAGGGGTCCCTCTTCAGGGTATTGGCCACCTGCTCGTCGCCGTTGAACAGCTCAAGTATCTCCTCGTCGGTGCTTAGGCCCAGCGCCCTTAGAAGCACGGTCACGGGGAACTTGTGGTTCCTGTCGAGCTTCACGCCTATCCCCCTCAAGGGGCTTGCGTCAAGCTCGAGCCAGGCTCCCCTGTTGGGGATGATGCTGGCGTTGAAGATGTTTATGCCTTCCTTGTTCTCCTGGCTGAAATAAACGCCGGGGGAGCGGACAAGCTGGGTCACGATGACTCTCTCCGTCCCGTTGATTATGAAGGTGCCGCGGTCGGTCATCATCGGGAAATCCCCCACGAAGACCTCCTGCTCCCTTATCTCCCCTGTGTTGCGGTATGTGAGCTTGACCTTAATGTGGAGCCTGGCGGAGTAGGTCACATCGCGCCTCTTGCACTCCTCCACTGAATAGGTGGGATCCTCGAACCTGTGCTCCATGAATTCGAGCACGAGGTTGTGCGTGAAGGCCTCGACAGGGGAAATCTCCCTGTAGGTCTCCGACAGCCCCTTGCTTATGAACCATTCATATGACTGCTTCTGGATGTCCAGGAGGTTCGGAACCTCCTCGATGTCCTTGATCCTTGAGAAGCTCATGCGCTGCCTGCGCCTGGATACGGGCATACCGGCGTTCCGCTTCAGCTCCGGCTTCTTCGGTTTGGCCTGCTTTTTGGCCTTAGGCTCCGCTTGCGAAACCTCCGCCCCGCTCGTGATGGCCTTTCCCGAACCGGCCTTATTTGTCGCCGGCTTGTCCGCGTTCTTCAAAGCGGTCTTCTTCTCTTCTGACGCCACTGCTTGCCTACCCCCTCATGCTGCCGCGGCCATAAAACCGGCGCGACGCAAAGATGCACTGCGAGGTGCCTGCTAGGTAAATGGTTAACTACACGGACCAAGTTTCCCGTCGGCGATTGCCAGCGATGTCCGTGCGCACTATACTAGAAGACAGGTAACATTCTCGTCCGCATTACCTCTCCCTTATAGACTCCCATTTGCCCAAATTTATGGGCAATAAATAATGTTACTACATCTTTGCAAGATTGTAAAC
>CAZNZD010000054.1:0-11274 GCA_964577435.1 uncultured Clostridia bacterium
GCCATGAGGACCACATAGGCGCGATACCATACCTTCTAAGGTTCATGCCCGAGGTGCCGGTGTACGGCGGGCCGCTTACTCTGGCCTTCGTGAACGCAAGGATGAAGGAGCAGGGGCTTTCCATAAGCTCCGCGAGCGTCGCCGTAAAGGCCGGCGACGTCATCTCCGCAGGCGGCATGAAGGTCGAGTTCATCACAGTCTGCCACAGCATAGCGGACAGCTTCGCATTGGCGGTGAGCACGCGCGGAGGCTTGGTGCTCCACACAGGGGACTTCAAGATCGACCAGACACCCATAGACGGTAAGCGCATGGACCTGACAAGGTTCGCGGAGCTGGGAAGGCAGGGCGTGACGCTCATGCTCTCGGATTCCACAAACTCCATAAACCCTGGCTACACAGGCTCTGAGAGCGTAGTGGGGGAGGGCCTTCTGGAGGCCTTCAGGGCGGCTAAGGGAAGGGTGCTGGTGGCGACGTTCGCGTCGCACGTGGCAAGGATACAGCAGGTGCTCCAGGCCGCGGCAGCCACAGGAAGGAAGGTCGCCATAGCGGGCAGGAGCCTCATCGTGAACAGCAAGATCGCCACCGACCTCGGCTATATAAAGGCCTACCCGGGCGTGATGATCGAGCTGTCCCAGGTAGACGACCTGCCGGACGACGAAGTCGTGATCATCGCGACAGGGACGCAGGGCGAGCCTACATCAGCCCTCACCAGGATGGCCATGTCCGAGTTCAAGCGCACTTCCATCAAGAAGGGCGATACGGTGATCCTCGCCGCAAGCATAATACCCGGCAACGAGAAGTCCGTGTTCCGCACCATAAACCACCTCTACAAGCTGGGCGCGGATGTGATCGGAAGGAAGGACGCGAAGATACACGTATCCGGACATGCAAGCCAGGAGGAGCTGAAGCTCGTCTTGGGCCTTGTCCAGCCCAGAAACTTCATGCCGGTCCACGGCGAGTACACTCACCTTCACAACCATGCCAAGCTGGCGGCGCGCATGGGCGTGCCGGAGCATAACATCCTGATCGCAGGAAGCGGGGACGTTGTCGAGCTCAAGTCGGGCAAGGCCAGGATAAACGGGCATGTCCAGGCATCCAGGGTGATGGTTGACGGCTACGGCGTCGGCGACGTCGGGAAGTATGTCCTAAGGGACAGGATGATTCTTTCGAACGACGGCATACTGGTAGCCGTTGTCGTAATAGACAAGGACACCGGAGGATACATTAAGGGCCCTGAGATCGTATCCAGGGGCTTCGTATACGAGAAGGAATCGGAAGCGCTGTTCGAGGAGGTGGGCAAGGTCTGCCGCAAGGCCCTCTCGAAGAACACCAGCATGGGAGGAGCCGCTGTTGCCGAGACCCTAAAGGAGGTAATAGCCAGCTTCCTGTCCCAGAAGACGGGAAGGAAACCACTTATTATCCCCCATGTGCTTGAGCTGTAGGGGCTGAGAGCCCAGCATTCGGCGGAGGTTTTCGATGCAGCTTGTCAAATTCGCGATATTGGGCATAGTGCAGGGCCTTACGGAGTTCCTGCCGGTATCGAGCTCAGGGCACCTTGCGATATTCCACAGGATACTCGGTGTCGAGGCCGACCTCGGCTTCGACACCGCCGTCCATATCGGGACCGGGCTTGCGGTGCTGATCTACTATTTCCCGAAGCTGTGGGGGTATCTCTCGGACATCCTCGCAGGCCTGACTGGTGGCAGCGGCCGCAAGGCCGGAAACGGCAAGGGTGGAAGCGGCGAGGGGCTCAGGATAGTGCTCCTTCTCATGGCGACATCCGTTCCGGCGGCGCTGGCGGGAGTCTTCCTGGAGGACAGCATAGAGGCGGCGTTTGCCAGCCCCTGGGCTGTCTCGGCGTTTCTATGCGTAACGGGGCTCATCCTTATTATTGCCGGCAGGTCAAGGGGAGGGATGATTGCAGGGGCACGTGACACTTCCTACAAGACGGCTTTTCTGATCGGCCTTGCCCAGGCTGTGGCGCTCCTGCCTGGCATCTCCCGCTCAGGGATGACGATATCCGCCGGCATGCTCCTCGGACTTGCCGCAGCATGGGCTGTGGACTACTCTATGCTGGCCTCGCTGCCCGTGATATTCGGCGCCTTCCTCGTTCAGGTATTGAAGGACGGGGGCCTTAGCGGGACGCACGGGCTCGAGGGCATAGCAGTGGGCATCGCGGTGAGCCTTGTGACGGGGCTTCTTGCGATCTCGGTGCTTAGGAGGCTCGCCGCGAGAAGGAACCTTCTTCCGTTTGCGGTATGGGTCTTCGCCGCCGCAGCGATTAACATAGCCATTAACGCCCTCTGGGGCGTCTGATGAGGAGGATAACCATTGGCGCAGAGGACGGCTAGGACCGGCAGCGCGCGCACACGGCGCACGGCGCCTGCCCCTGAACAGGAAGTCCTGGGAGGGCAGCTCGGCATAGAGGCCCTGGGCATCGCCTGCATCGCGGCGGCGGTGCTGATACTCGTCTTCATTGTGCTGGGCGAAGCGGGAGCATCCAGCGCTGGGTCGATCGGGATAATTGGCGTAAGGGTGTCCGGCTGGCTCAAGTGGCTCATGGGCTACTCAGTCTATGCGCTTCCGGCCCTTTTCGGCTACGCTGGCCTTCTCATGCTTATACGGAAGAGGGGCTACTTCGGCTCAGCCAGGCTTCTTGCGCTGGTCGGGCTCATCGCCTCGTCTTCGGCGCTCGCCGCCATCATCGGTGGGGAGTACGGGAGCCTGGGGAAGGCAGGAGGCGCGATGGGAAGCTTCCTGGCGGGGCTTCCGACGGGGCTCATCGGAAACGTCGGCTCGGCAGTGCTGCATTCGGCGGTTGCGGTCATTTGCCTTGTGGTGCTTTCGAACGTCCCGGTCAGCGCCGCGGCGTCTTTCTTCTTCGTGATGCTCTGGTACGGGCTCACGGCGCTGTGGATGGCGTTCGTAAGGGCCTACAAGTCGCTTGTTCTAAGAGTCCTCGAGCAGCCCGAGAGAAAGCCTGCAGACGTTGGCGCCCCTGGCCTTCCCGGGCAGGGCGAGCTGGTGAATAAGAGGGCGACCATAGACTTCGGGGAGGAGCCGGCGGCAACTCATGCCGTGCAAGCCCCCGAACCTCAGACCGAAGGGCTGCAAGCGCCTCAACGGAGGGAACCAAGGCAGAGGAAGCTGGACGAATGGCGAAAGCCCGAGCAGAGGATGCCGTCGGGAGATGGGCATCTTCCGCTCCTGCCGCCGCTTTCCATACTTGGGGCGCCCACCCCGAGGAAGAGGAGCCGGAACGAGGCCTATGACGTAGCCGAGATGTCCAGGACGCTGGAGGCGACGCTTGCGTCGTTCGGTGTGTCTGCTAAGGTCGTAAGCGTTAGCCAGGGGCCCACTGTGACGAGGTTCGAGGTGCAGCCTAGCTCCGGAGTCAAGGTCGCAAGGATTGCAAGCCTTTCCGACGACATCGCGCTTGCCTTCGCGGCTCCCGGCATAAGGATAGAGGCGCCGATACCTGGCAAGGCGGCAGTGGGCGTGGAGATACCGAACAGGGACAAGGGCTTCGTGTACTTCCGGGAGGTCCTCGAGACCGAGGAGTACCAGAAGGCTGAGGGCAAGCTCATAGTGGCCTTGGGCAAGGACATCTCCGGAAGCGCGATAGTAGCCGACCTGACGGACATACTCCACCTTCTGGTGGCGGGGGCGACCGGCTCCGGAAAGAGCGTCTGCCTGAACACGATAATCGCAAGCCTTCTGTTCAGGGCCACGCCGGATGACGTGAGGCTTCTGATGATCGATCCCAAGAGAGTCGAGCTCTCGGTCTACAACGGCATACCTCACCTGATCGCCCCGGTGGTGACTGACGCGAAGAAGGCCGCGGGCTTTCTTAAATGGGTATGCGAGGAGATGGAGAACAGGTACCGCATCTTCCAGGTCGCCGGCGCGAGGAACATCTCCCAGTACAACGAGATGCTGGACAAGGGGATGCTTGAGCAGATAATCGACGGCGATTCCCAGGAGTCCGGACAGGCCGAGGCGCAAAGCTTCAGCCCGCGGAGGCTTCCTTACATAGTCGTGATACTCGACGAGCTGGCGGACCTCATGATGGTCGCGAAGAATGACGTCGAGGACGCGATAGCAAGGCTTGCCTTCATGGCCAGGGCGGCCGGCATACACCTGATAATCGCGACGCAGCGCCCATCGGTGGACATAGTCACGGGCATAATCAAGGCGAACATACCTTCCAGGATAGCCTTCGCCGTGTCATCGCAGGTGGACTCCAGGGTCATACTCGACTCGCAGGGCGCAGAGAGGCTCTTGGGCAAGGGCGACATGCTCTTCCATCCGATCGGCCTTCCCAAGCCCATAAGGATACAGGGGGCATACATCTCCGACTCCGAGGTCATCGCGCTCGTCGACTACCTCAAGGGGCAGGGGGAGCCCGTATATGTGGCGAAGCCAGTGGAAAGCAGGGAGGGCCAGAACGAGGGGGCCGAGGTCACAGACGACCTGTTCGAAGACGCCGCAAGGCTCATAGTCGAATCAGGCGAGGCCTCGATATCCAAGCTTCAGAGGCGGTACAGGGTGGGCTACGCCAGGGCGGCAAGGCTCATCGACACGATGGAGCTCATGGGCATCATAGGGCCCCACAACGGCAGCAAGCCGAGGAACATCCTGATGAGCCCGGTTCAGCTTGAGGACTTCATAAGGGGGCTCAGGCAGGGGGATTAACGCCTGAAGGAGGGATCGACGCATGCAGAAGAGGATCGGCGAGCTCCTGGCCGAGCGAAGGCAGGCCATGGGGGCAAGCCTAGCTGACGTTGAGGGCGCCACTCTCATCAGGTCGGCCTACATCGACGCCATCGAGAAGGGCGAGTACGGCATCATACCGGGAAAGATATACGTGAGGCTCTATGTGAAGAGCTACGCGTCCTTCCTGGGGATGGACCCCCAGCAGGCGGCGGAGATGCTGGACGCGGAATCAGGAGGCCATGAAGACGCAGGCAACGGCCATGACGCAGGGCTTGATCCATCCGCAAGAAGGCAGAGCCAGAAGCAGAGGATGGAGAAGCTGAGAAGGCAGGCCGCCCGCAGGAGGACGCTCACCACGGCCGCCGCGATTGTGCTCCTGACGGCGATTGTGCTAATCGTTTACTTCCTCGCGGGAGGGCGCTGGAACGAGACCTCATCTCCGAATCCATCCCAGGGGACGGGCGAACCCGCGGCAAGCGGGGAACCTGACGCAGGCACCACCGCGCCGGCAAGCGATGTCGCCGCGCCTCCTGAACTGCCGGAGGCCGGCCAGGCCAAGCCCCACATGCTGTCGATAAGCTTCACTGACGATTGCTGGATTAGGGCATATGCCGACGGCGCCAAGGTCAGGGAGGGCATATTCAGGGATGGGCAGTCTGTGGATATCGAAGCTGATGAAGGCATCTGGGTGAGGCTCGGCAACGCCGGAGGGGCGAGGCTAAGCTACAACGGGGAGGAGCTGGGAAGCCCCGGTTCAATGCGGAAGGTCATGGATGTCTCCTTCCCATCAGGATATCAGCCCTTCTAACAAGCAGGGCTTAAGCAGGAAAGACGGAGGTGCGGATGGACAGGCTTGTCCACCTTCCCGCGAGTGCGGATGAGATAAGGGCCCTGGGCTGGGAAAGGCCCGATGTTGTGATAATAACGGGGGATGCGTACGTCGACCACCCGGCCTTCGGCGCAGCCGTCATAGGCAGGGTGCTGGAGGCCGAGGGCTACAAGGTGGCGATAATGCCTCAGCCCGATTACAGGTCCGACTCCGACTTCGAGAAGATGCCGACGCCCAGGCTTTTCTGCGGGATAACCGCAGGCAACCTCGATTCCATGGTCTCGAACTACTCTCCGATGAAGTTCAGGCGCAAGAAGGACAGCTTCTCGCCAGGAGGGCTTCCGGGAAGAAGGCCCGACAGGGCGACAATAGTGTATGCCAACAGGGCAAGGAAGGCCTGGCCCGAGGCTCCGATAATCATCGGCGGCATAGAGGCGTCAATGCGGCGCTTCGCCCACTACGACTACTGGGACGACTCGGTAAGGCGTTCATTGCTCCTGGATTCCCGTGCAGACCTCCTCGTCTACGGGATGGGGGAGAAGGCTGCGGTAGAGGCTGCCGGAAGGCTTGCGGAGGGCAACAGGGACCTTACAGGGATTCTGGGCACCGCGGCGCTTCTTAAGGAGGTTCCGGGAGGAGACTTGCTGGTCCTGCCGTCCTATGATCAGGTGGCGGCCGACAAGAAGGCCTACGCGGAATGCTTCGCCATGCACATGAAGGAAAGCCTCAGGAGGGCGCCGAGGACGATGCTGCAGGCTCACGCCAACAGGTACGTCGCGGTATACCCTCAGAATGTGCTCGGCGAATCCGAGATGGACCGCATAGCAGGCCTGAAGTATACGAGAAGGCAGCATCCGATGTACGATTCCATGGGCGGCGTGCCCGCCTTGGAGGAGGTCCTATTCTCGGTGACCGCCCACAGGGGCTGTTTCGGCTCCTGCTCCTTCTGCGCACTCTGGGCACATCAGGGCAGGGTGATGCAGTCTAGAAGCGAGAGGTCCATCCTTGAGGAGATAGAGGGGTTCACCAAGGACCCGAGGTTCAAGGGCATAGTGCACGACATCGGCGGACCTACCGCAAACTACTACAGGTCATACTGCGGAAGCGGCATATCCTGCGACGGGGCCCGCGCATGCGTCTGGCCCGACAAGTGCCGCTTCATGCAGGACGGCCAGGACTCTTATGAGAGGCTATTGAAGGATGCCGGGAGCATACCCGGCGTAAGGAAGGTGTTCGTCAGGTCAGGCCTCAGATACGACTACCTCCTGGGCTCGGACAAGGGAAGAAGCCTAATGCGGCAGATCGTCTCCGAGAACGTGAGCGGTCAGCTTAAGGTGGCCCCCGAGCACATAAGCGAGCCTGTCCTAGAGGTCATGAGGAAGGCGACAGGGGCCGACTATGACAAGTTCAGGCAAGCCTACTTCAAGTTCAGCGAGGAATGCGGCAAGGAGCAGTACCTCGTCTCATACTTCATATCGGGCCACCCCGGCGCTGAGCTGAAGGATGCGCTGGAGCTTGCGCTCTACCTGAAGGAGAACTTCGGCTACGTGCCCGAGCAGGTACAGGACTTCACCCCGACGCCTGGCACGGAGGCCACCACCATATACCACACGGGCATCGACCCGACGACTATGAGGCAGGTGCACGTGGCGAAGGGCAAAGAAAAGCAGATGCAGCGCGCGCTTCTGCAGTGGTCCCTCCCTCAGAACAGGAGGCTTGTGAGGGAGGCCTTGGCAGAGCTCGGCCGAAAGGACCTGATAGGCTACGGGCCGAGGGCGCTGGTTCCACCGGAGGCCCCGCACAAGTCGTTTGAAAGCAGGGGGGGAAGGAAGCCTGAAGGGCGTGGAGGAGCTTAGGCTTTCACAACTTTCCATACTGCAGGATTCGGAGATTGCGGCGGCCTTCGACGATAGCTGGAGGGATGTCGAGCAGTCGGTGCTCATGCACGGCCCGGCAGGCTACAGAAGGGTGCTTAAGTGGCTTGACGTCGAACCCAAGGCGTCAGCGATGGCTTTCGTCGGGGGAGAACCCGCAGGCGTGGTGCTGACAGGAATCAGAGAGCCCGGAAGGGCTTACATCGCATCCATCGCCGTGAAGGCCCAACACAGGGGCAAGGGTATAGGAAGGCGGCTTCTCAGGTGGGGCATATCGCGCTCGAGGATGTTCGGGTGCCGCCATGTGGGCCTTCATGTGTTCGAGAACAACGTCAACGCCCTTTCGCTCTATTCCTCGATGGGGTTCAGGCCGGTTCGCAGGGTCGGCCACTGGGAGGGCATGATAGCGTCCAAAGGGGCGAAGGGTATAACAGTAAGCTACTCCGAAGCCGAGGGCATCTCCGAGGGGTTCATGGGCGAAGCGGGCGATAAGCTCTGGGAGAATGAGACCAGAAGCCTTGTCAACCTGGGTGACGGGCTCATCTGCGCAAAGGCCGAGAGGAAAGGGGCCCCTGTGGGCTACATGGCCTACTCGACCAGGTCCCTTTGCTGGGTACTTGACATGGGCTTCGTCCGGGGCACCCCCCCGGAGGATGCTGCGGAGCTGCTCCTTTCGATACCTACCGCCAGGTTTCTGCCTTGCGTGATGACCACGGTGGTCGAAGGCGGCGACAACGAGAGGATTGCCGGCCAGCTTGGGCTCAAGCTCGAGCGAAGCAGGATAGAGATGGAGCTTCTGCTCTCATCTGACGATATGGCATAGCATGCGCGGCATGCGCGAGATCATGTGGCAAGGAGTGTCTTATGAAGGTTAGGATGATATCCCTGGGATGCTCGAAGAACAGGGTGGACAGCGAATACATGCTCGGAAACCTGGCTAAGGCGGGTCTCGAGCTGGTGTCAGAGGAAGATACAGCCGATGCAGTCATTGTGAATACGTGCAGCTTCCTTGAGAGCGCATGCGATGAGGCGATCGAGGTCATACTCGAATGCGCAAGGGAGAAGAGGGAGGGGAAAGTCGGCGCGCTGCTGGTGGCCGGATGCCTTCCCAACAGGTTCGGCGGCGGCATACTGGAGAGCATGCCGGAGATTGACGGGATAATATCACCGGGCGAGTACGGCAGAATCGCAGAGCTCGTGAGGAAATCGGGCGAGGGAAAGGTTCAAAGCCTCCTAGGCGAGCGAGGATACCTTGGTGAAGGCGCGGCGAGGGTGCTGACAAATGCCGGCCACTATGCATACCTGAAGATCTGCGACGGGTGCGACAACAGGTGCTCCTACTGCATGATACCGGACATAAGGGGCAGGCTGGTCAGCAAGCCGTTCGAGGAGGTCGTGGCCGAGGCTGAGCAGCTCGTCGGCAGGGGTGTCAAGGAGCTCGTCATCATAGCCCAGGACACCACGGTCTACGGCCAGGACCTGTACGGCAGGCCCAGGCTTTGTGAGCTTCTCAGGAGGCTCGCCGAAATCGATGGGCTTATGTGGCTGAGGCTCATGTACGCCTATCCCGAGAGGGTGGACGATGAGCTGGCAGGGCTCTTCGAAGACGGGCTCGGCGGTAAGCTCGCAGCGTACATAGACCTTCCCATGCAGCATGGCAGCGACAGGGTCCTCAAGGCCATGAACAGGCTCGGAAGCGCGTCATCCATGGAGAAGCTGGTGCAGAAGCTCAGGGGCTCAAGGCCGGGGATGGTGATAAGGACCACCTTCATGGTGGGATTTCCCGGCGAGACGGAGGAGGACTTCAGGGAGCTCATGAGCTTCGTCGGCAGGGTAAGGCCCCAAAGGGCCGGCGTCTTCAGGTTCAGCCCGGAGGAGGGCACTCCCGCAGCCATGATGCCGGGGCAGGTGCCGGAGCCTGTGAAACTCGACCGAGAGGCCAGGATGATGGGCTTTCTTGCCGAGATAAGCAGGCAGTTCAATCAGTCCAGAATCGGAGAGGAGGCCGACGTCATCATCGACGGGCCCTCTGAGGAATCCGAGCTTCTTGTCGACGCCAGGTCGTATGCCGAAGCTCCGGAGGAGGACGGGAAGATTTTCGTCGGGGACTCAAGCCTTCCTGCGGGAAGTGTGGCGAAGGTGAGGATTGAATCGGCATCGGATTACGACCTTGGTGCCGAAATCATAGGATAGAGGCGGCTTGGACGAGAAGGAAGCCCGGCTTTGCAGCCGGGCTTCAGTCATGGGCTAAGCGATACCGATTAAAGGAATATGCCCCTTGCCTGCATCGCATCAACAATGCGCTTGATGGCGAGGCAGTATGCCGCGATGCGCATCGTGACCTTCTTCTCCTTGGCGAAGTCCCAGCAGGAGTTGAATGCCTGGCTCATCTTGACGTCCAGCCTCTCGTTTACTTCCTTCTCAGTCCAGTAGTAGCCGCTCAGGTTCTGGCACCACTCGAAGTACGAGACAGTCACGCCGCCTGCGTTGGCCAGGATGTCCGGGACGATGGTCTTTCCGGCCTTGTTGAGGATATCGTCCGCTTCCGCGGTTATCGGGCCGTTTGCGCCTTCTACTATGTACTTGGCCTTGATCTTGCCGGCGTTCTCCGCCGTGATCTGGTTCTCCAGCGCCGCGGGCACCAGGAGGTCGCACTCCACGTAGAGCACGCCCTTCGGGTCGTCAAGCTTCACCAGGCCGGGTTCTGCATAGCCTTCCACCAGCTTCTTGGGGTGCTTGCCCGCATAAGCGAACGCAGCCGCCACGTCGATGCCGTTGGGGTTGTAGTAGTTGCCGGATACGTCGCTTATCGCGACTACCTTGACTCCGAGGTCATGAAGCATTATGGCGCCGATTCCGCCGACGTTTCCGAAGCCCTGCACCGAAGCGGTGATGGTCTTGGGATCCAGGTGCACCCTCTTAAGAAGCTCGCGCGTCGCAATCGAGACGCCGCGGCCGGTGGCCTCGTTCCTGCCGAGTGAGCCGTTCACGGTAAGGGGCTTGCCCGTTACCACGCCGGGCTGGTACTCGCCGGTGATTGCCGAGTAGGTATCGACTATCCATGCCATGATCTTGCCGCTGGTGTTCACGTCCGGTGCGGGGACGTCCTTCATAGGCCCGATTATGGGGGCGATCTTCGACGTATAGCCGCGGGTCAGCCTCTCGAGCTCTCCTTCGGACATCTTGTTGACATCCACGGTGATGCCGCCCTTGCCGCCGCCGTAGGGGATGTCGACGACGCCGCACTTGAATGACATCCATGCCGCAAGCGACTTGACCTCGTCAAGGCATACGTCGGTATGGTAGCGGATGCCGCCCTTTGCGGGACCTCTTGATGTGTTGTGCTGGACCCTGAAGCCCTTGAATACCTTCACGCTTCCGTCGTCCATCTTTACCGGGATGTTAACCTCAAGGGCCCTTTCGGGTTCGCAAAGGATCGCGAAGGTCCCTTCGTCGAGGTTCAGGACTTCCTTGGCAAGCCTAAGCCTTGCAAGTACCTGTTCGTATGTGCTCTGAGCCATTTTCCGCACCTCCATGTAATTACATGTATACAGAATACACGCCACACATATAATCATAAGCCTAAGATACGGGATATGCAATTTGACAAAACCCGCAGATTGCTTCCCTGACTCACATATAGCAGGGATTATCCCTCTTTGCACTTGTTCTATTAAAAGTACAATGGCATTGAGCGCCGGAGAAGGGCGCCTGGCTGAATCTTTCATTAAGAAGTAGCATTTGCATATGCCATTTAATTATAATGTTCTTGTGAACATGCGTCGGGCTCCCGCCGTCCGGTAGGATGCAGCGATGCATATATCAAAGCGGAGCTTCCGGGTTACCCGGGCTCTA
>CAZNZD010000055.1:0-10926 GCA_964577435.1 uncultured Clostridia bacterium
GGCCGGCCCCAACGGCTCCGGAAAGTCGACCCTTCTTAAGATCGCGGCGGGGCTCATAAGGCCGACCACCGGTAGAGTCTCCTACGACGACGGGACGGGGGCGCTTGCCCCCGCGGCGTTCTCATCCAGGATAGGCTTCCTTTCCCCTGAGCTCATGCTCTATGAGGAGCTTAGCCCGCTTGAGAACCTTAGCTTCTTCGGAAGGCTGAGGGGATTAAGGGACGCTGAGGCCGCCGGGGAGGCCCTTTTAAAGAGCGTCGGGCTTCTGGACAGGGCGGACGATCCGCTGTCGTCCTTCTCCTCCGGCATGAGGCAGAGGGTCAAGTACTGCTTCGCCTTGTTAGGGGAGCCTGAAGTCCTCCTTCTGGACGAACCGACCGCAAACCTTGATGAGCCGGGCAAGCAGATGGTCTACTCCCTCATCTCCGAGCTCAAGGCCGCAAGGACGGTAATAATGGCGACAAACGAGAGGGAGGAGGTGCTCATGGGCGATGAGAAGGTCCTCCTTCATCAGTAGCGCGGCCGCCGTCTTCGCAAAGGACGTAAGAAGCGAGATGAAGACCAGATACGGAGTGGGTTCCGTCGCACTGTTCGCGGTCACCTCACTTGTAGTGGCGAGCTTCGCGGTGAGCCCTTACGCCCTTGAGGCGGACACGCAGGCCGCTTTCCTCTGGATAGTGCTGTTCTTCTCCGCCATGTCGGGCCTTTCAAGAAGCTTCGTCAAGGAGGAGGAGACCAGGACGTCGATCGCCCTGAGGCTTACGGCAAGCTCCCTTGCGGTCTACTTCGGCAAGCTCCTCTTCAACCTTGCGCTCATGTTCGCTGTCGAGCTGATAGTGGTGCCGCTCTTCCTGGTATTCCTGGATATAAGGCTCTCTGCCCCGGCGGCCTTCGTCGCGTCGGTGGCCCTTGGCACCCTCTGCCTTTCGGCCTCGAGCACGATAGTGGCGGCGATAATCTCAAAGGCGAACTCCAAGGGGACCCTTTTCGCTGTGCTTTCGTTCCCGGTATCCATGCCAGGGCTGGTCATGGCCGTCAGGATGACGAACAATGCGCTTTCAGGGCTGGGGCTTGGCACGGTGCTTCCCGAGGTGGGCGGAATACTGGCATTCACGGTCATCATCACGGCCCTTTCGGCGATGCTGTTCGAGTTCGTTTGGAACGATTAGCAGGCAATCGGTGTCACAACTGCTTGTGACTGGAGGTATTCATGGTTCTTAAGTTACTGCTCGGGATATGGATGGCGGCAGTCTCGCTGGCCGCCTTCGTCTGGGCCCCCGCCGATGTGACCCTGGGGGAGATATCGAGGATAATCTTCTTCCACATACCGACGGCCTGGGTGGCGGTCGTGGGCTTTTTGGGCTGCATGGTCCACGGCATAAGGTATCTCGTAAGAAGGGACATTATGGACGACTACGCAGCAGCGGTATGGGCGGAGATCGGCCTTCTGTTCATAGTGGTGGCCACGGTAAGCGGCGCGATCTTCGCAAACGCCACATGGGGGGCCTACTGGAGCTGGGACCCCAGGCAGACGTCCATATTCGTCCTCTTCCTGATATACATGGCATACCTGGCGCTGAGAAGCGCGGTTGACGATCCGGAGAGGAGGGCATCGCTTTCCTCGGTGTACTCGATAATCGCCTTCGTGACTGTGCCGCTTCTCGTGTTCGTGATACCGCGGCTTCCGGGCATACAGGGGCTTCACCCGGACGACGCGATAATATCCAAGGACCTTAACATGGACCTGAAGATGCTCCTGGTGTTCATAGCGTCTCTCATCGGCTTCACCGGCGTCTCCTTCTGGATGTTCAAGCTCAAGATGAGGATGATCGCCGTGAAGCGCGCGGACGAGACTTACGACGGAGGTAAGTGACATGGAATACGCATCGAGCGGATCGTTGTGGATAACCGGCGCTGTGGCCGTGGTGACCTGGGCGTCCGTGTTCCTCTACATGCTTAAGGTGGACAGGGACCTGGCGAAGGCGGAGAAAAGGCGCAGAAGAGGCGCATAGGGAATTCATTGAAGGAAGGACTGTTGGTGGAATTGGCAGCAAATAAGAAGACCATTGGCCTTATAGCAGGCATTGTGATAATTGCGGCGATGGCGGTAGTGGTGCTCATCTCGTTCTCCGGATCGCTTACGCCGTATGTGACGCTGGACGAGGCCCTTCAGAAAGGCACCACCGTCCAGGTGGCGGGCGAGCCCGACTTCGCCAGCGCACGGTATGCGGAGGGCACCAACGACTTCATGTTCGAGATGACCGACCACGTTGGGGAAAGCGCGACTGTGAGGTTTCTGGGCGCGAAGCCCTCGAACTTCGACGATGCGACCAATGTGGTCGTTATAGGAAAGTACGACGGATCTGAGTTCGTCGCGAAGAAGATGCTTGTGAAATGCCCGTCCAAGTACGAGGCGGGCGGAGGTGGAAGGCAATGAGCTTCTGGAACCTGTTACTGGCGCTGGCGGCGGTCGCAACGGCCGGCTCCGGCATATCATACGCGGCGGCGGCAAGGATGTCCGTCGGGGCATCGGCCCTTTCCGGCGCCAAGTCGGCGGCCCACAGGAAGGCAGTAGGGCTGGGAAGGCTTCTGATGGCATCCTCCCTTGCCCTTCTTCTGGCGGCGTCTGCAGGGCTTCTCTCCATGTTCCTCGGCCATGACTTCAGCTATGAGTATGTGGCCAGGAACTCCAGCAGGGGGCTTGAGAGCATCTATATAGTCTCGGCCTTCTGGGCCGGCCAGGAGGGCAGCCTTCTTCTGTGGGGCCTGTTCTCTGCAATGTTCGGCTGCCTCCTCATGCTCACGGCGAAGAAGCACGAGGACACCGCGATGCCTTGGTACGCGCTAGCGCAGGCGGCGCTTTTGGTCGTAGTGATAAGGATGACGCCGTTTAGCCTGCTTGCGGAAGTGCCGGCGGACGGTGTTGGGCTTAACCCCCTTCTCATGAACCCCTGGATGGCTATTCACCCTCCGATAGTCTTCGCAGGCTATGCGGCGATCGCCATCCCGTATGCGCTCGCGATGAGCGCGCTCACAAAGAAGGAGTACTCAAGCTGGGTGGCAATCGGCACTTGGTGGAACCTGGTAGCCTGGCTTCTGCTGGGTGCAGGTATCATGATAGGCGCAAGATGGGCGTATGCTGTGCTGGGCTGGGGCGGATACTGGGGATGGGACCCCGTCGAGAACGCCTCCCTTGTGCCCTGGCTGTTCGGCGCGGTGCTGCTTCATACATTCCTCAGCCAGAAGGCCCGCGGGAAGATGGTTAGGACGAACATCGCCCTTGCGATAATCACCTATCTTCTTATCGGCTACGGGTCGTTTCTTACAAGGTCCGGAGTGCTTTCTGACTTCTCCGTGCACTCGTTCTCGGACCTCGGCATAACATCCTATCTGCTTCTATTCCTGCTTCTCGTAGGAGCGCCCGCCCTGGTCCTGTTCGTGATGCGTTTTAAGAGCATGACGGCATCAAGGAAGTATCAGGAGGTCTATGAGCGGTTAACCAGCAGGGACTTCGGCATATTCGCCGGAGCGTCTGTGCTTCTTGCCTCGGCGCTCATCACGCTTCTGGGCACCTCGGCGCCGATACTAACGAGGGTCACCGGAAACCCCCAGGCAGTGGACACCAGCTTCTACAACATAACGAACTACCCGCTGGGGGTGCTCATCGCACTCCTGATGGGGATATTCCCCCTGTTCAGGTGGGGCCTTGACGAGCTGAAGAGCGCGAAGGCGGGACTTCTGGGATCGCTTGCCCTCTCTGTGGCAGGAACCGCCGCGGTAGTGATTGCCGGGGCCAGGGGCGCCTACTACCTCATATTCATGTTCGCCTCGTTCTTCGGCCTTTTCGCGAACCTTTACATGTTCCTGAGGACTATCAAAAACGGGGTGCGCCATATCGGAAGCTATCTCACCCACCTGGGCGTAGCCCTCGTGTTCGCCGGCATCATCTCTACCGGCGGCTGGGCGGTCACCGAAAGAGTCGCGGTGGCTGAAGGAGCCAGGGCCGACGTGGCGGGCATAACCATCGAAGCAGGCACTACGTCCAAGTCAGCCGACGGGCTCACCACGATAGCGCCGCTGGCGCTATACAAAGACAGCGAGGAGTTCTTCCGGGGCGAGGCCTACATGCAGCAGACCAGGATGAACAGCGTGATACGCCACCCCATGATCTACTCGGTGCTCTGGGAGGACATATACGTTTCGCCGCTTACCATACAGGGGGCCGGCACGGTCGCGACCCTTCACGGGGATCACCTGGACGTGAAGAAGGGCGAAGCAGTGTCGTCGGGCCCCTACTCCGTCTCGTTCTCATCCTTCGACCTTACTGAGATGAACTCCGGCAAGGTGGGCGCAACAGTCAAAGTCGAGGAGGCAGGGGCCGTGCTGTTCGAGGGCGTGCTGTACTACTCGATATCAGGTGCCGCCGGAAGCGACTCCTACGTGGTCTTCGAGGGCTCGGGCGGTAAGTACAGGCTCTCGATAGAGGGCATCGACGCAAGCTCAGGCACGGCATACCTTGACCTTGCGAAGGCGAGCGAGCAGTCTTCTATTGCCGGAGGAAACCAGATACTCCTCGAGGTGAGCAGGAAGCCGATGGTCTGGCTTCTGTGGATCGGAGCGGTCCTCGTCATGCTCGGCACGGCGATAGCCGCTATCAGGAGGAAGGCAGAGGCGCGATAGCTGAGGCCCCGCAGAACTTGCATCGGGCCCGCCGCAAGGCGGGTCCTTCTTTTACCCGAACATTCCTATTAACATCCGCGTCGATTGGTGATAGAATACAAACGTAAATATTTTCAACTGACTTTCAGCATTATAAGTCACTTATACGCTGAAAGTTCTGAAAGTTGGCGGGTGGAATGGGAAGGGCTCTGGCATATGCCGGCGAACAGAGGAGGGCTGCGCTCATCGCGCTTCTGCCTTCCTTTTTGGTGTTCGCCGCCTTCACCCTCTACCCGATGCTCTATTCGCTGTATATGAGCTTCACCGACGCCGGCCTTCTTAAGCAGGGCTACTCCTTTGTAGGGCTCTCGAACTACGCAAGGCTCCTTACGGACGAATCATTCATGAAGTCCATGCTCAACACCCTGATATACACCGTGGGGCTAGTGCCTCTCACCAACATCGCCTCGTTCGCCCTCGCCCTTTCGTTGAACAGGAAGCTTAGGCTCACGAAGCTTTACAGGGCCGCGTTCTTCATGCCTGTGGTGGCATCAACCGCATCTGTCGCCACTGTATGGTTCCTCTTCTACGACCCGTACTACGGAGGCTTCAACTCCCTTCTCCAGCGCATCGGGATAACTGGGCCCGCCTGGCTGAGCGACCCTCGCTGGGCGCTTGCGGCAGTGATCCTCATGTCGGTATGGAAGAACCTGGGATACAGCATGGTGATCTACCTTGCCGGCCTTCAGGACATCCCGCAGGACACATACGACGCAGCGGCACTGGACGGGGCGGGCGGCTGGAATCTCACCAGGTTCATAACGCTTCCGATGATGGGGCGCGTCCTTGCATTCACGATGATAATGAGCACCGTACGCTCTTTCCAGGTGTTCGGACAGATAAGGGTGATGACCGGAGGCGGGCCGGCGGATTCCACGCTGGTCGCGGTCTATTACGTCTATAAGCAGGCATTCGAATCGCCTTATAGATTCGGCTACGCGTCAGCGGCCGCATGGGCGGTTTTCGCCGCCATCGCCCTTCTGTCCGCGGGGCAGCTTCTCTTCTTCAGGAGGTCCGAGTGATGGGCGGGCGCATGGGGAAAGCAAGGGGGATCCTTTCGGCTGCGGCTGTCAATGCCGTGCTGCTGGGGCTTTCAGCCGCGATGGTGGTCCCCTTCTCTTGGATGCTCACAGTCTCCCTCAAGCAGAGGCGGGAGGTCTTCTCATCCCAGAGCTTCCTTCCCAAGGTGGCGTTTGATGCCTCTGGCCTCTCAGACCCCGCGCTTCTGACGCTTCTGATTATATCGCTCGCGTTTTCGGCAGGGCTCGTCGCATCCAGAAGGCGCCTCAAGGGGCTCAGCTCCCCGATCCGCACATCGGCGACGGTGCTTGCCGGAGCGCTGTGGGTCGCGGCAATCGCCCGCGCCTTCGCCTCAGGGGCCCTCTACGGCCCGTCGTTTAACGCGTACTCGGACATCTGGCAGAGGATACCCTTCGCGCGAATGTTCATCAACAGCCTACTGGTATCCGTGGCTGTGACCGCTTTGCAGCTTGTCACGAGCTCGCTTGCCGGCTATGCGTTCTCCAGGCTTCACTTCCCAGGCCGCGACAGGCTTTTCTGGGTCTACGCATCGCTGATGATGATACCTCAGCAGGCGACCATGGTCCCCGCCTTCATGCTGATGCACAGGCTGGGGTTAATCGACACCTACGCGGGACTGATCCTCCCATTCGCGGCCGCGCCATTCGGGGCCTTCATGATGAGGCAGTTCTTCATGGGGCTTCCTAAGGAGCTGGAGGAGGCCGCGGCGCTTGATGGCTGCTCCAGGTTCGGCACACTGTGGAGGATATTCGTGCCGCTTGCGAAGCCGGCCCTGGCTACGCTTGGGCTCTTCAGCTTCATGACCAGCTGGAACGAGTTCCTGTGGCCGCTTATGGTCACAACCAGGAGGGACATGTTCACCCTTCAGGTCGGGTTGGACATGCTCAAATGGGAGGCCGGCTCCGACTGGCCGATAATAATGGCGGCATCTGTGCTGTCCACGATACCGGTGGTGGCAGCCTTCCTGCTCGCCCAGGAGAAGTTCACACGGAGCATCGCGATGAGCGGGCTCAATTCATAGGAGGAAAGAAATGAGAAGGATAGTCTCAGTACTATTGGCAATCACCCTCATAGCGGCTATGGCGGCGGTGACGCTCGCCGCCCCCAAGTACAAGCTGTCGCTGTGGCATTACCTCGGAAGCGACACGAGCGGCCTTTTCAAGGCGCTTGTGGACGAATGGAACGAGAAGAACCCTGACGTGCAGGTCGAGCTGTCATACGGCGGCAACAACAGGACGATGCAGGACAAGCTGCTGACGTCGATTGTAGCCAAGTCCGCCCCGGACATCGCGCTCATGGACCAGTTCTGGGTGCCCGAGCTTGCAAACTCCGGTGCTCTCCTAAACCTCGACGGAAGGCTGACCGAGCAGGAGGAGGCCGATTTCCTGGCGCCTGCAAGGTCTGCGGCAAGCTATGCGGGAAGCCTCTGGACCATGCCGCTTGGCATGTCGAATCAGGCGCTGTTCTACAACAAGGACCTTTTCAAGGCGGCAGGCCTTAATCCAAATGACCCGCCTTCGACCTGGGAGGAGCTCTTCCAGGCGGGCCTCAAGCTCTCCAAGGACACGAACAATGACGGCAAGGTCGACCAGTTCGGCCTCGTGATGCCGGTCTCCGTCAACACCGGAGGCGTCTACTATTTCGTGACCTTCCTCTGGCAGGCGGGAGCCGAGCTCTACAGCAAGGACTACTCCTCGGCGGCATTCAACTCCCCTGCGGCTATAAAGGCGGTGCAGTACCTGCAGAAGCTCATCGCATACCAGGTGATGCCCCTTGCCAACATACCTGACGCGTTTTTGAACGGCAGGGCGGCTATGACGCTAGCAAGCACCTCCTCCCTCGGCTATTACAAGTCAGTCGCCGGTTTCGACATGGGCATCGCCCATATGCCGGCAGGCGAGAAGAAGGTGACCGGAGTCGGTGGAAACAGCCTGGGCATTTTCAAATCCTCCAAGGACAGGGAGGATGCGGCCTTCAGCTTCGTCAAGTGGATGACCGGCGCCGAGGTGTCGACCCGCTGGGCCGTCTCGACCGGCTATACCCCTACGAGGAAGACGGCGATTGATTCTTCCACCTATAAGAAGGTCGTATCGTCCGACCCGATGGTCGCGACGGTGGTCTCGCAGCTTGAGTTCGCCAGGCCCCGACCGAACGTCCTCTCCTACTCAAGGGTGTCCAACATAATCTCAGCACTCGGGGAGAAGGTGCTCATCGAGTACACGAAGGACCCCACTGCCGCGATGAACAAGGCCGCCTCCGACACGAATACGGTCATAAAGGAGCTCTCCGGAAAGTAAGGGGGCCTTATAAAGGCCGCACTTAGCCAAAGTGCGGCCCTTCCTTCCCATATTAGTTTTATGTATAAACTTTCCAATACGCCATCGATCCTTCTATGTATAATGAAATTAGTCACTGAGAGGGGGGTTCGAATGAGCGTGTTCCGAAAGGGTCACCTCGTTAGGGTTGAAGCGCTTTTCGCAAAGCTTGCTCCAAGCGAACAGAAGGTGGCCATGCTCATCCTTAAGGACCCGGCGAAGGTCCTGGAGATGGGGATATCCGACCTCGCCAGGGCGAGCGGTGCTTCCGATGCGGCAGTAGTACGCTTCTGCAAGAAGGCCGGATATTCGGGCTTCCGCCAGTTCAAAGTCGCGATGGCCCAGGAGCTGGGATCGATGTCCCCGTTTACGGGCTCCAAGGAGATCTCGGAGATAATAAACTCCCACGGCGACATGGCGGGCCTGTTCGAGAAGATACTGGAGGCGCACACCTCATACCTGAAATCGGCGTTCAGCCAGCTTGACATGGCGCAGCTCGAAGGGGCCGCGAAGGCCATAACGAAGGCCAAGCGGATCTGCCTGTTCGCAGTCGGGCTCTCGGGAATAGTGGCGGGCGAGCTCAACAACAGGCTGATGCGCTTCGGCTTCGACACCCAGAACGAATCGTCCCCATACGCGCAGTACATGCAGGCTTCGAAGCTTACGTCGGCCGACATGGCCATAGGCATCTCCTTTTCGGGCACGACCAAGGAGGTCGTCGACGCGGTAGGGCTGGCAAAGGACATGGGAGCCAGCACCATCGCGATAACCAACTATCCATCGATGCCGCTCGGGCAGATGTGCGACTATGTCATCTCCCCTGAGATCGGACAGAACCCCATGGACATGGGGATGTGGTCGGTCCCAAGAGTAGTGGGCCTTGCCATCGTGGACCTGCTGATGGCTGCGGTCGCCTTCAACATGAAGGAGGACATCGAAGGGGTGGCCGAGGCAAGCAGGCAGGCGATCCTTTACAAACTGGGCATATAGCACCTGGAGGTTTTCTGATGGCAGATGTTAGCCTTCGCGCGGTGACGAAGCGGTTCGGAAGGACGACCGCCGTAGCCGAGCTTGACCTTGACGTAAGAGACGGTGAGTTCCTTGTGCTGGTGGGGCCGTCAGGATGCGGCAAGACCACGACGCTGAGGATGATCGCAGGCTTAGAGGACCCTGACTCGGGCGAGATATCCATCGGAGGAGTCCCCATGAAGGGGGTGCCCCCGAAGGACAGGGATATCGCGATGGTGTTCCAGAACTACGCCCTCTACCCCCACATGGACGTCTACAACAACATGGCCTTCGGCCTGAAGATGAAGAAGGTAGCAAAGGAAGAGATAGACGCCAGGGTTAAGGACGCGGCGAGGATACTGGGGATAGAGGACCTGCTTGAGAGGAAGCCGAAGGCGCTTTCCGGCGGCCAGAGGCAGCGCGTCGCCCTCGGCAGGGCCATAGTGAGGAAGCCGAAGGTCTTCCTGATGGATGAGCCGCTCTCCAACCTCGACGCCAAGCTTAGGGTCCAGATGAGAGCCGAGCTTTCGCGCATCCACAAGAGGATAGCAACGACCATTGTATACGTCACTCATGACCAGACCGAGGCCATGACCATGGGCGAAAGGATAGTGCTCATGAAGGAGGGCCTAGTACAGCAGCAGGGCGACCCGATGGAGCTGTATGACAACCCCGTGAACTCGTTCGTGGCAGGGTTCATCGGCTCTCCTGCGATGAACCTGTTCGAGGCGGACCTTTCGGTAAGCGGCGGAACACCCTATGCCACCCTCTGGGACGGGATGAGAGTCCCGCTGGACAGGAACCGCTTCACCAAGGCAGAGTCCGCGGGTTCAGGCAAGGTTCTCTTCGGCATCAGGCCGGAGGACATCGAGGATGCCGACTTCTGCCTTATTAGCGACGAGGAGCTGTCATTCAACGCCACAGCTGACGTCGTAGAGCCGATGGGCTCTGAGACCATGCTATACCTTACTGCCGGCGAACGGCAGGTGATCGCCAAGGTCAACCCTGCCACTAAGGCGGCGTTCGGAAGGAAGCTCAGGCTTCAGATGGACAGGTCCAAGATACACCTCTTCGACAGCGCGACCGGCGCGACGCTTAGATAGCCGCAGAAGCGGGCATGAATGCATAATAGAGGGAGCATACCTTGCTGGCATGCTCCCTTCTGCTATATGTCCTGCCGGTTGGATCAGGCCTCCTTGGCCTTCACCATCTCCTTGACCTTCATGAGCCTTGAGAGGTTGCCCCTCTCGTTTTCGTCGAGTTTCATCCTTATGTAGCGGATGCCGCCTTCAAGCTGCGGCAAAAGCACGTGTTCAAGGGCGTTCACCCTTCTTCTGGTGCTTTCGATCGCCTCGGCAAGAAGCTCGACTGACTTCTCCACCTCGGCAAGCTCTATAAGAAGCGGCATCGTGTCGGACAGAAGCTGTATCGCCCTGTCAAGCTCAGAGCTAGTGGAAGCAAAGCCGTAGGGGTATATGAGGCTTCTGTCCTCCTGCTCCTCGAAGCTCCACTTGAGAACCGGGACCTGTACGCTCATCAGGTTTCTTGATGAGGCGCTCACCTGGGCCCTCTCCTTCGGGTACATCAATGCCTCGTCGACTGCGAAGGAGGACATGACCGCCCTTGCCACGGCGAAGCCCGTGAAGGCCTCCGCAAGGGCCTTGTCAACCTGCATCCTCAGGTCCCTGTTCTTTCTGACCAGCTCCAGGAAGTTCTTGAGAAGCTCGTCGAGCTTGTCCTTAAGGAGCTTGTGTCCCCTCTTGGCGACGACATAGCGCTTCTTGAGCCTCTGGAGCTGCATCCTTGTGGGACTGACGTTACCTATCAAGGATGCCACACCTCC
>CAZNZD010000056.1:0-10802 GCA_964577435.1 uncultured Clostridia bacterium
GTAGGATGCAGCGATGCATATATCAAAGCGGAGCTTCCGGGTTACCCGGGCTCTATCGAATGGAGGTAATGTCCTCAATGAAGCGCGTAATGATTCTCGCGGTGACCGCAGCCCTGCTCGTCGCCATGCTGGCGATGACATCCTTCTCCAAGGAGTACAAGATCGCAATCGTGTTCGACGTCGGCGGACTCGGCGACAAGTCGTTCAACGACTCGGCATACCTGGGACTGCAGAGGGTAGCAAAGGAGCTCGGCGCAGTGACGAAGTACGCTGAATCCCGCACCCCCTCCGACTACGAGCCCAACCTCGCCGCCTTCGCGAAGGAAGGCTACGACATGGTATGGGCGATCGGCTTCCTGATGGCCGACGCAATCGACAAGGTCTCCCTCCAGTATCCCAACACCAAGTTCGGCATCATCGACAACTCCTGGGACGATGCATGGTATGCCAAGCACCCCAACGTGCTTTCCATCATGTACAAGGAGCATGAGGGCTCCTTCCTCATGGGCGTCCTCGCCGCCATGACCACCAAGTCCAAGGTCATCGGCTTCATCGGCGGCATGGAGTTCCCCGTCATATGGCGCTTCGAAGCGGGCTTCAAGGCCGGCGTCCAGTCGGTCGACAAGAACATAAAGCTCCTTAGGAACTACGCCGGATCGTTCAATGACCCCGCAGCGGGCAAGGCGATCGCCAAGTCCTTCATAATCCAGAAGGCTGACGTCATCTACCACGCGGCAGGCGGAACCGGAATCGGCATGTTCGAGGCCGCCAACGAGACCAAGAACGTATGGGTAATCGGCGTCGACTCCGACCAGTACGAGCTCTCCCCGAAGTGGGCACTCTCCTCCATGATCAAGCGCGTCGACAACGGCGTGTTCATGGGCAGCAAGATGCTCGTAGACGGCAAGTATAAGGCTGGCGTCATAACCCTCGGACTCAAGGAGGAGGGCGTCGGCATGGCCCTCACCACCTCCAAGAACACCGCGGTCGGCGCGATCACCAAGGCCAACGCCTGGGCGAGCATGATCAAGACCGGGCAGACCGTAGTACCCGACGGATCGAAGACCACCGACCTCATTTCCAAGTAATAACCTGGTGCATTAGGCAGCGCATGTATTACTGAGCTCTGCTGTATCAGGGACCGGGCCCCGGGCTTAGAAAGCCTGGCGCCCGGTTTTCCATACGGAGGAAGAACATGGCAGTAAGCAATATGAAGGAAGCAGGCGGCGAGATCATCCTCCAGATGAGGGGGATTACGAAGGCCTTCCCCGGCATAGTGGCCAACTCCGAGGTCGATTTCGACCTTAGAAGGGGCGAAATCCATTGCCTTCTGGGTGAGAACGGGGCAGGCAAGTCCACGCTGATGAAGATACTGTATGGCCTTTACAAGCAGGACAGCGGGACCATACAGTACAAGGGCAGGCCCCTTGCGGTGAACGGTCCTGCGGACACGCTCAAGCAAGGCATAGGCATGGTGCACCAGCATTTCATGCTCATCAAGCCTCTCACCGTGGCTGAGAACCTTGTGTTAGGCAACGAGCCGGTGAAGGCGGGCTTTCTCATCGACAAGAAGAAGGCAAGGGAGGAACTGAAGGCCATATCGGCGACGTTCGGCCTGGATATAGACCCGGACGCCAAGATCATGGACATATCCGTAGGGATGCAGCAGAGGGTCGAGATACTGAAGGCGCTGCACAGAGGCGCTGAGATCCTTATCCTGGATGAACCTACGGCTGTTCTGACCCCCCAGGAGACGAAAGAGCTCTTCGTGATCATGCACAAACTCGTGCATGACGGGAAGTCCATCATATTCATATCGCACAAGCTCAAGGAGGTCATGGAGATCTCCGACAGGATTACGGTGATTAACCACGGCAGGATAATCGGTTCCGTGGAGAAGGCGGAGACATCCCCAAGCCAGCTTGCCAACATGATGGTCGGAAGGGAAGTCGAGCTCGTCGTGCATAAGCCGGATGCGAAGTTCGGCAAGGACGCCTTCATAGCCGAGGGGCTCACCGCCGCGAACGACCGCGGGCTTCCCGCGCTCAAGGGCATAAGCTTCAAGGTCAGGGCCGGGGAGATACTTGGCATCGCCGGCGTCGATGGCAACGGCCAGACCGAGCTCGTGCAGTGCATAACCGGAATGAGGAAGCTTAGCTCCGGAAAAGTCACACTAAACGGCAAGGACATCACGAACCTTCCCCCCAAGAAGTGCTTCGAGGAGGGCATCGTGCACGTCCCCGAGGACAGGCAGAAGCATGGACTTGTACTCGACTTCTCGGTCGCCGAGAACATGATCCTGCAGACATATAACAAGAAGCCATTCAGCAGGGGCATTAACCTCGACTGGGACAAGATACGCTCCTATGCCAGGAAGCTCATAGCCGAGTTCGACGTGAGGACACCCGACGAGGACACCCCGGCAGGCTCGCTATCAGGCGGGAACCAGCAGAAGGCGATCCTCGCAAGGGAGCTTTCCAGGACTCCCGAGCTTGTAGTTGTCGCCCAGCCCACAAGGGGCCTGGACGTCGGGGCGATTGAGTACATCCACAGAAGGCTCGTTGAGGAGAGGTCGGCCGGCAAGGCAGTGCTTCTTGTATCACTTGAGCTTGACGAGATCATGGCGCTTTCCGACAGGATAGCGGTGCTGTACGAAGGCAAGATAATGGGCACTCTGGACATAAAGGATGCTACCGAGGAGAAGCTCGGCCTCATGATGGCCGGCTCGATGCCGGAAGCATCAGGGGGGGTGAGGTAATGCCGGCGGTTAGGAAAGGCTCGACCCTCAAAGAGCTGGTAGTGCCTATGACTGCGGTGCTGCTGGGCATAATCCTGGGCGGTATCCTCATGGCGCTGACCGGAGTCAACCCTTTCGAAGGGTACAAGGCCCTCATAATGGGATGCTTCGGAAGGCCGGAGTATATCAGCGAGACCATAGTCTACACAACACCGCTGATCTTCACCGGGCTTGCCATCGCTGTTGGCTTCAGGTGCGGCCTCTTCAATATCGGAGTTGAAGGCCAGTATATTGCGGGCTTGGTTGGCGCGGCGGTGATGGGGGCCCTGAACCTTGGCTTGCCCAAGATAATCCACCTTCCGCTAACGATCCTGTCCGGTATGGCATGCGGGGCGATCTGGGCGTCTGTGCCTGGCTTCCTTAAGGCCAGGTTCGGCATACATGAGGTCGTGAACAGCATCATGATGAACTACATAGCGCTGTACCTCTCGCATTACCTTGTGAACGGCCCGATCAAGGACCCCACAATCACAAGCCCCTACAGCAGGGAGATACTGTCCACGGCGAAGCTTTGGAGGTTCTTCGGTGAGGGAAGCCCGATAAGGGTGAACACGGGCATACTAATAGCCATCGCGGCCGCATTCCTGGTCTACTACCTGCTTTTCAAGACCACGATAGGCTATCAGATAAGGGCTGTGGGATACAATCCCGAAGCATCAAGGTACGGCGGCATCAGCGTACAGACCAACGTCGTGGCGGCCATGTTCATATCCGGCGCCCTTGCGGGCCTGGCAGGCGCAGTCCAGGTGATGGGCATCCAGTTCAAGTTCCTTGACCTTTTCGCGTTCCAGGGCTACGGCTTCGACGGCATAGCCATAGCGCTGGTCGGTAAGAGCCATCCGCTCGGTGTGCTGCCCGCGGCGCTTCTGTTCGGGATCTTGCAGAGGGGCTCTCAGACGATGCAGATGCTTGCCGGCGTCCCGAAGGAGACGGTCGGCATCATGCAGGGAGCTATAATACTGATAGTAGCCGCGGAAGGCGTGGTCAAGGGATGGCTTCCGGTCAGGGCGCTTCTTGGCGAGACGAGAAGGAAGGTTCAGGGCAAGGGGGCTGATAAGGCATGAAGGCGGACGCAAAGAAGGGCAACTGGAAGAACCTGATGAAGTCCAAACCGTTCTGGCTGGGCGTGGTGCTCGCCATACTGCTTGTGGCCTTCTCCATAGACAGGTTCCGCACTATGGGCGGGGAGATGTTCGGTTATCTTGTGATAGATTTCTTCTCCACAGGGATATTCATGGCCACGCCCCTGATACTTGCAAGCATAGGAGCGGTGTTCTCCGAGAGGGCGGGAGTGGTCAACATAGGGCTGGAGGGCATGATGCTCATCGGCGCGTTCTTCGGCGTGATGGTATCCCATTTCACCAAGAACGCCTGGCTCGGCGTGCTGGGAGGCATGGCTGCGGGAGCGCTGACGGCGGCGATACATGCCTATGTGTGCATAAGCCATCACGCGAACCAGACGGTGAGCGGCGTCGCTATCAACGTGTTCGCGCTCGCCCTGACGGGCTTCCTGCTTAAGGCGGTCTTCCAGAGGGCAGGACAGACCGACAGGGTAGCAAAGCTTGCAAACTGGATGCTTCCCGACTTCCTGAGGGACATACCGATAGTTGGGCAGATATTCGGGAGCAACACGCCTCCCGTTTACATCGCCCTGCTTCTCGTGATAGCTGCGCAGATAGTGCTCTTCCACACCCCCCTGGGCCTCAGGATAAGGGCATGCGGGGAGCACCCTGAGGCGGCGGACACGGTCGGCATCAATGTGACCGGGATAAGGTACTTCTGCGTCATACTGTCAGGAGCGCTCGCAGGCCTCGGAGGGGTGACCCTTTCGCTCGGGCAGCTCTCGCTGTTCAAGGAGGCCATGACAGACGGCAGGGGCTTCATCGCGATCGCCGCCATGATATTCGGCAAGTGGTCGCCGGTTGGCGCCTTCCTTGCCTCCCTGTTCTTCGGCCTTGCGACGGGCTTCAAGTTCATCGCTCAGTCCTGGGGCATGACGGCAATACCCACCGACTTCCTCCTGATGCTGCCGTACGTGCTGACAATGCTGGCGCTGGCCGGCTTCGTGGGCAGGCAGACTCCCCCTGCTGCCAGCGGCATACCATACAGAAGAAGGGGCTCGGTATAGGAGCGTAAGCAATACAGCAAGCCCGGGATGGCAATCCCGGGCTTTTGCGCAGGGAAAGAGGTATCGGATGGCGAAGGAGAACAACACGAAAGCAAGCTTAAGGGGCATGCTCCCACAGGACCTTGAGCCCGTCATGCTAAGCATGGGGCAGCCGAAGTTCAGGGCGAAGCAGGTCCTGGAGTGGGCATACGCCAAGGCGGCGGACTCATATGGGCAGATGACCAACATACCGGCGGAGCTAAGGGAGAAGCTTGAGCAGGCCGCTCCCTTGAGCCAGTCGGAGGTGCTCAGCGTAAGGAGGGCTTCCGATAACAGCGTGAAGCTTCTTATCGGGTACCCGGACGGCCAGAGCGCCGAGGCGGTCCTGATGGACCATGACTACGGGCTGTCGCTCTGCGTATCCACGCAGGCAGGATGCAAGATGGGATGCGCCTTCTGCGCGTCTGCGATCGCCGGCTTCGGCAGGGACCTTACGGCAGGGGAGATGTGCGACCAGTACTTCGCGGCTGCAAAGAGCGCGTCTGGAAGGCGCATATCCTCTGTCGTCATAATGGGCATGGGCGAGCCTCTCATGAACTATGACGAGACCATGAAGTTCATAAGGGTGCTGAACTGGCCGAACGGCATCAACCTTGGCGCAAGGCACATTACCCTGTCAACCTGCGGGATAATACCCGGCATCGAAAGGCTGGCCGGCGAGGACCTGCAGATAAACCTGTCCATCTCCCTTCATGCGGGAGACGACGCGGTAAGAGACAGGATAATGCCGGTGAACAGGATGTACGGGCTTGGCAAGGTCGTCGCGGCGGCGAAGAGGTACGCTGAAACGACAGGGCGAAGGATTACGTACGAATATGTGATGATAAAAGACGTCAACGATTCGGCAAGGCAGGCTGAGAAGCTTGCGAAGCTGCTAAAGGGAAGCCTTGCGCACGTGAACCTCATCCCATTGAACGCCGTACCGGAAAGCGGCCTTGAAAGGTCGCCGGATTCCCAGATAGAGACGTTCAGGAAGGTGCTTGATGCGGCCGGCATATCGGTCACGGTGAGAAGGGAAATGGGCTCTGAGATAGAGGCGGCCTGCGGCCAGCTCCGCTTAAGGAGCATCAGGCAGGCCAAGCCAGACCGAATCTGATTCTAGCGTCCGACGGAGGTGCCTATGCTGATAGGCTTCGCAACGGATAAGGGCAAGAGCAGGGCCAGCAACCAGGACGCCGGGTATGCCTCAGCTGAAAACCGGCTTCTGGCAGTAGCTGACGGGCTGGGCGGTCACAGCGGCGGCGCGGAGGCGTCGAACATCGCCGTATCAAGCCTGATGGCGAGCGCATCAGATACGAAGATCGACCTTCCCGGCCTCGGCGCGATGCTCGAGGAGGCCAACAGGAAGATCATCAAAGTGGCCGCAGAGGTGCCGGAGCTTTCGGGCATGGGGACAACCATGACGGTGGCGTTCATAAGGGAAGGCAGGGCGCTAATAGGCCACGTGGGAGATTCAAGGGCGTATCTGATAAGGGAAGGCGAGGCAAGAAGGCTCACCTCCGACCACTCCCTGGCCGGGCAGCTTCTTAGCAGCGGCGTCTTGAAGGCTGAGGACGTCTCCGGACACCCGGGCAGGCATGCCGTGATCAAGTGCCTGGGCGCCTGCGACAAGCTTGAACCCGAGCTGATCGAGATGGCACTCAGGCCCGATGACGTGCTGGTGCTGTGCACGGACGGCTTCTGGGACCAGATAAACGACCTTGAGATAGCCGAGCGGTTCTCGCAGACCGCCGACATGATGACGGTATGTGAGGACATGACGAGGCTTGCGAACATACGAGGAGGCGGAGACAATATTACCGTTGTTGCCGCGCTTCTGGAAGAAAGCGATGTGAGGTAGTCGATTGATGGAGATAGGAAGTGTCCTTTCGGGAAGGTACAGGATAGATGAGCTGGTCGGCGAGGGAGGCATGTCGACAGTCTACAGGGCTTACGACAGCGTCCTTGCAAGGGAGGTCGCGATAAAAGTCCTCCGTGACCAGTTCTCATCGCATGCCCTGTCCAAGCAGAGGTTCAAGAAGGAAGCGCTTTCGGTCGCCAAGCTCTCCCACCCGAACATCGTAAGCGTATTCGACGCAGGGTCCGACGGGGACGACAACTACATCGTAATGGAGTTTGTATCGGGCACCTCGCTAGACAGGGAGATAAAAAGCTACAGGGGGCCCATGCCGATAGGCAGGTCCATAAGGATAATCGACCAGGTGCTGGACGGGCTCTGGCATGCGCATTCGCACGGGATAGTACACAGGGACATCAAGCCGCACAACATCCTTATATCGGAGGACGGAAGGGTAAAGATTGCCGACTTCGGCATAGCAAGGGCGACAAGCGAGGCGGAGCTTACACAGACCGGCATGGTAGTGGGCACGGTGAACTATACATCCCCGGAGCAGGCCAAGGGGGAGACGGCGACGGACAGGTCCGACCTCTATTCTGCCGGGGTCATCCTTTACCAGATGCTTACCGGAAGCCTTCCCTTCACAGGCGAGGGCGAGGTAGCCGTGGCGATAAAGCACATCTCCGAAAGGCCTCTTGCGCCAAGGAAGCTGAACCCGGCGATAAGTCCCATGCTGGAGCGGGTGATCTTCAAGGCGATGGAGAAGGACCCTGAGAAGAGGTACTCCGGCGCCGAGGAGTTCAAGGCCGCGCTTATGAGGGTGGAGGACGCATACCGCGAAAACGGCCTTGCTGACGGCCCACAGGATGCCCAGATGTGCCAGACCAAACCTTTCGTGAAGGTCGAAGGAGGTAGCTTGCCGATGTCCGATGCAAAGGCAGCGGGATATGACCCGAAGAAGGGCTTGAAGAAGCTTGTGATCCTTATCGCGGCCTTCGTCTTAGTTGCTTCCGCCGCCGCCTTCGGAATCTATGAGGCCTGGAACAGGTGGATGCAGGTCGATGAGGTGCAGGTGCCGGACGTGTCTGGGCTTAACCTTGCAGACGCCAGGGCGCTTCTTGGCGAGAGGTCCCTTGTGGCAGAGGTATCCAACTCGGTCTATGACAAGAAAGTGCCCGCGGACGGCATCATAAGCCAGGATCCGGGACCCGGCACCAAGCGCAAGGTCAACTCCCAGGTGAAACTGGTGGTAAGCCTAGGGCCCGACCTGGGGCTCATCCCCGATCTCACAGGGAAGGATATAAGGGAGGCAGGCATAATAGCGGAGGCTGCGGGCTTCCTGATAGGCGAGAACAAGACGGAGTTCAGCATGACCGTGGAGAAGGGCAGGATAATCAAGCAGGACCCCGTATCCGGAAGCCAAAGGGACAAGGGCGAGGCGATAATCGTCTTCATATCGGACGGCCTGCCGCCTACGGTCGTTGTACCGGACGTTAAAGGCATGGCGCTTGCCGAAGCGGAGCAGCTATTAAAGGCAAGCGGGCTTGTGCTGGGCATGACTGTGGAGACTTCCTCGACGGCATACCCTGAGGGAACCGTGATCGACCAGACTCCGCCCTCCGGTTCCGAAGTGGACCTTAACAGCACCGTGGACCTCAAGGTGTCGATGAAGGCCGCCATATCGTCCGGCCCCGACAGCAAGAGGTTCGAGGTCACCTACGCCGTCCCTCAGGAGACGTGGATACAGGAGATTATAATCAAGGTGTCGGATACCTATGGCACAAGGACGGTGTTCGGCCCAAGCTCCTTCAAGTCAGGCCAGCAGGTCAAAGAGACTGTGGAGGTATTCGGTTCAGGCAGGATAGAAGTCTGGGTGGACGGGATCCTGTACAAGGCCTACGATGTCTAGCCTGCTTGAAGGGGTGATCGTAGGCATCAAGGGAGGCTTCGCCGAAGTCGGGCTCGATGCCGGCATCGTCCGCTGCAAGATCAGGGGCAAGCTGAGGCTTGCGGATGACGAGCTTCTTGCGGGGGACTACGTGAGAGTGGACGTATCGGGAGGAGAGCACCTTCTGTCAGAGGTGATCCCCAGAAGCAACAGGCTTATCAGGCCTGCGGTGGCAAACGTGGACTGCGTCGCGATTTTCACCCCCCTTAAGACGCCGGACGCGGACCTGATGCTTACCGACAGGCTTTGCATACTGGCCGAGAAGCAGGGACTTTCAATCATTATCTGCGCAACTAAGGCCGATATAGGGGAGAAAGGCAAGCTCGGCTTCATATCGGCGCATTACCGGGGCGCTGGCTACGAGGTTGTGAGCCTGTCCGCCCCGAAGGGTGAAGGCGTCCAGAAGCTAAGGGACTTCCTCAAAGGAAGGGTAAGCATTTTAGCAGGGCAATCAGGCGCCGGCAAGTCCACCCTCATAAACGCGATGCTCCCGGGCCTGGAGCTTAAGACCGCGGAGGTCAGCGAGAGGATAGGCCGGGGAAAGCATACCACAAGACAGGTTAGGCTCATACCTCTCGGAGAAGGGGCCTACGTGGCCGACAGCCCCGGCTTCTCCTCGCTTGAGCTGGAAGGCATAGGGCCGGACGAGCTTAGAGGCCTGATGCCGGACGTCTGGGAGCATGAGGGAGGCTGCAGGTTCAGCGGCTGCAGGCACAACGCCGAGCCCGGCTGCGGGCTCAAAAAGGCGGTATCGGAAGGCAGTTTCGGCAAGTTGCGCTATGAGCATTACATAGCCTTCCTGAATGAATGCCTTGAATCCGAAAGGCGCAGATACGATTAGGAGATGGGGTGTGTGCGAATGATCAAGGTTGCAGCTTCGATGCTGTCCGCCGACCTGTCCAGGCTGGCTGGCGAGATCGCTGATGTGTCCTCGGCAGATTACCTGCACGTGGACGTGATGGACGGCGTGTACGTCCCGAACATCACATTCGGGCAGTCGATGGTGCAGGCTCTCTCTGCGCTTACGGACCTTCCTCTGGACGTCCACTTGATGATAGTAGAGCCGGAAAGGCACATCGAGTCCTTCATATCGGCGGGCGCATCCCTGATCACGATACATCCCGATGCGACGAGGCACCTTCACAGGCAGCTGGGGCTCATTAAGAGCCTCGGGGCCAAGGCGGGGGTCGCGCTTAATCCGGCAGACCCGGTGAGCCTTGTGGAGAACGTGCTGGACCTGGCGGACCTGATACTTGTGATGACGGTAAACCCTGGATTCGGGGGGCAGGCCTTCATTGAGGCGCAGACCGCGAAGATCGCCGAGATAAGGGAGCTTGTTGCCTCCTCAGGCAGGCCCATCGAGCTGGAAGTGGACGGCGGCATGAACGCCCATACCGCAGAGAAGGTAAGAAGGGCCGGCGCCGACGTGATAGTAGCCGGGACCTATATCTTCTCGGCGGCATCAAGGCATGAGGCGATCTCCTCGCTAAGGGGATGAGATGATGGGTGAGGCTTCTGAGCTTGTAAGGCTTCTTACCGAGAGAAAGATGAGGCTTGCCGTGGCAGAATCCTGCACAGGCGGGCTTCTTGCCGGCGCGATAACATCCGTTCCCGGCTCATCGCTCTGCTTCGACAGGGGCTATGTGGCTTATTCGGTAAGGGCGAAATCCGAGATGCTCGGAATACCCTGTGAGCTCATCGAGTCGAAGGGTCCGGTGAGCGAACTGACCGCAATGCTGATGGCAGAATCGGCACGTCAGATTTCAGGGGCCCAGATCTCCTGCTCTGTGACCGGAGTAGCGGGCCCAGGAGGCGATAGCCTGGGAAACCCGGAGGGGCTCGTCTACATTGCGCTTAGCATGGAGGGCTTCGAGACAGAGGTGGAGAGGCACCGCTTCAGAGGCGACAGGGGAGAGATCAGGGAGGCTGCGGTAACTGCGGCCCTTGAGCTTATGCTCAGCAAGGCAAGATAGGGGGCATGGCATGAAGAAGATATTAGTAGCAGGAAATCCCGAGCCCAGGGGGCATTACACCTCGGCAGTCGAGTCAGGCG
>CAZNZD010000057.1:0-10777 GCA_964577435.1 uncultured Clostridia bacterium
ATAGTCGAACCGGGCGACTTCGCGACGGGCTTTACTGCCAACAGGGTGAAGGCTGAGGCGGCTCTCTCCGAAGATTCGGCATACAAGGCTGCTTTCACAAGGGCGATGAAGAACATAGAGAAGGACGAGACTTCTGGCTACAAGCCTGACGTTTTCGCATCCGCGGTCTCGAAGATCATCTCCTCGAGGCGCAGGAGGCTAAGGTATATGATAGGAAGCCCCCTTCAGAAATCGTCGGTCGCGATTAAGCGGATCCTTCCGTCGAGGCTATTCGAAAGCATAATGAGCTGGTACTACACGGGATCAAGATAACCGGGAGGCGTTTACGATGCCGGAGGACATGGCGGCAAGATACAGAAAGTACATATTCCCTACGCTAAAGACGCTCTACGAGGAACCCATAGTCATGGAAAGAGGCGAGGGGCACTACCTCTACGACGAGAACGGGGTGAAGTACCTGGACTTCTTCGGCGGCATACTCACAGCGGGTATAGGCCACGCAAACCCCAAGGTGGCAGACGCTGTCTCAAAGCAGGCGCATAAGCTCATGCACTGCTCCACGGTATATGTGATACCGGGCCAGGTGGAGCTCGCGGAAAGGCTCATGAGCATAGTCCCCGAGGGCATAGGCAAGTTCACATTCACAAGCAGCGGCACCGAGGCCATAGAGGCGGCAATCCTTATGGCCCAGATAGCTACCGGAAACGATGAGATCATAGCGCTCAGGCATTCCTACTCCGGAAGGAGCAAGCTCGCCATAGAGCTTACGGCACTGCATAACTGGAAGCAGGGGAGGGCGCCTTCAAGCAGCGTCAAATACACCCATAACGGCTACTGTTACAGGTGCGCGTTCGGCCTTAAATACCCCTCCTGCGGCATGCGCTGCGCATATGACCTGGAGGAGCTTATAAAGACCTCCACAAGCGGGAGGATAGCGGCGCTTCTTGCCGAGCCCATACAAGGAGTAGGCGGCGTCATAATCCCTCCGCCCGAGTACTTCCCCATAGTCGCGGAGATCACGAGGAAGTATGGCGGGATCTTCATCTCCGACGAGGTCCAGACGGGATTCGGCAGGACCGGCGGCAAGTGGTTCGGCATCGAGCACTGGGGAGTCAGGCCGGACGCTATGACCGCGGCCAAGCAGATGGCATCGGGTGCTCCGATAGGCGCGCTAATGGCCAGGCCAGAGCTTGCCGAGAAATGGACCGCGCCTTCGATATCGACCTTCGGGGGAAATCCGGTCACGATGGCCGCAGCCTCGGCGACCCTGGACTTCATGAAGGAGAACGGCACCAAGGAGAATTCCGAGCTCATGGGGAGGCGCTTCATGGAGGGTTTAAACCGCATCCAGGCTAAGCACCCCTCGATGGGCGAAGTAAGGGGCAAGGGCCTCATGGTGGGCGTGGAGTTCGTGAAGGGCGACAAGGAGCCGGCACCGGACATCTTCTTGAAGGTCCTCGAGGAGACGAAGAGGAGGAGGCTTCTCGTAGGAAAAGGTGGCCTCTACGGAAACGTGATGAGGCTTTCTCCGGCCATGACGATAACTTCAGATGAGGTGGACCAGGCCATTGCCATACTAGACGAGGCCATAGGCGAAGCTTCGCGGGCATAGGCAACCTTCGATTAACATATCGCCCCCGCCATCGAACGCGGGGGCTTTACTTTTCCCGTTAACGAGGATATTGTTTATGTATGAATAAACAAATAGACGACAATATTAAGCTGCCCTCCGTCTTCTGGGAAGCTGACCCCTCCGATATGATGAGAGGCTACAGAGCCCTGGGCGGCATGCTAATGTGCCTTGTCTGCTGCAGGAGCTTCCCGCTTCAGGATCATGGGATGGCAGGAGCGCACGTCGTCGCCGAGCATGGCGACATGTTCGAGATACTCATGGGGCTTGAGGCAAAGGAAAGCGGGCTTACGGCGAACCAGAAGTCCGTCCTCAGGATGATAAGGGACGGAAGGTCAGACGGACAGATAGTAGAGGCCGGCCTTTTCGGGGCGACCTCCACGGTAAGAGGATACAGGCTCATGCTGAGGGACAAGGAGAGGCATGCTAAGGTGCTTCTGGCTCTGTCGGGGCTCATGCATGAGGGCGACTTCAAGAAGAGGCGTCCCGGAAGGAAGCCGAGCAAGGGGTGGAGCATTTTGGATGAGAGGTTCGAAATCACGGAGGAGGAGCGCAGGAAGGTCCTGAAGACTTACTTCGACGAGGAGAAGGGCGCGGTCAAGCAGTTCCCGAGCAAGGAGAAGGCGAAGATCGTGGTGCTCGAAAGGCTTGCTTTGATGTTCGAGGAGGGGAGGACCTACAGCGAGAAGGAAGTGAACCAGATCCTTTTCAGGGCTTTCAACGACATATCGACGCTGAGGAGGTACTTAATCGAGTATAGGTTCCTGGCAAGGGTGGCAGATGGCTCAGCCTACTGGCGCACGGATCCGTGGCATAAGGAATAAAGCAGGAAATATACGGAAATAGCGATAAACGGGGGTTGGCTTCGCAAGGCCAATCCCCGTTTTATTTGCCCTAACGTCCTACTTTATAAATTTCTAATGAATATTGCGTATAGATATTGACAAAAAGCAGAATAAATATTCATAATAGCGTCATACATCATCCAAGAAGGAGGAATAAGCATGAAAAAGGCATCTCTATTGGTTCTGATCGCGGTGTTCATTCTTGCTATTGCTTCGGCATCCATGGCCGAGGCGGTATCTGGCTTCAAGTTCGAAGTCAAGGTACCTGATAACTTTGTAGGGGAGCTCAATGGCAGGTGCCTTGTCATACTCTCCAAGGACGCAAGCAAAAGCGAGCCCAAGAACCAGGTAAGCGTCACCGGCGCCCCTGTGTTCGGCAAGACTGTATACGGACTTAAGGCAGGCGACGTGATCACATTCACCGCAGCCGACAAGGAAGTCTACGGCTACCCGTTCCAGATGGACTCCATCCCCCAGGCTGAGCTGTATGTGCAGGCCTTCTTCGTGAAGTACACGAAGTTCACCCGCTCCAACGGCAGCACAATATGGGCGATGGCCGACCACGGCGGCGGCGGAAAGATGTTCTCAAATCCCTTCAACCTCTACAGCAAGGTCGTCAAGTCTGCTATAGACGTGAAAACCGACGCATCAGTGAAGCTGGAGCTCACAGAGGAGATTAAGCTCTCAGCCCCTCTTAAGGATGGCGAAGTCACCCAGCAGGGCAACTATGAGGAGAAGCCCTATCTGAAGTATGTGAAGATCCAGAGCAAGCTCCTTACGGAGTTCTGGGGGACCCCGATGTACATCGGCGCGAACATACTTCTGCCTAGCACTTATGGAAAGATCGCCGGCAAGAAGTATCCCGTCCTCTACTACCAGGGCCACTGGCCGGGCGGAGGGGCGCCACTCAGCTATGAGAGCACCAACGCAGCGGGCAAGGCCTTCAAGGAGTTCTGGGACGGCGCAGATGCGCCTCAGATGCTCGCAGTCACCATCCGTGACGCGAATCCCTTCTATGACACCTCTTATTCGGTCAACACCGCGAACCTCGGTCCGTGGGGCGATGCGATAACTCAGGAACTCATCCCATACATCGAGAAGAACTTCGCCGTCATCGCCGAGCCTTGGGCGAGGATACTGGCCGGCGGCTCCACCGGTGGCTGGGAAGCGATGGCCATGCAGGTATTTTATCCCGACTACTTCGGCGGAACCTGGCCGATGTGCCCGGATCCCCTGGACTTCAACTACTACCAGATAGTGAACGTCTACAAGGACGCCAACGCATACTACATCGACAAGGGCTGGATCAAGGTCGAAAGGCCGGGATCGCGCGCAATAGACGGCAACATCAGCTACATGATGAAGGACGAGAACCTCTGGGAAGTGGCACTCGGCGGGCTTGAAGCGGTGAGCCTCGGACAATGGGCGGTATGGGAAGCGGTATATGGCCCGATGGACAAGGACGGCTATCCCGCTAGGATCTGGGACCCGCTAACCGGCCAGATCGACAAGACCGTGGCTGAATACTGGAAGCAGAACTTCGACATCAACTACAAGCTGCAGAAGGAATGGACCACCCTCGGGCCCAAGCTCGTAGGCAAGATCCACCTAAGGGGCGGAGACATGGACGCCTACTACCTCAATAATGCGCAGTATCTGGTAGGCGACTGGCTCGAGACCACCAAGGACCCGTACTACGCTGGCTACTCGGTGACCTTCGCAAGGAAGGGGCATACCGGGAACATAACAAACCAGGACCTCCTGAAGGAGATCGCGGAGCACATGATAAAGTACGGACCCGCGAATGCGGCATCCATACTGGCGGCCAAGTAGAAGCTAAGAGACAGGAAGCGGCGCCGCGGGCTTCACGCCTGCGGCGCCTTGCTATGTACCTATATTGCCACAACCTGCCAGGTCACATAGATGTTAAAATATAAGGAACAATGCGGCGGAGGTGTATTCAATGGCCAAGTACGGCATATCGATGATCAAGGGCGTCTTCGCGCCCATAGCGACCCCATTTGCCGATGGCGGCGAGATAGACTTCAAATCCCTGGAGGCGAACATGGCCGTCTGGGACAAGACCAGGCTTAGCGGCTATGTCGTCCTGGGTTCGAACGGAGAGGCGAACTTCCTCTCGTTCGACGAGAAGGTCAAGCTCGTATCCGAGGTAGTCAGGATCAACGCAGGCAGGAAAGTGGTTATAGCGGGCACCGGAGTGGAAACGACGGCTGAGACCATCGCACTCACGAAGAAAGTGGCGGATGCAGGGGCCGATGCCGCGCTAGTACTTCCCCCCTTCTACTTCAAGGCCGCCATGGGCAATGCCGCCCTGGCGCAGCACTTCAAGGCGGTCGCTGACGCGTCGCCGATTCCTGTCATGCTTTATAACATGCCCGGCAATACCGGGCTTAACCTGGCATTGTCCCTGGTGGCTGAGCTTTCATACTACCCCAACATAGTGGGTTTGAAGGACAGCGGAGGAAACATCGTGCAGATTGCCGAAATCGCGGCGAAGTCCAAGACCGGCTTCATAACCTTCGCAGGTTCAGGCAGCTACCTTCTTCCGACCCTTGCCGTAGGCGGCCTCGGAGTGACGGCGGCCCTCGCCAACATCGCGGCAAACGAGCTTGCCGACATCTACGACGCCTTCGTGGCGGGCGATATGGAGAAGGCGAGAAAGGCACAGGCCAAGGTCCTCGACATCAACGCCGCAGTTACCAGCAGGTGGGGTGTTCCAGGGTTGAAGGCTGCAATGGACATGATGGGGTACATCGGTGGAAGGCCAAGGCTTCCCATGCTCCCGCTTCCTGAGAAGGAGAGGGGCGAGCTCCAGAAGATCGTGGAGGATTTCCGCAAGTAGGACAGCCCTTTAAGCTGGAAGATTGGAAAGGCTGCGGCCCATGACGGTGCCGCAGCCTTCAGTTTTTCGGTCCTAGAACAGGGATGCCGTAAGGAATATGGTCGCCATTAGCGAGGACACCAGAGATACCACGGTTATCTGGGTGTTGATGGAAGGCCCTGCCGTATCCTTGAACGGGTCGCCGACCGTGTCGCCGACGACTGCTGCCTTATGCGTGTCGGAGCCCTTGCCGCCGTTGTTGCCCGCCTCTACGAACTTCTTGGAATTGTCCCAAAGGCCGCCGGCGTTCGACATGAACAGCGCGAACAGCAGGCCGCTTACTATGTTTCCGGCCAGGAAGCCGCCAATGGCCTGCACCCCGCCGATGAAGCCGACGAGAAGCGTGAGCACTATTGCTGCAAGACCTGCGGGGATGAGCTCCTTGATCGCGCCGTCGGTGGCGATTTCGATGCACTTGTCATACTCGGGCTCCACGCCCTTCCTTCCTTCCTTAAGGCCGGCTATCTCCCTGAACTGCCTGTGGATCTCTGCGACCATGCGCTGGGCGTTCCTGTTGACGCCGAGCATCAGCATGGCTGAGAAGACGGGAGGCAGGGCCGCCCCGATGAGAAGGCCGAAGAACACTATCGGGTTCATTATGTCGAAGCCTACTATTCCGACCATGCCCAGCTCCGCGGCAGCTGCGTTAACCTCGCTGATGAAGGCGCCGAGAAGCGCGATCACGGTAAGGCCGGCTGCACCGATGGCGAAGCCCTTTGTAACGGCTTTGACGGTATTTCCCGCGCTGTCGAGCTGGTCGGTGGTCGAAAGGACCTCCTCGCCGAGGTTTCCTATCTCGGCAAGGCCCCTTGCGTTGTCCACTATCGGGCCGTATGCGTCATTGGAGATGATCATCCCGACGATGGAGAGCATGCCGACTGCCGCCATGGAGATGCCGAACATCGCATATCCGGGTCCCAGCGGCTCGCACAGCTTATAAGCCGCAAGGGCGGAGACCGCGATTCCTATCATCGCGGGAAGAACGCTAAGAAGGCCGTAGGAGACGCCAGAGAGGATGGTGAATGCGGGGCCCGACTCCGATGCCTTCGCCACCATGTGCACAGGCGGTTTGGAATCGTCTGTGAAGTAGTCGCTCGTTATACCGATTATCACGCCTACGAAAAGGCCTACCGCGCTGGCCCCCCATATACGCCACTCGAAGCCTAGGAGCCATGTCGCCAGCGCTGTAAGCACGGCAAAAACCGATGTGGTCACGTATGTGCTGCTGTTCAGGGCCTTTGTCGGATTGCCATTGGCCCCGATCCTTGCAGTGGCGACACCGATTATCGAGGAGAGAAGGCCGATTGCCGCATAGCTGAACACCATTGTTACATTGATGTTGCCGCCCACCATCCTGTCTAGGCTCAATCCCATGACCAGCGCGGCTGCCATCGATGCGACGTTAGAGTCGAAGAGGTCGGCTCCCATCCCTGCTACGTCCCCGACGTTATCGCCGACGTTGTCAGCGACTACTGCCGGGTTCCTGGGGTCGTCCTCGGGTATCCCTAGCTCGACTTTTCCCACAAGGTCAGCTGAGATGTCGGCGGTCTTCGTGAAGATGCCCCCTCCGGCCTTGGCGAACAATGCCAGGGAGCTTGCGCCGAAGCTGAAGCCCAGAAGCGCGGTCGTGCTTCCCGTGAGTATGAAAACGAGGGACACACCTAGAAGGCTGCTGCCGACTACTGCCATGCCCATGACCGCCCCGCCCCTGAAACCTGCCATGAACGAGGGCTGTATGCCCTCCTTCGCAGCCTCAGCCGTCTTCATGTTGGCTATTGTCGCGACCTGTATGCCGATCTTGCCGGCAACTGCTGAGAATACTGTTCCCGCGATATAGGCGACCGCCATGATCACGTTGTCCAGCGCCGAGCCGTTCCAGACCGGCTTGGGCAGAAACAGGAAGATGAGTACCGCGGCTGCGCCGGCGAACTTGGCCAGCATCAGATACTCCTTCCTGAGGAAGGTGCTGGCGCCAGACGAGATGAGCTTTCCCACGTCGGCGATGCGCTTGTTCGAAGAAGGGCGGGCCTTGACCCAGCCGTAGAGCCAGAACGCGAAGGCGAATGCTATGAATGCCACTGCTATGGAGCTTATGAGGGATACATTAAGAAGATTCTCCATGGATGATACCTCCGTCAAGCGCGATTTGGATGCTGCTTGCTATGATGCGCCTGCGCGTCCGATAATTCAACGGTCAAAGAACGGGCTCTTGCCGGTCGCCGAAAGGGGTACGCCAATCACAGTGTCCGACGACATGATCCCCATCCTTCTGGCGACCACACCTATCCTGTACATTATCCTGTTGTCGACGTTGTGCAACGATGCGGTCTTGACCGCCGAACCGAGTGCTATGCCGAGGTCCTGCATCTTCCATGCGCAGCTGGGTCCGGCGAACTCCGAGCCCTCCTTGTGGGCCTTCTGAAGCTCGGCGCAGGTGTCGAAGCCGCACGCACCGCAGTTAAGGCCGATGCCCGCGCATTTCCTTAGGCCCAGAAGAAGAACCGCCGCTGATGCCTCCACACCTTTTGCATCCCTGTCGAAGTTCTTCTTGCCGCTTGCGATTCCGTAAGCGCGCATCTCGTCAGCCATCTTAACCAGGTCCTCCCCCTTGATGAGGGCGATGTCGATGAAATCCGAGCCGGCGGCCTTGGGCGCGGTGCGTGCGGACAGGGCCATGAGCTCCCCCACGCGGACTACGGTTTCCGTCATATCCATGCAAAACACCTCCGAAATGCCAGTATAGAATTGGACTGATGCATATCATGCATATAGAATATACTTATTCTAACAGGAGGTAGCGTCAATGCCAAAGGTTATGAGACTTTCCTCGTGGAACGTGAACGGGATAAGGGCCTCTGTGAAGAAGGAGCAGGGGATACTTGCGTACCTTTCCGGCAACGGGCCCGATGTAGTGGGCGTACAGGAGGTCAAGGCGGATCCCACCCAGATACCCTCGATGCTGCTGGAACTGCCAGGATACAGGACGTACTTCAACTCGGGTGAGGTGAAGGGCTATTCGGGGGTAGGGCTCATCTCCAGGGCCGAGCCGCTCGAGGTCGGCGACAGGCTGGGAGTCGAGGCTTTCGACCGCGAGGGCCGCTTCATCTGGGCCGACTTCGGCAGCTTCATCTTGGCGAACGTCTACTTCCCGAACGGCGGGCAGTGGCCCGAGCCGTGGCCCCTGAATCTGGAGTGGCCGAAGGGCCTGGACTGGCAGGGATGGCTGGACTACGGAGGATGGCCGGAATGGCTCGGCAGGCTCAAGTACAAGATGGCCTTCTATGAGAGGTTCAGACAGTGGGCCAAGGAGCTCAGGGCCTCCGGCAGGCATCTTGTCGTCTGCGGGGACGTGAACACCGCCCATAAGGAGATAGACCTTTCCAGGCCCAAGAACAACGAGCGGACTACCGGTTTCCTGCCGGGGGAGAGGGAATGGATCACAAGCTTCCTTAATGACGGCTTCGTGGATTCTTTCAGGGCATTTAACTCCGAGGGCGAGAACTACTCCTGGTGGGACATGAAGACCAGGGCCAGGGGCAGGAACGTTGGCTGGCGGCTGGACTACTTCTTCGTGGACGAGGCCTTCATGGAGAGTGTGAAGGGCGCATCTATAGAGAAGGATGTATTTGGCTCGGACCACTGCCCGGTGACTGTGACGGTGGAGCTTCCCTAGGAAAGGCTGTCAGACGAAGTAGATGAGCAGAAGGCCAAGCAAGGAGCCTATGACTGTGCCGTAAGTGCCAGAATGGCCTATCGCGCTCTTCTGCGACTCCGGTATGAGCTCATCGGCGACTATGTAGAGCATTGCCCCGGCGGCTATGCCGAGCGATACAGATACCATGGCGGGGGATATCATCCCGAAAACGGCCCCCAGGAAGGCCCCCAGGGCCATTGGAAGCCCCGCGGCCGCACCTATGGTGAGCACCTTCCAGCGGCAGATGCCGCAGCCTGCAAGAGGAGTGCCGAGGGCGAGGCCTTCGGGAAGGTTATGAAGGGCGATCGCGACGAAAAGCGTGAAGCCGAGCTCGCTGCTGTGGGCGTATCCTGCCCCGATGGCGAGCCCCTCCGGCAGGTTGTGAAGCGCGATTCCGAGCGCGGTAAGAAGGCCGGTCTTATAGAGGGTTACGTTGACGTGCGGTTCAAGAGTTGTGAAGTGCCTGTGGGGAAGCATCTTGTCTATGAGCGTCATGCTGAGGGCGCCTGCCAGGAAACCCGTGTATGCTATGAGCATGCCGGCATTGTTCCTTGGGTAAGCCAGGTTTCCTGCGTGCACGGCCTCCGGCATCAGGTCGGCGAAAACGAGCGCGACCATGACCCCCGCGGCTATGCCCAGCATAAGGCTTATGTATTTCTCAGCCTTCCTGCCTAGAAGCGTCGGCAGGATGCTGCCCACCGAAGTGCTTACTAGCCCCGCGAACAGGCCGATGAGCGTCACATACAATATCTGCATGGGTTAGCCCCGCTTTCCGCGCATTGCCCAAGATATGCTTTCCTGTATTATGATACATTCATGGAAGATTGCGCGCAAACCGCGATCGATACGGAGGTGCGACATGTTCCTTGCAGTTGACGTGGGGAATACGAATATCGTCCTTGGCATATTCGACGGGCCCAGGCTGGCCGCATCCTTCAGGCTGTCATCGGACAGGGGAAGGACCGCAGACGAGTACGGAATCCACATGCAGCAGTTCATGGCGCACCTAGGCATACCGCTTGAGGCTCTTACCGGTGCGATAATCTCGTCAGTGGTGCCCCCTCTTAACGAGACGATGGAGAAGGCCGTGAGGGACTACTGCGGGATAGAGTCGCCCATACAGCTGGGACCCGGGGTGAGGACGGGCCTTTCCATCAAGATCGAGAATCCCAAGGAGGTCGGGGCCGATAGGGTATGCGACGCGGTCGCTGTAAGCGAGCTGTACAGCGCACCGGCCATAGTAGTGGACTTCGGCACCGCGACCACGTTCAGCGCGGTCGACGCGGAGGGGGCCTTCATCGGAGGGGCCATCGCGCCGGGTGTGATGACTGCAGGAGATGCTCTGTTCTCAAAGGCGTCCAAGCTGCCCAGGGTGGACATTGCCAAGCCGAAGGCGTCCATAGGCAAGAACACGGTGGCGGCCATGCAGTCGGGCATCTTCTTCGGCGCCATCGGCATGGTGGAGGAGATAGTAAGAAGGATGAAGCATGAGATGGGGCCGGGAGACGTCAAGGTTATCGCCACCGGCGGGCTTGCAGGCCTCATAGCCGGCGAGACGGCCGCAATCGACCTGGTCGACCCGGACATCACGCTTCAGGGCATGAGAATCATATATGAAAGGAACGTGAGCTCATAGTGGCTGAGAAGGAGCTGTTCGAAGCATCAGGCGAGGCAGGGCTTGCCGGCGGGGCCGAAAGGGTGGTCAT
>CAZNZD010000058.1:0-10544 GCA_964577435.1 uncultured Clostridia bacterium
GTTATTCACCCCCAAGCATCGGGGCGGACGGGCTTCGAGCACCTCTGCGTCTCGCCCGTCCGCATTGGCTATTGCGTCCAGTACCGGTTTAGAACTTACGGATGACCTTCTTGCCGCCCGTGTATTCGATGACTATCCAGGTCGATGCCGCCTGGCCGGTCGCGTCGAAGGAGATGTCGACTCCCATTCCGCGGAAGTTCTTCGTATCCTTGATTGCGGTCCAGATTCCGTTGGAGGTGTTGCCGCCCCTGCGGATGGAGTCGAGTATGACCCTGATCGCATTGTATGCGGCAGCGCCGGTGCCGTTTATCGGCTTATTGTACTTCTTCATCCAGTCGTTGTAGAACTCGTTGACGACGGGATCCGGAAGGGTGTCCTCGAAGCCGCTTACGAAAAGCAGGCCCTCGGCTGCCGTCCCAGCGAGGTCAAGGGTGTCCGTGCCTATACCGTTGAAGGCCACGAGCTGGACTTCCTTCCAGCCGAGCTCAAGTCTCTGGCGCATTATCTGCACCGCCTCTGCGGTAATCGACGCCATGAAGAGCATGTCGGGCTTAAGGGATCTGAGCTTCGTGAGCTGCGCCCTGAAGTCTACGGACTCCCTGATGTAGTGCTCGCTTGCGACTACCTTGACTCCCAGCTTCTCGAGGGCGGCTATGGTGTTGTCGCGGAGGCTGGTGCCGTAGTCGGTGTTCTCATAGATCACAGCCGCGGTCTTAGGCTTGAAGCGGTCGACAGCGTAGGGGACTATGATCGAAGCCTGGGTGGCGTTGGTCGCGCAGGTGCGGAATATGTACTTGTAGCCCTTCTGAGTGATGCTTTCCGCTGTTGCGCCTGAGGTGACGAGCGGTATCTTGTTCGCTTCCGTGACTTCCATGACGGCAAGAACGACGGAGCTCATTACCGGCACTAGTATCACGGAGACCTTCTCGTTGTGGATGAGGCGCTCCGCAGCCGCGACGGCTTCGGCGGGGTTGGCCCTGTCGTCCATAACCACGAACTCGACTTCCATACCGTTTATTCCGCCTGACGCCTTAAGCTTGTCCTCGGCGATTGCCACCGCATCCTTAACGCCGGAGCCGAACGTCGACGACGGACCGGTTATCGGGCATATCACGCCGATTTTCACCTTGGTTGCCGCGTTAGCCAGGAGGCTGCCGAAAAGCAGAATGGCCATCACAGCCGAAAAGACCCTGAACGCATTGTTATGAGACATCCTTTCAATTCCTCCTCGTTCGTTTGATTCGATTAGCAGAGCAATGCTACGCCCTTCTGGGCTATCATTTTTCTATGCCTGCTTATACGATACCTTGTTGTATTACAACAATTGTTGAAACAATTATTGGTTGAATTACACAATAACCGATTCTGCCTCCGGAAATCCGGTAACAACCCTTTCAAGCTGGGAAACAGTGGCAGCGGCAGTCGTCCGGAACCGATTGGAAAGGCCCGCATGAAGCCGACTTTCATATGTAAAAGAGCATTAAGAATATGGTATGATATTTGTGAAACGATTGTACCTACAAAGGAGGATGGTTCAGTGGAGACTATAGGTTTCATCGGATTGGGCATCATGGGAAGGCCCATGTGCAAGAACCTCATGAAGGCGGGCTACAAGACGGTGGTGTTCGACGTAGTGCCCGCTGCCGTCCAGGAGATGGTGGCTGAAGGCGCAGAGGCGGTCTCCTCCCCGGCTGAGGTTGCATCCAAGGTCAAGAGGATGATCACGATGCTTCCCGACTCGCCGCAGGTAAAGCAGGTAGTGACCGGCCCCAAGGGCATACTCGAGGGGGCAAGCGCCGGTTCCATCATAATCGACATGAGCTCGATCGCACCGCTAGCCGCAAAGGAAGTCCATGACGCGGCGAAGGCGAAGGGCGTGCGCATGATAGACGCGCCGGTAAGCGGCGGACAGCCCGGGGCCATAAACGCGACCCTTTCCATAATGGTCGGCGGCGACAAGGCCGACTTCGATGAGAGCCTGGACCTTCTGAAGGTGCTGGGCAAGTCAGTAGTCCTGGTGGGAAGCATCGGTGCGGGAAATACAGTAAAGCTGGCCAACCAGATAATAGTCGCCCTCAACATCGCGGCCCTGAGCGAGGCGCTGGTTTTAGGCGTGAAGGCAGGAGTGGACCCCGAGGCCATCTTCGATGCCATAAAGGGCGGGCTTGCGGGCAGCAACGTTATGAACGCGAAGGCCCCCATGATGATGGACCGCAACTTCAACCCCGGCTTCAGGATCGACCTTCATATAAAGGACATCGCGAACGCTCTTCAGACCGGCAAGGAGCTTAACGTACCCCTTCCGCTGACGGCGCAGGTCGCACAGATCATGCAGGCGCTGAAAGTCATGGACCTAGGAAGCGCCGACCATTCGTCCCTCGTCCGCTACTTCGAGTCCATAGCAGGCACAGAGGTGAAGAGGACCCACTAAGAACCCGATAAGATGACAAACGCCTGGGGCCCTAGGGCCCCAGGCGTTTCTTATGCGCATTCGCGTCCGTTACATGTTCTTTATCAGGCTCAGGTCCCCATTCACGGCAGCCCTTAGTATCGGGCCCATGTACTCGTCGATCTGGGATGCCGTCAGCGGCACGGGCATGTTCTTCAGCTTCATCTCGAGCTGGGGGTTCTTGGCTGCGGCAAGCGCCCTTGTGATATGCCCCTCGGTGAAGCCCGGCAGCTCGGATAGCGTAGTCGGGAAGTCCAGCTTCCTGCCCAGCGCCATCATGGCTTCGGCTACCGCCTCTCCCAGCTTCCTGCCTGAGAGCTTCTCCACATCCTCACTCATGTAGCCGTACTTCGCATATATCCTTCCGACGACTTTCAGCTGTTCCTGTATCGCCGGCGCGAAGAACACGGTGTAGTACGGGTTCATGAGCGCCACACCCCTGCCGTGGCTTGCTATGTCCACAAGGGAGAAGCTTGTAAGGTGCGCGCCGTTGGTGCCGCCCACCATGATCGCATAGCCGCCGATGTCGGTAGCAAGTCCTAGCGCCTCCCTGGCTGTGTCGTCCGACGGGTTATCCACTGCAGCCACGACGTTTGCCACCGCAAGCTCTATGCCGACTTCTGCAATCTCACGGCAGAGGTCATAGCTTGCGCCCTTTGCGCCGTAGTACACCTCGAGGCAGTGGCTTATCCCGTCCAGCGCACCGTCCACAGTCATGCCCTTTGGCACGGACCTGGTCACACCGTAGTCGAAGACGGCCTTGGGGGGCACTATCGCCTCGTCCACGATGAGCTTCTTCTGGCCTGCCGCAAGGTCGGTTATGTTCGAGTACTTCGTGAGGTGCGCGCCGGAGCTTGCCGCGGACTGTACAGCGATTACCGGTGCAAGCGCCGCGTTGTGCTCCTTCAGCATCGCTGTGACCTGCCCAGTTCCGAAGTAGGGCTCGATTTCGGGCTCCCAGCGCCCCAGCGTAGCCAGCACGTTTGCCGCCTTCACCGCGTCGATGGTGGACCCGCCGCCTACCGCCATCAGGCTCTTCGGCCTGTGCTGCAGGATATAGGTCGCGATCCTGTAAACATCCTCGCGGGGGGCGTTGGGCTGCGCGTCCGGCACCAGCCTTCCGCCTGCCAGCCTCACGCCGTTTGCCTCAAGAGATGCCAGTATCCTGTCCACTACGGGCTTGAACCACGCCCCGCCGTTAGCCACAACAAGGCAGTCGTCACCGTAGCCTTTCGCGAATTCCGCCGCCTTCTCCAGCTCTCCGATGCCGAAGGCGTAGTTGTCGCCCTTGAAGCCCTTAAGCAGCTCCTTGGCCCTTGTGTTCAGCTTTGCATCCATTCGTATCCCTCCGTCTACGGCCCGCCCCTGGCAGAAAGCCGGGGCTCAGCCTTCGATGTACGGTATGGTCTGGGGCCCCTCCGGAAGCACGCATATGCTGGCGTCCTTCCCGTACTTCCCTAGAAGCTCCCTCACCGTCTTCTCAATATCCCTGCACGGGATGAACATGGCCGATTCGATGTCCCCGTCCGATAAGCACTCGGAGTAGAGGTGCACCTCCGCCTTCGCCTGAAGGCCCGCCTGCAGCTGCACCTGCCACTGATCCTGCATGGAGAAGCTCAAATCGGATATTATCTCGAGCGCCCTGTCGGGCGTGCCCGCCATCCTGAGGAGGTTGTGGTAGTGGCTTCCGGACGGGATGCCGTCCACGCACTGCGCCACGGATACTATCGCACCGCCCTCCCTCACTATGCCGGCGGCTGCGCTCATTCCCTTCACAGACTGGTAGACGTTCCTGTCCAGCGGATAGCCGCTGTTCGTGGTAATGACTATGTCGAAGGGCTCCTTCACCGCCCTCATAACTGTCCTCTTCACATATTCCGTGCCCTTGGCGTGCGACTTCAGCAGGTCTCCGGCGAATACCGCAGTAACCTGCTTCTTCTTGTTCAGTGTGACGTTTATGCTGAAATCAGGCCTGGTGAGAAGCGCCCCTTCCGTGAGAAGCTCCCACACCGGGTTTCCGATGGTGATGCCCCATGTCGCCTTGGGGTGCGAGAGTATCTCATAGCCGTGCGCCACTTTGATGTTCTCAAGGCTCGCAATGCCGGGGTACACAGGTTTCCCGCCCCCGCTGAAGCCCGCGAAGAAATGGGGTTCGATGAACCCGGTGAGGATCTTGAGCTCCGCTTCCATGTAATCCTTGTTCACCCAGAGGTCCTGGCCGCTTGAGAGCCTGCCGGCGTTGGCCATGGTGGACCTGTCCGAGCAGTCGTGCTGAACGACCCTGTACCTTGATGCTATCTCGCTTCCCAGAAGCTCGACTATCTCCTCATGTGAGCCGGGCCTGTGAGTCCCCAATGCGTTTATGAGGACTATTCCCTCGTCCGGCACTCCCGCTTCCTTAAGCTCCCCAAGGAGCACAGGAAGTATCTTGCCGTTTGGAACCGGCCTTGTCGCGTCGCAGAATATTATGGCGGCCGTCCTCTTGCCGGAGGCGAGCTCTCTAAGCGGCAGGGATCCTATCGGATCCCTTACCGCATCCCTTATCGCGCCCACCTCGTCCGGAAGCCCCGGCGTGAAGACCGGCTCGACCACGGTGACGTTCCCGTCGGGAAGCGCCACTGATTTCCTGGTCTTTCCGTAAAGCAGTTCTACCTGCATCGATGCACGCTCCTTAGCGTATTTTCGGGCTACATGCCGAGGTATGCCTTGCGCACCATGTCGCTGCAGATGAGCTCCTTGCCGCTTCCCTCCAGCACTATCCTTCCGTTCTGGATGACATAGCCCCTGTCGCAGAGCTCCAGCGCCTCAAGCACCCTCTGCTCTATGAGCATTATGGTGATGCCCTCCTGGGCGATGAGCTTTATGGCCTGGAACAGCTCGTCGCAGAGCTTGGGCATAAGGCCTAAGGACGGCTCGTCCATTATAAGAAGCTTGGGGTTCGACATGAGGCCCCTTCCGAGCGCAAGCATCTGCTGCTGACCTCCGCTCATGCTCCAGGACTTCTGCGCCTTCCTCTCCTCGAGTATGGGGAAGAGCTTGTAAACGTACTCGAGGCGCCTTTTAACCTCCGCGTCGTCTTTAAGCGTATATGCTCCCAGCATGAGGTTCTCCTTGACGCTGAGCTTGCCGAACACGTGCCTTCCCTCCGGGACGTGAACGAGGCCCAGCTTCATGATCTCATGCGCGGGCATCCTGTCTATCCTGTTGCCGTTGAACTCGATGGTGCCGGCTGTGGTCCTCACCAGTCCGGATATCACCCTTGCGAGCGTCGACTTGCCGGTGCCGTTGGAGCCGACGATTGCGATTATCTCGCCCTCCTTGACGTTGACGGAAACGTCCACGAGGGCCGGCACTCCGTCGTAACCTGCGCTACAATTTACAACGTTCAGCATATTTATCTCCCAGGTAGGCCGATATCACCCTTACATCCTTCGAGATGGCTGAGGGTGAGCCCTCGGCGATTTTTGCTCCGGTATCAAGGACCATAACCCTGTCGGCTATGGGCATTATGGCCTCCATGACGTGCTCGACGACTATGAGCGCGAGGCCGTCCTTCCTCATGCTCTTGATGAGAAGCCCCGCCTCCTGGATCTCAGTCGGCGTAAGGCCCGCCATCGTCTCGTCCAGCATCAGGACCTTGGGGTCGGTCGCAAGGCACATCGCCACCTCGAGCCTCTTCTTGTAGGGTAGCGTGAGGTGGACTGCCTTCGCCTTGGCCCTGTCGGCCATACCGACCCTGTCGAGCACCTCCAGCGCCTTCTTCCTGGCGGCGGCCGTATGGCCGTTTCTCAGGTACGCGCCGACCTGGACGTTTTCCAGGACAGTCATCCCCTGCAGTATCTGCACGACCTGGAATGTCCTTGCTATGCCAAGCGAGCAGATGTTGTTGGGGCTCCAGCCGGTTATGTTGTGGCCGTCGAACTCCACTTTCCCCTCTTCAGGCTTGTAGAATCCCGAGAGGCAGGCGAAAAGGGTCGTCTTGCCGGCGCCGTTGGGACCGATGAGGCCCAGTATCTCGCCGCTTTTCACGGAGAACGACACGTCGTTTACCGCAGTTAGCCCCCCGAAGCGCTTAGTAAGGTTGGTCGCCTTAAGTTCAGACATCAGGCTGCAAGCCCCCTTTCGCGCCTGGCCTTGAGCCTGCGCCCGGCCTTGTTGGCTATGCCCATGAGCCCGTCCGGCTCATATATGCAGATAAGGACTATGAACGCGCCGTAGATCATAAGGTCCACGCCGGTTCCGCCGGAACCCAGCCACGCCCTGGTGAGTTCCGATATCGGCATGAGAATGAGTGCGCCGAGAAGCGGCCCGATTATGTTGCCTGCGCCTCCGAACACCGCCACCAGCGCTATGGTTACCGACACCGAGTGGTCGAACACGAAGGCGGGCTCCACATAGAGCTGGTACTGGGCGAGTATAGTGCCGCACATGCCGGTGATGCCGGCGGATATGGCGATGGCCATCAGCTTGTAGGCGGTCTTGTTGACGCCAAGGCCGGTGGCTACTTCCTCGTTCTCCCTGATGGCCTTGAAGTAGAAGCCCATCTTGGACCTCTCCATGAAGTACATGAAGGTGACAACCGCGACCAGCATGCCCAGCGCTATGTAATAGTATCCGAGCTTCGACGAGTGGAACTGGAAGTTAAGGAAGCTCTCCTTGGTCATGTCTATGATGATGCCGGTCGCGCCCCCTACCTGGGGCCAGTTCTCGAAGACGACCTTGATCATCTGAGCCAGCGCAATCGTGCCTATCGCGAAGTACCTTCCCCTGAGCCTTGAGAACGGCAGGCCGATTATGGTGGCGAACAGCGCCGTCACCAGGCCCGCCGCTATGAAGCCGAGCCAGGGGTTGACCTTGTACTGCACGAACAGGACAGTCGAGACATAAGCGCCTATTCCGAAGAACGCCGCCTGCCCGATGGAGACCATGCCGGCATATCCGGCCATTATGTTCCAGGCCTGGGCAAGTACGGCATAAAGGACTATGAGTACGAGCACGTGCTGCTGGAACCTCGCCTTAAGCACGAGCGGGGCGGCGATTGCGATTACAAGCGCCAGGCCGACAAGCACCAGGTTTCTTACGTTCTTGCTGCTTTCCATCAGTCGGCCCCCCATCCCATGAGGCCCTTGGGTCTCACAATCACTATCAGTACATATGCCAGGAAGATGAGGGCGTACTTGTACTCGGTGCCCACATAGAAGCCGCCTACGGTCTCGATTATGCCGATGAGTATGGCGCCGATGAGCGCACCTTCGGTGCTACCGAATCCTCCGAGGGCGACTGCGACGAGGGCGACCAAGCCGAACATCGTCCCTACGTCAGGGAAGATGTAGTAGTAGCTTGCCAGAAGCGAACCGGCGGCGCCCGCGCAGGCAAGGCCTATGCCGAACGCTATGCCGTTTAGCCTCTCGAGGTTGATGCCCATAAGCGAGGCGGCCGGCCTGTCTATGGATATCGCCTGGATGGCAAGCCCGGTCTTGGTCTTCCTGAGGAACCAATAAACCAGGGCTGCGACTATGAGGCTGCCGATGCTCGCGACGAGCTTCGGAAGCTCTATGAAAATCGGCCCGAGCATGAATGTGCCCTTCGAGATTGCGTTGCTTATCACGCGGTAATCCGGCGTCCAGAGGAACTGAGCTAGGTTGATTATGAATATGCTGAGGCCGAAGGTGACGAGCATCCTTGCCAGGAAGGGCCCCTTCAGCACCTTAGACACGACACCGCGGTAGATTACCAATCCCAGGCCGAACATTATCAAAGCCACGATCGGTGTCCCTATAACGGGGTCCAGTTTGAGGTAGGTGTTAAGCCAGAAGCTTGCGTACATCGCAAGCATCACAAGCGCGCCGTGGGCGAAGTTGACGATCCCCATCACGCCGTAGATGAGGCTCAAGCCCATGGCGACCAGGCCGTAGACACAGCCCAGCAGCACACCTCCCGTGAGAAGCTGGAGCAACAATAAGACCACCCCTGTCATGTAAGCGTATTGCGCGATCCTCGCGCATCATTTGTGCGGAGCGCCGCTTTTATGATGCGGCGCTCCGCTTAAGCTCAGCTGTTTATGCTACTTGCCCCACGCGAAAGGATATACGTAGGGCACGCCCGCGAGGTTGAACGGCCACACCACTCTGAGCTTGCTCTTCTGGAACTGGAGGTAGAGTGACTTGCCGAGCACGTTGTCGTGGGTCACGGGGTCGAACTTGACGCCGTCGTATGCGGTGATGACCGCGGAGGCGGGCAGGTTGGTCTCAAGGAGGGCCTTCCTGATGTCTTCCGGCTTGGTCGACTTCGCGCGGTTGATGGCGTCGGCGAGGATGAACGGGGCGGTGAAGCTGCGAGCCGCGCTGGGGCTCATGTCGATTCCGTACTTCTTCTTGTAGAGCTCGTTGATCTTCGCGACGTAAGGCTTGCTTGCTGCGAGGTCGAGGCCATAGACGCCACGCACGAAGATGTTCTCGGCGTCAGCGCCGACGGTCGCGACATAGTTGGGATCGAGGTATCCGGACATGCCGATGAATACCTTAGGGGTGACCTTCATGGCCTTGAACGTCTGGGTGAAGAGGATGGCGTCGGAGACGTAGGCGCCGTGGACTATGACGTCCGGGTTCGCCGCCTTGACTTTAAGCACCTCTGCGGAGACGTCGGTCGCCTTGTAGACGTACGGGATGTCGGCGACGATGGTGAGGCCGTGGAATGCTGCCCATTTCCTGAGCTCGACTGCAAGGCTTGCGCCCCACTCGGTGTTCTCCCAGACGATGGCGAGCTTCTTGAGGTCTACCTTTTCCTTCTTCTCGATTTCAGCTACCATGTCGAGGGCGTTCTTGGCCTGGATGCCGTCGTGAGGGATGACCCTGAAGAACCACTGGAAGCCGCGCTCGGTGAGCGTCGGGGAGGTTGCGTCGGAGAGCACGTAGGGTATCTGGAGCCTCTCTGCCGCCATGGAGGTCGTCTTGACGACGCCGCTCTGGTAGCCGCCGAAGAATGCTGCAACCTTCTGCTCTGTGATGATGCGCTCGGTCTCAGCCATGCCGACCGTCGCGTCGCCCCTGCTGTCGCCGACTATGACTTCAAACTTGGCGCCGCCAAGGCTGGGTATGCCGGAGGTCCTGGCGAACGGGAAGTCGATGTCGTATACGTTGTTGATGATGTCGATGGCCAGCTCGACGCCGGACATGCAGTCTGCGCCGGTGGTCGCCAGCGAGCCGGTCAGAGGATACACAGTGCCTAGCTTGATTGTGACTTCAGCTGCGGAGCCCACTAGCGGGATCATTACCGCAACCATCGTGAGCACGAGAGCCATGCGCCAGACGATACCACGGATCTTGCCTGCTTTCACTTTCATTCCTCCTCGTTAATAGATAGGTCTTCCTGGGTCCCTGGGGTACGCTACATATTCATCGCAGGACCTGGGATGTCTCTTTCGACGCATCATGCCTGCGTATGTTCTCATAAGCCGCCCTCTCGACGTCAGCCATGTGGTCTACCATGAGTTTCTCCGCCCTTTTCGCATTGCGCTCCGAAAGGGCGCTTGCCACGGCCCTGTGGAACCCGAGCGCCCTGTCAGCGGCGCCGGGGAGGCTCTGAACCTCCTCCACCTGCTCATAAAGGGCGTCTCTGATGGCCTCGAGGGTCGCCACTATCACGGAGTTGTGAGAGCCTCTGGCTACGGACATATGAAACTCGAGGTCCAGGTCGTTGAAGCGCTTGATCCTGCTCATCTCCGGGTTCATCTCGGAGACCAGGTAGGAGATGGCGGCAAGCTCCTCGTCTGTCGCGCGCTCCGCGCAGAGCGCGGCGGCCTTGGGCTCTATGATGCGCCTTGCCTCGATCAGCTCGAGAATATTCATGTTCCCCATCGAAAGCATCGGAGAAAGCGGTTTCATGAAGGAGCCGGGGACAATGTCCTCTATGAAGGTGCCCTCCCCCTGGCGTACGGAAATGAGATTCATAAGGCTTAGGGTCCGCACGGCCTCCCTCAGGGCGGTCCTGCTGACGCCGAGCGAAGCGGCCAGGTCCCTCTCGGCCGGGAGCTTGTCTCCCGCCTTCAGGTCGCCGCTCATGATCAAAGATGTGATGTGCTCTACTACTCCGTCCG
>CAZNZD010000059.1:0-10364 GCA_964577435.1 uncultured Clostridia bacterium
CTCAGCCTGCCTTTCGGAGGCAGTGTCCGTGGCAACATGATAACTGCAGGATACAAAGATTCCTTCCTCCTGGCTCCAGGTCTCAAGCTGAACTTATCCGCCGAAGGACAGACAGGGCTGAAGCTTCCCGAGTTCTTCGCACCCGGCTCTTACAGGGTGGCAGCGTCCGCGATGCTGGACTACACATCCGCTGGCGGCCTGAAGGCCACCGCGAAGCAGGAGATATCATACTCCTCAGAGGGACTAACCTCTCTATCGTATGTCGCAGTCTCTGGGGATGCGGCTGATTGGCTGTCGGTAAAGGCGGAAGCCTCCTATTACTCGGGAATCTCGCCAACCAGGGAGGGATTGCCGCTTAAGGCTGAAGCTGAGGCGTATGCTGCGATAAGGCCTGACGGGACGGCCGTGACCGGCCTTCTCAAGCTTCAGGGGAAGTACTACACGGGGGAGATCATGGGAAGGCGCGAGTACACAGGCCTTGCCATAGCAACCACGGATTGGACTTTGGAGCTTGGCAGGTATTTCTCGGCAGCCGCAAAGGCCGCTTACAAGATGCTGGCGGCAGGACCCGTCGGAGAGGAGGCAGCGTTCGCGCACACCCTTCTTTTCCAGGCCAGTGCCTCTCTGCACATTCTAAACGGCACGGATATCGAAGGTTATGTCAGGGCGATCGGCTTCTCCGAAGCATGGAAGATCGGATACTCGGCGCAGATTGTACAGAGGATATTCAACAATATGAGCTTGGCCCTCGGATATAACTCAAAGGACCTTGCGGATGCCGATATGCCCGACGGAAAGCCATGGCATGATGGCGTATACCTCAAGCTTCTATTCAAGTTCTAAGCTGCTAAGCTTATATACGCATGATGGCGGGAGGCGCAAGCCTTCCGCCGTTTTATCGCCATCCTGGGAGACATTCTTGCCTAGGAAGGAGAAACGCTATGCATAGCAAATATCTTTAAGAATGATATACTTACCGGTTGAAGGAAGTCTCTGTAGTTGTCTATCGGCTACCCAGAGAACAGGTAGTTGGAGGATGAAGCCGTGGCACTCATCGATATAAGGACCATACTGCTCAGCAGCCTGCTAAACATAACGATGTGCACCCTCGTGATAGGAGTGCTCTACGGTCAGAACAGGCAGAGGTTCGCCGGTCTGGGTACAATCCTGGCGGGGGCCTGGCTACAGGTCATAGGGACGTTTCTTATAGGACTTAGAGGCACAGTCCCTGATTGGGCTTCGATATGGGCTGCCAACATCATGCTTGCCCTTGGAATCGCGCTGATACATTCGGGGTTCAGGCAGTTCATGGTAAAGAAGGCCGACAACTATGCCGACTTCGCGTTATTGGGCCTTTTCGCCATCCTTTATGCCTACTACACGTTCAAGGACAACAACCTTGCCGTGAGAACCCTGCTTCTGGCCTCCTATCAGCTGATAGTATGCTCGCAGATAGCATTCTACCTTCTAGCGGGGATACCAGTGCACCTTAGGAATGCGGCCAGGGTAGCCGGCATAACCTACCTGGGCTACGTGGGTGTAAATGCAGCCAGGATAATCGCCTATTTCGCCTCATACCGGCCATCCAACGACTACCTCCGGGCTGGGATGATGGAAGCCTATGTGGTCCTATCGTATCAGATGCTCTTCATCCTCATGACTTACGGCCTGATCCTCCTGATAAACATGAGGCTCAAGTACGAGATAGGCTCACAGGAGGACAAGTACAACAAGGCATTCAACACCTCGCCCTACTCGATAGTCCTCACAGATGTAGAGAAGGGTATAGGCAGGGTGATCGAGGCCAACGAGGCCTTCTATGGCATGACCGGTTACGTTCCCGATGAGGTTATCGGCCGGAGCACAGAGGAGCTTAACCTTTGGTACACCCCTGAGGAGAGGGAGAAGGTAGTGGCAGAGCTTGATTCCAAAGGGTCGGTCGACAACATGGAGATCTGGTTCAAGAGGAAATCCGGCGAGGAGGCACTCGGGCTGATGTCCTCGAGGGTGTTCAAGAGCCAGGGCAGGGTGATAGCGCTTTCCAGTATCAATGACATAACGCAGAGGAGGAAGGAAGAAGAGGAGCTCAACGAGGCGAGGGACAGGTTCAAGGCCTTCTTCGAAGGTTCCACCGTCCCGATGTCAATCACCTCTATGAACGGCGAGATGTGGACGAACAAGGCCTTCCTTGATGCATTGGGCTACACAAAGGAGGAGCTGGGCAAGCTGAAGTGGATGGACATCACATACAAGGATGACATTGCGCTTACCGAATCCTATGTGAAACCGATACTGGAGGGAAAAACCGATTCCGCCCGCTTCGTGAAGCGCTACGTCAGGAAGGACGGGGGCATCATCTGGATCGACATGAACACTAAGGTCAGAAGGGATACGGATGGAAAACCCCTGTACTATCAGGCGGCTTTTATTGACATAACTGAGGTGAAGAGGGCAGAGGACGCAAGAGCCGAAAGCGAGGCGAAATATCGAGCCCTGTTTGAGCATATGGCATCGGCAAGCTGTCTCGACGAGGTAGTTTACGAAGACGGCAAGGCTGTAGACTACGTCATCCTCGATATTAACCCGGCATTCGAGAAGATAGTAGGGGTGAAACGCGCAGATGTGGTTGGCAAGCTGGCCTCGGAGACTTACGGAACCAAGGACATCCCGTTTCTTGATAGGTTCGCCCAAGTCGCAGAGACCGGCGAACCGATAAGGTTCGAGGAGCTGAACACGGCCTTCAACAGGTATTTCGATTACACGGTCTCCAGCCCTGCGAAAGGATATTTCTCCACGATATTCTCCGACGTCACGGATAGGAAGAAGGCCGAAGCCAAGAGGATGGAGCTCGAAGAGCAGATCAGGCGGCAACAGAGGTTCGAGATTGTCGGGCAGATGGCAGCCGGCATCTCACACGACTTCAACAATCTACTGACAGGGATTGAAGGCTTCACGAAGTTCGCCTACGATGCAGCCCCATACGATTCGACAATCAAGGAGGACCTAAAGGAGGTCCTGGCCCTTACCCAGAGGGCGGCAAGCATTACAGGCCAGCTCCTTGCCTTCAGTCGGAAACAGACCCTGCAGACGGACATCGTGGACCTGAACCTTCTCATCTCGGATACCACAAGGGTGATGCAGCAGCTCATCGGCGAGGACATAAATCTTGTCTTCAGACCTCAGGAGGGCTTAAGCGCCACCAGGGCTGACTACAGCAGGATCCAGCAGGTGCTTATGAACCTCGTGATAAATGCAAGGGATGCGATGCCCGATGGCGGGACACTAACGATAGAAACTGGAGAGGATGAAGTCGGCGACGATTATGTCGCCACCCATGTAGGGCTTCAGAAGCGGCATTACGTCGTGATGACGGTCTCAGACAACGGATGTGGCATGGACAGCGAGGTAAGATCCCATATATTCGAGCCGTTCTTCACAACTAAAGGCGTGGGCAAGGGGACAGGGCTTGGTCTTTCTACCGCCTATGGCATAGTGAAGCAGCACAATGGAGACATCAGGGTATATTCTGAGCCTGGGCTGGGCTCCACCTTCAGGGTCTATCTTCCAAGCGTGAACGAGAAATATGTCGAGAAACCCGCTGCATTGGCTTCCGATATAGGAACCGGGGACGAGACCATACTCATCCTGGAAGACGAGGAGGCGGTCAGGGAGATTGCCGCAAGGATCCTGAGAAAGATGGGTTACAAGGTACTGACCGCCGCTCTTCCATCAATCGCGAGATCCATTATTGCGGACGAGGGTACCACAGTCCAGCTTCTTCTTACAGACGTAGTGATGCCGGAGATGAGCGGCAAGCAGTTCTATGAAGAGGTGAAGCCGGATCAGCCTAATCTTAAGGTGCTTTACATGTCAGGGTACACGAGCGACCTGATGAACCAAAAGGGAGTTCTGGAGGAGAACGCCAACTTCATTCAGAAGCCCTTTACTGCATCTGCCCTTGGCGAGAAGGTCAAGAAGGTGCTACGCTCATGTGCACCCCAAGAGAAGCACTAGGTTAAGACCCGGTCGGCGCAATCCCATTAGAGATTATCCATAGAAGGCAGGCTTCGTATAGGGCCTGCCTTCTTGTTTGCTTGACTTTTCGTCTGAAATAATGATAATGATAATCGTTATCAATAATTGACGGGGGGAATGGAAAGATGTGCGCACGCAATCTCAGGAAAGGTTCTACTGCCGTAATCAGGAGCATAGACTTCAGCCATAAGTCTGCGGCACGTCTCATCGAGATGGGTTTTACGCCCGGCTCTTCCATCGAAGTGATCGGCAGCTCCCCATTCGGAGATCCTCTCATGCTTAGGATTCGCGGTTACTCCGTAGCGGTCCGCAGGAGGGATCTTGCAGCAATAGAGGTCATAGGTTGTTAGGAGGGCTCATGTCAAGCGATAGAGCGGCAGTAAGGATAGCTCTGGCCGGTAACCCAAACAGCGGGAAGACCACTTTGTTCAATGCCCTTACAGGCAGCACGCAGCAGGTGGGAAACTGGCCAGGGGTTACAGTGGAGAAGAAAGAGGGCTCCTTCACTTACAAGGCGGCTTCATTCGAGGTCACCGACCTGCCCGGAACATACTCACTGGATCCGAGCACCCCTGAGCAGAAGCTGGCAGGGGAGTTCCTATCCGGCGGAGGGGCCGACATCCTGATAAACATAGTAGATGCCGGCAATCTTTCGAGGAGCATGCTGCTTACCCTGCAGCTCATGGAGAAGGGCATCCCAATGATAGTGGCCGTCAACTTCATGGATGAGGCTGAAAGGGCCGGATTGAAGGTCGATGCCGAGAAACTTGCCTCAAGGCTCAAAGTCCCTGTCATCCCCATATCCGCCTCGCGCGGCGACGGCATCCAGGCCCTGAAAGCAGCCGTAAGGGATATGGCGGATAGCCCTGTTGCCCCCGAGCCGCTTATGACATGCTCCTCCGGATGCTCCAGCTGCAGCGCGGCCCTTCAAGGCTTCTCATGCATAGATACCATATTCGGAGACTGCGTAAGCGGCGAGCCTCCGAAGGCTGCCCTTGCGGCATTCGACAGGATAGCGTTGAACAGATGGCTCGCAGTGCCGGTATTCGCCATGATAATGGCCGCGGTATTCACGATTACCTTCGGCCCGCTGGTCGGCAAGGCATCAGACCTGGTCGACTGGCTGGTGAATGTCCAGCTTCTTGAGGCGGTAAGAGGGTCGCTGCAATCGCTCGGCGCACCTGGCTGGCTGACCGGCCTTCTAGCTGACGGCGCAATAGGAGGCGCTGGCGCTGTCCTAATATTCCTTCCTCAGATAGCGGTGCTGTTCTTCCTCCTTTCGCTTCTTGAGGGGACCGGATACATGGCGCGCGCCGCCTTCGTGATGGACAGGGCCTTATCATGGCTGGGCCTTTCGGGCAGGAGCTTCGTGACTTTGATCATGGGCTTCGGATGCACCGTTCCTTCGATAATGGCATCGAGGATTCTTGAAGAGGAGGAGGAGCGTAAGATCGCAGTGATTGTCGCCCCCTTCATCTCCTGCAGCGCCAGGATGCCTATCTATGTCCTCATCGCAGGCGCATTCTTCGGATCAAGGGCCGGGCTTGCGGCAGCGTCCATGTACTTCCTCGGGATTGTGGTAATGGTCGCCTCGGCGTTTCTTCTTAGCAGGACCGTGCTCAAGGCCCGCTCCTCGTCGGCCTTCGTCCTGGAGATGCCGCCTTACAGGGTCCCCCGCCTGAACTACCTTGCAATGGCGACATGGCATAAGACCAAGGACTTCATCGTTAGGGCCGGGACTCTCATTGTGCTTGTATCAGCAGGTGTATGGGTGCTCAGTAACGTCAGCTTCTCCTTCATGGCAGCCACTGACCCGTCGCAAAGCATGCTCGCTACCCTCGGAAGGTTTATTACTCCACTCATAAAGCCCCTTGGGCTGGGTGAATGGAGAATCGGCGTCGCCCTTCTGTCGGGGATCGCTGCAAAGGAGATCGTAGCCTCGACAATCAGCCTTCTTGCCGGCACAGGTCCGGATGCGCTTGCCTCCCTGGGGTTGAACGCTGCATCAGCGCTCGCATTCATGTCATTCTCTTTGCTGTATGTCCCGTGTACGGCTACAATCGTGGTGATGAGGCGCGAGCTTGGCAGCGCACGCGAGACGGCGCTGGCAGTGCTCTACGGTATAACTGTAGCATGGCTCGTTTCGTTCGCGGTTTACCGCATCGCCTTGCTATTCATCTGACAGGAGGCCTAACATGCAGGATGAGTGCTGTCCTAGAAATGAAAGGTACTCCAAGCACAGGCAGCTTGTGCTGGAGTGCATAAAATCTGCGGGCGGCAGGCATCTTACCGCCGAGCAGGTCTTCGACGAGGTGAGGCAGGTCCACCCCGGAATTGGGGTCGCCACAGTATACAGGAACCTCAAGCAGCTGGAGGAATCAGGGGCCATTGCCAAGTCCGCCATAGGAGACGGGGCGGCCGTATATGAGATAGCTGGGCCAGAGGGGGTCCATTCGCATCATCACCTCGTCTGCCTTTCGTGCGGCAAGGTGCAGGACCTGGATGCGGACCTGCTGGATGCCATCGAGGCGCATGTGGAAAGGAAGAACGGCTTCATAGTGAAGGACCACAGGCTGCAGATATATGGGATATGCAGGGAATGCTCGTCCGGCAGATAGGAGCGGTGTGCTTCCTGCGGTTGAGCGGCTCTTCCCCTTCGTGAAGGGAAAAGGCATTGCGCGAAGAATAACTCCTTATGAAACTCATCGTGAAAGGAGCATAGTCATGGACCGACAGCTTGCTGCCTTGAACTTCGCATTGGGCATGGAGAAGGAGGGCAAGGCTTTCTTCGAGAGGGCTGCGGCGTCAAGCAGGAATGTAAGCGCCAAGGATGCCTTCAGGGACCTTGCGAGGATGGAGGAAGGCCATATAGCCTACATAGAGGCGAACCTGAGAAGCCTCGCAAAGGACGGGAAGTGGACGGTAGACCCCCAGAAGGACCTGGACAAGGAAGTGATGGGGAAGGCGGTCTTCCGCGACAGGGGCGAGGGCAGGGGGCCTGAGCCGGAGCTTGCTATAGGCGAGCTGACTACAGACCTGTCGGCGATAAGGATAGCCATGTCCATCGAAAACGACCTTCATGAGTTCTACATGAGGGCTGCCAAGCATGCAGAGGACGATGGCGCCAAAACCGTATTCGGAAGGCTCTCCGAATGGGAGAAGGGGCACAGGACCATGCTTGAAGCCCAGTACGAGGAGATGAAGGAGGGCTTCTGGTCGGAGATGGGGTTCTCGCCGTTCTGATCTGAAGCTCAATTAGGAGCAGGAGCTTTCCCAAAAGGAGAGGCACGGAGGTTATCGCCCCCGTGCCTTTTGCTATGCCCATGACAGAACTAGATAAGTATCAGCGACATTATCGCAATCGTGATGATCGATACTATGCCTACGAAGAGGGTGCCTCCTGTCTGAAGCTTGTAGGCCTGGTTCACATCCATGTCGGAGAACTGCGACACTACCCAGAAGTAGGAGTCGTTGGCATGCGATACGACCATGGAGCCTGCGCCTATCGCGATAGTCACGAGCGCCTTAGCCATGCCGGAATCAAAGCCGAGCGACGGCAGAAGCGGCGCCAGTATCGCAGAGGTAGTGATTAGGGCGACGGTGGACGAGCCCTGGGCGGTCTTGATTGCGGCCGCGATGATGAAGGGGAGGAATATCCCGAGGTTGTACTTGGAAAGTATGTCGCCGAGGATTCCTCCGATTCCGGTCGCCTGCAGCACTGCGCCGAAGGATCCACCGGCCGCTGTGATGACGAGGATGACGGCGGAGTCCTTGATTGCGTCGTTCACCCAGTCGCCGTAGACCGTCTTGTCAAGCTTCGTAGCCAGCGTCATCGCCATGAAGGCGCCAAGTATCAGGGCGAAGTTGGGATTACCTATGAACACAAGTATGGTCTTAAGCGTCCCGGTCCCGAACGGATTCGTAGCAAAATTCGCGACAGACCGCAATGCAATCAGTATTATGGGCACGAGTATGGGAAGGAATGCGTGGAGCGTTCCGGGCAGCCTTCCGAACTTCTTAAGGAGCTCCTCGTAGCTCATTGAAGCTTTCGGCTTGATGTCGATCTTCGAGCCGACCTTGAGGGCATAGAGCCAGCCGGCAAGCGTGGCGGGTATCGACGCGATCAAGCCCAGTAGTATCACAAGGCCCAGGTCGGCCCCCAAGTTTCCTGCCGCGGCTATAGGACCCGGCGTCGGGGGGACCATGGTGTGAGTGGCATAAAGGCCCATGGAGAGGGCTGTGCCCATTACGGCAAGGGAGATGCCTCCTGATTGCGCAAGGGCCCTGTTAAGCGAGGATAGGATTACGAAACCGCTGTCGCAGAAGACGGGTATGGACACCACATATCCCGAGAAGGCCATGGCAAGAGGCGAGTTCTTCTTGCCTACGAGCTTCAGCATGGTGCGGGCCATGACTACTGCAGCTCCGGTCTTCTCCAGGATGGTGCCTATGATCGTGCCTGCGACGATGACGATTCCTATGTTGGTAAGTGTGCTGCCGAATCCGTTTGCGATAGTCTCAACAATCCCGGGGACCACCTTACCGTCCACGGTCTTCTGGACAAGAGGGGGATTGGTGGCGAGAAGGCCTACGAACAGGGCGGCCAGAAGGAGCACGAGGAATGCGTTCATGCGGACTTTCCCGGTCATGATGACGATGAACACGATCGCCATCACGAGCAGGAGGATCAACCAGGCGCCACTAAACACTTGCCAAACACCTCCCTATATTTGTTGAGCGGATACATACATATTCTTCCTTGCACAGGCAAATCCTTCAGTTTCACGATGATTCCGAAAGTAATGACAGGCGGCCTTAAGGCCTTAGCGTGCAACGAACGGCCGCGCTTCCTCCAACAGGCGCCTTCCCGTGTTAGAATCTATGGTGACGGAGGTGCTGGCTTGGAGATATTGCTTGTCAGGCACGGTGAAAGCACTGCAAACACGGACCGGGTGCTATCCAACACAGGATGGAGGCACGGACTGACCAAAAGAGGCATAGAGCAGTCTAAGCATGCGGCAGAAAGGCTGATACCCTTCTTCGGCAGGCCCGACCGCATATACGCAAGCGGGTTGAGAAGGGCCCACGAGACGGCGGCGATAATCGCCGAGGCCAGCTCGGTCGAGATGAGGACACTCCCGGAGCTGGTAGAAGTGTCGGTGGGGATACTCGAGGGCAAGTCCGACGGCGACAGCTGGAGGCTCCACAATTCCATATGGGACAGGTGGTTTCTGAAGGGGGAATCTGACGCGAGGATTCCCGGAGGCGAAAGCCTGAGGGAGGCCACTTCAAGGTTCAAGTCCGTGATCCGGCGGCTTGAGGAGGAAGAGGGGCCTGATTCCAGGCTTGTCCTCGTGACCCACGGAGGCTTCATGCTGGCAGGGCTGCTGAACCTGGTGTACGGCGTCCCTGAGTTCATCCCAAGGAGAGGTTACCTTGGAAACTGTGACATGGTGAGCATAAGCCATAGGAACGAGGCGTTCACATACGTAGGGTACTCGGCGGGGCTCAGGCAGCCTGCCGTCCCCCGGGATTAGCTGTACTCATCGCTGCACAATTAAGAGGGGGCTGAAGGAGAATCCTAATAATCGGCGTAAGATATAATAGTTAAGATAATCACTTCCGAAGGGTGTTGATTGAATTGATGCAGGAAAAGGGCAAGAACATGCCGGCGGGAGGCAACAAGGCTCTCCTCAACGAGTTCCTGACGGATGTCTTCCACCATATTTTGAGATTCGAGGAGTACGCCCTTAGGAAGCAAGGAGCAGGGGACCTCTCAATACAGGAGATGCACCTCATAGAGAAGCTCGGCCCGGACAAGGAACTGAGGATGAGCCAGGTGGCAGATGCGCTCGGCGTCACCCTGGGAACGATGACGGTAGCGGCCGACAGGCTCGACAAGAAGGGCTATGTACTGCGCCAGAGGCTTGATGACGACCGCAGGGTGGTGAAACTGAAGCTTACGGACAAGGGGCGCGAGGCATTCCATGTGCATGAGGAGTTCCATATGAACATGGTGGAGATGGTGCTACAGGGGCTTTCCAACGTCGAGGAGGAGACTTTGACCCAGGCTCTGTACAACCTAAGGGACTTCTTCATAGGGATGGATTACAGGAAGCTTAGGAAGAAGAACAAGAGGGCCGAGTAAGGCCGCGGAGGTAAGAACATGAAGCGTCTGCTGCAGGTACTGAACATTCTCGGTTATCTGGCCGTAGTCGGAGTGAACGCCCTTGCGGTGCTGCTTCCCATAAATAACAGGACCACTGAGGAGCTTTCCGACATGTACCCGAACCTTTTCGTGCCGGCCGGACTGACATTCTCCATCTGGG
>CAZNZD010000060.1:0-9895 GCA_964577435.1 uncultured Clostridia bacterium
TGGAGTAGTACTCGACGATCAGGTGCTCTTTCACGTCCGTGTCGATCATTTCCCTTGTAGGTATCATCGTCACCGTGCCGGTCAGGTTGTCGAGGTCTACGGTAAGCCATCCGGGCATGGCCTTCGTGGATAGGCCAAGGCCTTCCTTGAAGTACTTCGTCTCCCTGGAGTTCTGCCTAACCGCCACCACGTCGTTGACGTTTACGGTATAGGAAGGGATGTCCACCTTGATGCCGTTCACGGTTATGTGACCGTGGGCGACTATCTGCCTTGCCTGCGGCCTGGACTTCGCAAATCCCAGCCTGTAGACCACATTGTCGAGCCTGCGCTCCATCAGGGCGAGGAGTGTCTCGCCAGTGATGCCCTTGGCGCGTTCGGCCTTGACGAACGTGTTGGCGAACTGGGTTTCGAGGACTCCGTAGATCCTGCGGAGCTTCTGCTTCTCGCGAAGCTGCACGCCGTACTCGGAGAGCTTCCTCTGCCTTTCGCCGTGCTGTCCGGGTGCATACCTCTTGCTCCTTCTTGTGAGCGCGCACTTAGATGAATAGCAGCGGTCGCCCTTGAGATAGAGCTTGACCCTCTCGCGGCGGCACTGGCTGCATACTGAATCGGTCATCCTTGCCATTTCGGCACCTCCATAATACTTTTAGACGCGTCTGCGCTTGGGCGGCCTGCATCCGTTGTGGGGGATGGGCGTGACGTCCTTGATCATGCTTACTTCAAGGCCGGTGGCCTGAAGCGACCTGACTGCCGCTTCCCTTCCTCCTCCGGGGCCCTTGACCAAGACTTCCACGCTCTTCATCCCGTGCTCCATTGCCGCCTTGGCCGCCACTTCGGCTGCCTGCTGCGCCGCGAACGGGGTGCCCTTCCTGGAACCCCTGAAACCCTGCGCGCCCGATGAGGACCAGGAGATCAGGTTGCCTACCGGGTCGGTGATGGTTACGAGCGTGTTGTTGAACGTCGACTTGATATGGGCTACGCCCGCCTCGACGTTTTTACGCTCGCGCTTTCTCGTCCTTGCCTGCTTCTTGGCTGCCATCCCTTAACCCTCCTTAGGCCTTCTTGCCGCGTCCGCCGACGGTCTTCTTGGGACCTTTGCGGGTGCGTGCATTAGTCTTTGTGCGCTGGCCCCTCGTCGGGAGGCCCCTGCGGTGCCTGAGCCCGCGGTAGCTTCCGATCTCGATGAGCCTCTTGATGTTCTGGGCCTCTTCCCTCCTGAGGTCGCCCTCCACGGGATAGCCCTTGTCGATAGTCTCACGAAGCTTCGTCACTTCGTCTTCAGTCAGATCCTTGACCCTGGTGTCAGGGTTCACATTAACCTTCGCCAATATCTCCTGGGAAGTGCTGAGGCCTATGCCATAAAGATAGCAGAGGGCGACTTCAACCCTTTTCTCCCTGGGGAGGTCAACGCCCGCGATACGCGCCATTTACCGGAACACCTCCGTTGCTTTCCTCATAATCTTCCTTAGCCCTGTCTCTGCTTGTGCTTGGGGTTCTCGCATATTACGTGGACGACCCCGTCCCTGCGGATGATCTTGCACTTGTCGCAGATCTTCTTCACCGAAGGCTTTACTTTCATAATCCAGCCCTCCTGTCAGACTGTGCCCCTTAAGGGCTTATTTGTATCTCCAAACTATCCTGCCCCTGGTCAGGTCGTACTGCGATAGCTCAAGCAGCACCTTGTCCCCGGCCAGGATCTTGATGAACTTCATGCGCATCTTGCCGGATACGTGCGCAAGGACCATGTGCCCGTTGCTCAGCTGTACCCTGAACATGGCGTTCGGCAACGGTTCCATCACCGTGCCCTCGGCCTCGATATAATCATCCTTGCTCATGCTCGGGTCTTAGCCCCCTTTCGGCCCCTATGGCCCTGTATCTGTCTATGACGGCGGATATCTCCGCGTCAGTGACTTCTGCGCCTCTTGTCAGCCTGCCCTCAAGGTCGGAATCGACGTTGCTGAGCCTTACAAGGTGCCTCACGTTCTTCCTCTTGGGCCTGAAGAACCTGTGCATCCTCCCGTCGGCTATCAGGACCGCGCAGTCATCCAGCCGCCTAACGACCACGCAGAGCCTACCCCTGTCCCTTCCCATCTTGGAAATGACAAGCTGTCCCAGCCTTGTTTCACCGCATTCAGCCAAATCCTTTGGCACCTTCCAATCAAATATTATAACACGGTCAGCAAGTAAGGTCCCTCATCAGTTATCGCGACGGTATGTTCGAAGTGGGCGGACAGCCCGCCGTCCCTCGTCCTGACCGTCCAGCCGTCCGGGTCCACAGCGACCTGCCTTCCGAACTGGTTCACCATCGGCTCTATCGCGATGGTCATCCCGGCCGAAAGCCCTGTCCCCGTGCCCTTTGCGCCATAGTTGGGCACATTCGGCGATTCGTGCATCTTCCTTCCTATACCGTGCCCGACATATTCCCTTACAACAGAGAACCCTGCAGCCTCCGCGATCTTCTGGACCTCGGAGCCTATGTCTCCGAGCTTTCCTCCCGCAAGGGCCGCCGCAATCCCCGCCTCAAGCGCCGCCCTGGTCCTTTCGATGAGCTTAGCCGCCTCGGGTGAAACGTCGCCTATCGGAAGCGTTATCGCTGAGTCGGAATAGAACCCGTCCAGGACCGCGCCGGTGTCGATGCTGAGGATGTCCCCCTCCTTAAGCACCCTTGCTCCCGGTATGCCGTGTATCACCTCGTCGTTTACCGATGTGCACAGCGTCGCCGGATAGTCCATGTACCCCTTGAAGGCCGGGATGGCTCCCATCCTCAAGATGAGCTCCTCTGCGCTTCTGTCCAGCTCCCCGGTCGTAAGCCCGGGCTTAGCCAGGGCCCCCATAAGGGAGAGCACCGCGGCGGTGACCTGCCCTGACTTCCTCATCTTCCTTAAGTCCTCGTTAGTCTTGAGGATGATCATTCGCACGCTCCGCCATATCTTGAGAGGATCCCTTTGATACGCCCGAACACAACCGCGGGAAGGCCCAACCCGTCTACCCCGACGAGCAAGCCCTTGCCCCTGTACCAGGCTATGAGGGGCTCCGTCTGCGCCTTGTATGCGACGAGCCTGGTCTTCACGGCCTCAGGGTCGTCGTCCTTCCTTCTTGCCGGCACCCCGCCGCACTTGCACAGCCCGTTTTCGGGAGGATTGGTGTCGGCGTTGTATATGGCCCCGCATGAAGGACAGATCAGCCTTCCGGCAATCCTTTTGATTATCTCCTCGTCAGCCACTTCGATGGACAGCACCAGGTCGAGCCCGCGCCCTATGCCGGAGAGCATGCTCTCCAGCGCCTCTGCCTGCGGTATGGTCCTGGGGAAGCCGTCGAGCATGAAGCCCCTCATCGTATCGGCCTGGCCGAGCCTGTGCTCGACCAGTCCGATCACTACATCATCCGGGACCAGCTTGCCGGCGTTCATGAAGCCGGCGGCCTTCGTACCGAGCTCGGTTCCCGCCTTGACTGCGGCCCTAAGCAGATCCCCTGTGGATATGTGCGCGAGGCCGTAGGTCTCCCTTATGCTTTCGGCTGCGGTTCCCTTGCCCGCACCGGGCGGGCCCATGATGACAAGGTTCATAGCGATTTCCCCTTTACTGCATGAAGCCTTCGTACTGCCTCATGATCAGCTGAGATTCTATCTGCTTCATCGTGTCCAGCGCGACGCCGACCGCGATGATGATGCTAGTTCCCCCGAATCCGATGTTCACGCCGAGCACTGCGGTCATTATGCTGGGCAGTACCGCCATGAAACCCAGGAATATTGCGCCGGGGAGGGCAATCCTCGTGACCACCCTGTCGATGTAGTCCGCCGTCGGCCTTCCTGGCCTGTACCCGGGGATGAAGCCGCCGTACTGCTTCATGTTGTTCGATATGTCTATCGGGTTGAATGTTATGCCCGTGTAGAAATATGTGAACGCTATGATGAGCACGACCTGCACGGAGTTGTAAGCCCAGGCGTTGTTCGAGAACTTGTTCATCAGCTCGCCGAACGCCGGCCAGAAGCTTCCCAGCGTGGCCGGGAAGGCAAGAAGCGAAGAGGCGAAGATGACGGGGATTACTCCGGCCTGGTTCACCTTTATCGGAAGGTGGGTGCTCTGGCCTCCGTATACCCTGCGGCCGACCACCCTCTTGGGATACTGCACCGGTATCTTCCTATTGGCCTCCTCTATCGCCACTACGCCGACCACCACCGCCAGGGCGGAGATGAGGAACAGCAGCAGGAGGAGAACATTGAGGCCGCCCGTCCTGACCAGGTTGAACAGCTGTATGGTGACGGTGGGAAGCCTCGAGACTATGCCCGTGAATATGATGAGCGATATGCCGTTGCCTATGCCCTTCTCGGAGATCTTCTCGCCGAGCCATACCGTGAACATCGCGCCGGCAGTCATGCTGAGGACTACAAGCAGGTTGTTCCATATGCCGGGCATCATGGCGCCCTTGAGAAGGAGCATGTAGCTTATCGACTGCAGTACAGCAAGACCCAGGCTCAGGTAGCGCGAGTAGGTCTGCAGCTTCTTCCTGCCCTCGTCGCCCTCCTTGGCCATCTCCTCGAACTTAGGTATTACTACCTTGAGCAGCTCCATCACGATCGATGCCGTGATGTAGGGGCCCACGTTGAGCGCGAAGAGGGTCATCCTCGAGAGGGATCCTCCCGCGAACATGTCGAGAAGCGAGAGAATTCCCGTTCCGCCGGAGCCGGCTGCGCTCTGGAACTCCGCGAATACCTTGGTAGCGTCCACGCCGGGGACCGGGATGTAGGATCCGAGCCTGTACACAAGGAGCATGAGCGCCGAGAACAGGATCTTCTTCCTTATCTCCGGGACCCTGAAGGCGTTAATGATTGCTGCTATCATCTAGATAACCTCCACGCTCCCACCTGCCGATTTGATCTTCTCGGCAGCTGTCTCGCTGAACTTGTGCGCCTGGACGCTAAGAGCCTTAGTCAACTCGCCGTCGCCCAGCACCTTAACAAGACTGAACTTGCCCTTCACCAGCCCTGCGGTGTAGAAGTCCTGGAGCTGGACGGTCGCGCCCGCTTCGAACTTCTCGTCGAGCTGCCAAAGGTTTACTACCGCATACTCGATGCGGAACCTGTTAGTGAAACCCCTCTTCGGGATGCGCCTCGCCAGGGGGGTCTGTCCGCCTTCGAAGGCAGGGCCCTTGACTCCGCCTGAACGGGACTTCTGGCCCTTCTGGCCCTTACCTGATGTCCTCTCCCAGCCGGATCCGTGGCCACGGCCTACGCGGTGGCGTTCCTTCTTCGAACCCTCTGGAGGGCGTAGTTCATGCAATTTCATATATCTGCACCTCCGCTTGTGGAGCCGAAGCGACTCCTTGCTATTCTGCGTCGACCTCGACTACCTGCAAGAGGTGGTCGATGCTCTGGCACATCGCCCTGAGCTCGGGCGTGTCCGGCCTGACTATCGTCTCTCCCAGCCTGTGGAATCCGAGCGAACGCACTGTCGCCCTGACCCTCTCCGGCTGGCCTATGAAGCTCTTCTTATAGGTCACCTTCAAGAACTTGGCCATTTGAATCCCCCTCCTACTTCGCCTCGGCGTCCAAGCCGCGCGTCTTGGAGATCTCCTCGGCGGTCCTTAAGCTCAAAAGCCCCTTCATAGTGGCGTTCACCATGTTGATGGGGTTGTTCGAGCCGATGGACTTCGTGAGGATATCCTTTATACCCGCTGCTTCAAGCACGGCACGTACGGGACCGCCCGCAATCACGCCGGTACCGGGGGCGGCAGGCTTTAATACGACCTTGCCGGCTCCGAAATCGGAGTTAACCTCGTGCGGTATTGTGGTGCCTACCATGGGCACGGCCTTCATGTTCTTCTTGGCAGCGGATGAGCCCTTCTTGATCGCCTCTGCGACTTCGTAGGCCTTGCCGATGCCCACTCCGACCTTGCCTTTGGCGTCGCCGACTACGACGAGCGCCCTGAAGCTGCGGGTCCTTCCGCCCTTGGTCGTCTTGGCCACGGGGTTTATGCTGACCACTTTCTCGGAAAGCTCGCTTACTTCCTGAACGAACCTCTTCATTCCATGAGTGCCCCCTTCCCTAGAACTCTAGCCCGGCTTCGCGGGCGGCCTCGGCGAAGGCTGACACCCTGCCGTGGTAGATGTGGCCGCCGCGGTCGAAGACCACGGCCTTTATGCCCTTGGCGAGGGCGCGCTCAGCAATCGTCCTGCCGAGAACCTTGGCGGCTTCGATGTTGCCGCCGTATTCGATACCCAGCCCCTTCTCCGTCGTCGAGGCGTAGGCAAGCGTGGTTCCGTTGGTGTCGTCTACCAGCTGGGCATAGATATGCGCCAGGCTCCTGTGAACCGCAAGCCTCGGCCTTTCGGGCGTGCCGCTGATGTGCTCGCGCACGCGGCTATGGCGGCGGGTAAGGGCCTCTTTCCTGTTCTTCCTGCTAAACAAAGCTCATTTCCCCTTTCCTTCGCGCCGCAGCGTTACTTGCCGACCTTGCCGGTCTTGCCGGCCTTGAGGTGTACTACCTCTCCGGCGTATCTGATACCGGTGCCGTGATAGATCTCCGGCGGGCGCTTGGCGCGTATGTCAGCTGCCAACTGCCCGACGATCTCCTTGTTGCTCCCCTTGACCGCGATCTTCACGGGCGTGGGGGTCTCGAAGGTTATTCCTGCCGGGGGGTCTATCTCCACCGGATGGGAGTGCCCGACGTTAAGCACTAGCTTTCCGCCCTGCACGGCAGCCTTGTAGCCAGTGCCAACAATCTCAAGGTCGGTCTGGAAGCCCTTGGTGACGCCCACTACCATATTGTCTATGAGAGTGCGGGTCAGTCCGTGAAGCGACCTGTGATCCTTGCTATCGCTGGGCCTTGTGACATGGATTACGTTTTCCTCTATGCTGATCTGCATTTCAGGGTGAAGCTCGCGGTCCAGGCTCCCCTTGGGGCCGGTGACTGTCATGTGGCTTCCTGCGAGCTCTATCTTAACGCCTGCGGGTATGCTGATCGGCTTTCTTCCTATCCTTGACATCTCAGCACCTCCTACCAGACGTAGCAGACGACTTCGCCGCCCAGGCCCAGCTCGCGGGCCTTGCGGTCTGTCATCAGCCCGCTCGATGTCGATATAACCGCTATGCCCAGGCCGTTTAGCACCTTGGGCAGCTCGTCTTTGGTCGTGTAAACCTTGAGACCGGGCTTGGATATGCGCCTCAGGCCGCTTATGACCTTCTTCCTGTCGGGCATATACTTCATGAACAGCTTAAGGTTCTTGAAGCCGTTCTCGTCGGTGGACGTCTCGAAATCTCTTATGTAGCCCTCCTGCTTCAGTATGAGGGCCAGTTCCGCCTTCATCTTGGAAGACGGCATCACTACCGTGTCATGGTAGACCATGTTTGCGTTGCGGATTCTTGTCAACATATCCGCTATGGGATCAGAAACCGGCATCTGCTGTACCTCCTCTCACGGCATGTCCGCCTTACCAGCTCGCCTTTGTCACTCCCGGGATCTCTCCGCGGGATGCGAGGCTACGGAAGCAGATCCTGCACATCTTGAACTTCCTCATGTACCCGCGGGGCCTCCCGCAGATGTGGCAACGGTTGTAAGCCCTTACGCCGAACTTGGGCTCGCGCTTCCACGATTCGACCATTCCCTTGCGTGCCATCTTGCTTCCTCCTTACTGGGCCTTGAACGGCATGCCCATCGCGCGGAGCAGCTCTAGTCCCTCTTCGTCCGTCCTAGCCGAAGTGACTATGGTTATATCCATCCCCCTGGTCTTGTCCACCTTGTCGTAGACTATCTCGGGGAATATGAGCTGTTCCTTAAGACCCAGGGTGTAGTTGCCGCGGCCGTCGAAGCCGGTGGTAGGTATGCCCCTGAAGTCCCTGATGCGCGGAAGGCTCACGTTGAAGAGCTTGTCGAGGAAGTAGTACATCCTCTCACCGCGCAGCGTGACCTTGGCGCCTATCGGCACTCCAGCCCTGAGCTTGAAATTGGCAATCGACCTCTTGGCCTTGGTTATAAGCGCCTTCTGGCCGGTGATTGTGGCGAGGTCCGCAGCTGCGGCATCCAGGGCCTTGGGGTCCGCCGTGGCTTCGCCCACACCCATGTTGACCACTACCTTCACTACCTTCGGCAGCTCGTTTACGTTCTTGTACCCGAACCTCTGCGTGAGGGCGGGCATCACATCGTTTCTATACTTGTCCAATAAACGCGGCATTCAGCTTCCTCCTCCTTAGGTCCTACTTGTCGAGGCTGGTCCCGCACTTCGCGCAAGTGCGTGAGAGTTTGCCTTCTCCGTCAGCCTTCATTCTGACCCGAGTCGCCTTGTTGCACTTGGAACAGACCACCATGACCTTCGATGCCGCCAGCGGAAGCGGGGTATCCACTATTCCGCCCTGCGGCGCGGTCTTGGAGGGCTTCATGTGCTTCTTGGCTATGTTCATGTTCTCGACGATTACCTTGCCGTCGGAAGGGACCGTATGGAGGACCTTGCCCTTCCTGCCTGCATCCTTACCGGAAATGACCTGGACGTTGTCGCCCTTCTTTATCTTCATATCTGCACCTCCGTCCTACAGGACTTCAGGGGCGAGGGAAATGATCTTCATGTAGTTCTTCTCCCTCAGTTCCCTGGCCACGGGCCCGAAGATGCGGGTGCCCCTCGGGTTCATCTGGTCGTTGATGATTACCGCCGCGTTCTCGTCGAAGCGGATGTAAGAGCCGTCAGGGCGCCTTATCTGCTTGGATGTCCTGACGACCACCGCCTTGACTACCTCGCCCTTTTTCACAACGCCTCCGGGCGTAGCTTCCTTAACAGACGCAACAATTATATCGCCGATGCTTGCATACCTTCTCCTGGAGCCGCCTGACACTCTGAAGCACATTATCTTCTTCGCACCGGAGTTGTCGGCAACATTCAGTATGGTTTGAGCCTGTATCATGTTTTATTGCCCTCCTTCCGGCTACTTCGCGCGCTCGACTATCTCGACGAGCCTCCAGCGCTTTTCCTTCGATATCGGCCTCGTCTCCATGACAAGCACAGTGTCCCCGACGTGGCTCTCGTTTTTCTCATCGTGCACCTTGATCCTGCTCGACCTTCTGACGGTCTTCCCGTAGAGAGGGTGGCTGAAGGTGCGCTCGATGACCACTACGCGGGTCTTGTCCATCTTGTCGCTGACGACCTCGCCGGTCCTCTCCTTGCGCTCGTTCCTGTTGTCCTCCATTATTGCTCCCTCCCCCATCAGCCGCGCGCCGCCTTGAGCTCGCGCTCACGGATCACGGTCTTCACACGGGCGATGTTCTTCTTTACTTCCCCGATCTTGTTCGGGTTCTCCAACTGGTTTGTGGCAAGCTGGAACCTGAGATTAAACAGCTCCTCCTTGAGGGTGGAGAGCTTCTTCGCCAGTTCCTCGGCCGTAAGTTCGCGCACGTCCTTAGGCTTCATTTGCTTCACCCTCCTTCTTCGCTGTCATCGGCTTCTCGATGTGGTCGAAGTCTCCCTTCGAAACCACCTTGGACAATACCGGCAGCTTGTGCATCGCCAGGCGCATGGCCTCCTTGGCCTCGTTCTCAGGCACTCCGCCTATTTCGAACATCACGCGTCCCGGCTTTATGACTGCCACCCAGTACTCCGGTGAACCCTTGCCAGATCCCATACGGGTCTCGGCCGGCTTCTGCGTGACGGGCTTGTCGGGGAATATCCTGATCCAGACGTTGCCGCCGCGCTTGATGTAACGGGTCATCGCGATACGGGCGGCCTCTATCTGCCTGTCGGTCACCCATCCGCACTCGGTCGCCATGAGGCCGTACTCGCCGAAGGCTATGTAGTTGCCCCTGGTGGCGTTTCCGGTCATGCGTCCGCGGTGGACCCTTCTGAACTTTACCCTCTTTGGCATCAACATGGTTAGCGCCCTCCCTGGTTCTGGCCGGGTGCCCTCTTGGGAAG
>CAZNZD010000061.1:0-9462 GCA_964577435.1 uncultured Clostridia bacterium
CCCAGATCTACACCCACCTGACCAAGGCGAAGCTGAGGCAGGTGTACGATAAGCACCATCCGAGGTCTTGAGAGGAGCGGCCATGATGGAATCTACCGGCAGAAGGGCGATTATACTGGTCTTGGACGGAGTAGGGGCGGGCGAGATGCCCGATGCCGCACTGTACGGCGATGCGGGAAGCAACACCCTATCGAATACAGCCGAGAAGGCAGGAGGCCTTAACCTGCCAGTGCTGGGCTCGATGGGGATAGGAAACGCAACGGCGCTGTCCGGAAAGGCGATTATTGGGGTGCCCCCGGTTAAGGAGCCCTCCGCCTCATGGGGAAGGCTTACTGAGCTATCCCCCGGCAAGGACTCGACGACAGGCCACTGGGAGATGGCAGGAAACGTGCTTCAGAAGGCCTTCCCCCTATTTCCCAAGGGATTTCCTGCCTCAGTGATGGAGAAGTTCGAAAGGTCCACCGGAAGGGGGACCCTGTGCAACCTGCCGTATTCAGGCACCGATGTCATTAGGGACTTCGGGGAGGAGCATATGAGGACCGGCAAGTTCATCGTATACACCTCGGGCGACTCGGTCTTCCAGATCGCATCCCACGTCGAGGTAATCCCGTTGGAGGAGCTCTATGCCGCATCCAGGGCGGCAAGGGAGATCCTCCGCGGCGAGCATGAGGTCGGAAGGGTTATTGCCAGGCCGTTTACCGGGAAGCCTGGCGCATTCGAGAGGGTGGGGGCGAAAAGGCGCGACTTCGCGGTGGAGCCGCCCGTGCCCAACCTCCTCCAGCTTGTGCAGGATGCGGGCCTTTCCGTTATGGCATGCGGCAAGATAGACGACCTCTTCGCCAACAGGGGCATCACCGCGACGCGGCACGTATCTGGCAACAGTGCTACGATGGAGGCCATGATGCAGTTTCTGGAGGAGGGGGCGCTAGGCCTCATCTTCGCAAACTGCGTGGACTTCGACATGCTCTACGGCCACAGGAACGATTATCTGGGGATGAAGCGGGCGCTCGAGGAGACAGACCCTCTTATCGGCAAGGCGTTGGGCATGCTCAAAGACGGCGACCTCATCATAATCACCGCTGACCACGGCAACGACCCGACGACTCCTTCCACCGACCACAGCAGGGAGCACCCCTTTGTGCTTGTCTGGCACAAGGGCCTGCGCCCCCGCCCTCTCGGAGACAGGCGCACCTTCGCCGACGTTGGGGCGAGCGTGGCAGACTGGCTGGGCGTCAAGTGGAGCCTGCCCGGCGAGAGCATGCTTGAGCCGAAAGGAGCATAAATGGACGTACAGGACATCATCGCAAGCAAGAAGACTGGCGGGAAGCTCACGGAAGGCGAGATCCGCTTCTTCATTAAGGGCATCGTCGAGGGGGACATCCCCGATTATCAGGCTGCCGCACTTCTCATGGCCATCTGGATCAGGGGGATGGACGTCCGTGAGACCGTGGACCTTACCATGGCTATGGCTGAATCCGGCGAGATGCTTGACCTTTCCGAGATTCCGGGCATTAAGCTGGACAAGCACTCCACTGGCGGTGTCGCGGACACCACGACTCTCATACTCGCCCCGCTTGTGGCCGCGATGGGCTACCCCGTGGCCAAGCTGTCAGGAAGGGGGTTGGGGCATACCGGAGGCACCCTGGACAAGCTAGAATCAATACCCGGCATGAGGGTAGACCTTACGAAAAGGCAGTTCATCGACCAGGTGAAGCGGATCGGAATCGCCGTGTCCGGACAGACTTCCGACATAGCTCCCGCCGACAAGATACTCTATTCGCTGAGGGATGTGACTTCTACCACAGATAACATCTCGCTAATGGCATCCAGCATAATGAGCAAGAAGCTCGCCTCAGGGTCGGACGCGATTGTGCTGGACGTGAAGACCGGCCGCGGCGCATTCCTTCACGACAGGGAGAGCTCCGTGGAGCTTGCCAGGCTAATGGTCGACATAGGGCGAGCCTCCGGAAGGAGGATGGCGGCCATCGTGACAGACATGAACCAGCCGCTCGGCACGGCCGTGGGAAACGCGCTCGAGGTGATAGAGGCCGCCGAGCTGCTCAGGCACCCGGCACCGTCAAGGCTTCTTGACATAGTCATCTACCTTGCGACCCTCATGCTCAGATGCGCGGGGGATGGCAGGCCGGACGAGGTCATAGCAGTCGAGCTGCTGAAGGCTCTCGGCACCGGAAGGGCCCTGTCTAAGCTCATGGAGATGGTGGAGGCGCAGGGCGGGGACCCCTCATATGTGGAGAGGCCGGAGAAGTTCGAGCTGGCAGGCTTAAGGGCGGATGCCATAAGCTCCGTAGAGGGCTGGGTCTCCGACATAGACGGGCTTGAGCTTGGGAAGGCCTCGGTAGTCATCGGGGCCGGAAGGCGGAAGAAGGGCGATCCTGTCGACTTCGGTGTGGGTATCTCCGTGCTGAAGCAGGTAGGAGACAGGATCGGGCGCGGCGAGCCCTTCGCAAGGGTATACGCAAGGGACGAGAATGGGCTTAATGCGGCGCTTGCTTCCTGCAGGAAGGCTTTTTCGGTCTCAGAGACCCAGGTTTCAGCCCCTCCTCTTGTATACGCGACGATAGAGTGATATACAGATTAAGGTATTATCAATACAACATGGCTGTCAGCCGGAGGTACAGATGAAGAAGGGCACGATACTAAGCGGCATGAGGCCCACGGGCAAGCTGCACATGGGAAACTACCTCACGTTGAGAAACTGGGTGAAACTGCAGGAGGAGTACGACTGCTTCTTTACAATCGTGGACTGGCACGCGCTGACCACCGGCTACGAGCGTACGGAAGACCTCCCTCAGAACATCAAGGAGATGGCGCTTGACTGGCTGGCAGCCGGAATCGACCCCGCAAAGTCCACCGTCTTCATCCAGTCGCAGGTAAAGCAGCACGCCGAGCTTCACCTTCTGATGTCGATGATCACCCCCCTGGGATGGCTGGAGCGCTGCCCAACCTACAAGGAGCAGCTAAGGCAGATCTCGGACAGGGAGATACAGACTTACGGCTTCCTCGGCTATCCCGTCCTGCAGGCCGCCGACATAGCAATCTACAGGGCGAACGCCGTTCCGGTCGGACAGGACCAGATACCGCACCTGGAGCTTGCCAGGGAGATCGTCAGGAGGTTCAACTTCCTGTACGGCGAGACGCTCGTCGAACCCGAGGCGATTATCAACAACGTGCCCCTTCTTCCCGGCACCGACGGCAGGAAGATGAGCAAAAGCTACGGCAACTACATCGCGCTATCGGATGAGCCGGCAAAGGTTGCCCAGCTTATCTCGCAGATGGTCACCGACCCTGCCAGGATTAAGAAGACGGACCCGGGCCATCCCGACATATGCACGGTGTTCGCTTACTACGGCGCCTTCGCGCCCGCTATGACCGAACAGGTCAGAACCGAATGCGAGGGGGCTCAGATAGGCTGCGTGGCCTGCAAGAAGAGGCTTGCCGGCGAGATCGGCGCCATACTCGAGCCGATACACGAGAGGAGAAGGCGCTTCGAGTCGGATGCCGAGCTTGTCGAGGGGATACTGCTTAAGGGAGCCGACAACGCGCGCCTTGCCGCAGAGGATACGATGACCAAGGTAAGAGCCGCAGTAAGGCTCAGATGACGCCTGCAGGCGAAGAGTCATACCGCACGGCGGCTGCTCAAGTGTCGGCCGCACAGGCCCAATCCGGGCCGCTGGGGCTGCTGCTTGAGCTCATTGAGCAGCGTAAGGTCGACATCTGCGAGGTGTCGCTCGCCCAGATAACAGACGACTTCCTGAGGCGTATCAGTGCGATGGAGTGGCCCGACCTGGAGGAATCATCGAAGTTCCTGGTGATAGCGGCGACGCTCCTGTTCATCAAGGCAAGGGTGCTGATGCCGAAAAGGAAGGACCTCGACAGCACAGGAGATGACGCCGAAGGGCAGGACCCGGCAGAGCTTCTGGTCGACAGGCTTAGGGCGTACAAGGTATTCAGGGACGCAGCCAGGAAGCTTAGGGGGCTTGAGCTTCTGGCCCAGATGTCATATAGGCGTGGCAGGTACGAGAATCTCGGGTCAAGATGGCTGGGAAACCCCCTTGAGGGCCTTCTGCCGCAGGACCTGCGGGACATCTTCGAGAGGGTGGCACGCGGCAAGGAAGACGCGGAGTTCTCGGCGCCCGAGGAGGAAGTGCCTCTTGCGGAGCTTATGAACAGCCTTCTTGGAGCGCTTGCGAAGCGCAGGAGCGCGGAGTTTTTGAAGGCGCTTGGAACCATCAAGGACAGGCAGGCGCTCATAGGAAGCATCCTCGCGCTGCTTGAGCTGGCAAGGCTCGGCATAGTTACGGTAAGCCAGGTAGCCCCGGGCGAGCCGATCTGGATGAGTCTAAGGGAGGAGGCCGGCCATGGACCTGGTTAAGATGAGATCCCTCGTCCAGGCTCTGATCTTTGCGTCGCCTGAGCCTTTGGAGCAGGAAGGCCTCGCCTCATCCCTCGGCATCGAGCCAGGAACCCTGCTGGCCCTGGTAAGGGACATCGAGGAGGACCTGGCAAAGGCGGAATCGGGAATAGAGCTCTCGCGGGCGGCCGGGGGGCTGAGCTTCGTGACGAAGCCCGACCTTTCTGAGCATCTTTCGGCCATCCTGGCCTCGATAAGGCACTCCCCGCTTACCGACGCCTCCTTGGAGACGCTTGCGATCATCGCCTACAAGCAGCCGATAACGAAGGCTGAGATAGAGCAGATAAGAGGAGTCGGGGCCGAATCGGCGCTTATCACCCTCGCCCAGAGGGGGCTTATCGCCGAAAGGGGGAGGAAGAACGCCCCTGGAAGGCCCATACTGTATGGTACGACCAAGGAATTCCTGGTGTATCTGGGAGTTCGCGAGCTTGCATCGCTTCCGGGCCTCATGCAGGCGCAGATGGAAGAAGAAGGCCAGAAGCTTCCGGGCCTTGATTGAAAGGAAGCCCACGATTTAGAGGTGTTGGCAATGGTAGTCGCAGTAATCGGTCTCGGGGTCTTCGGCGTGTCGGTCGCCTTGAAGCTTGCGTCAGAAGGCGCGGAGGTTTTCGCAATAGATAAGGAAGAGGAGCGCATCAAGAAGTATGCGAACTTCGTTACGCATGCAGTCTCCGCGGACGTCACCGACAAGGACGCAATGGAGAGCATCGGAATAAGAAACGTGGATGTGGCCGTGATCACGACGGCCTCCGACATTACGATGTCCGTAGTTGGCACCATGGTGCTCAAGGAGCTCGGCATCCGCCGTGTGATAGCGAAAGCCAAGGACGAGATGCACGGAAGGATACTCCAGGCGGTGGGCGCCAGCAAGGTCGTCTACCCTGAGAAGGAGGCCGGCGACAGGCTGGCCCATTCCATCCTGTCCAACAATTTCATCGACTTAATCGAGCTGGACCCAAATTTCTCAATACTCGAGATAAACGCCCCCGAGAAGCTTGTGGGAAAGACGCTTAAGCAGGTGGATGTAAGGGCGAAATATGGAGTCAACATCGTTGCGGTGAAATCTGGCGACAAGTGGATACTCACACCGGGGGCAAACGACCTAATAGAGAAGAACGACATACTCGTGACCATAGGAGAGAACGACGCCCTGGAGAGGTTCAAGAAGTGACCGGCACAAGGATATCGAAATATCTTGCCGACTGCGGCATCGCCTCAAGGCGCAAGGCCGAGGAGATCGTTACGGCAGGCAGGGTGCAGCTGAACGGAGAGACGGTCACCGACCTCGGTAGAAGGGTGGAGCAATCCGACGAGCTGAGGCTGGACGGCAAGCCCGTCACGAAGCCCCAAGCTCATGTATACATCCTTCTAAACAAGCCCAGGGGTTACCTGACGACCTCATCGGACGACAGGGGCAGGAAGACCGTGATGCAGCTGGTGGAAGCCTCGGGACACAGGGTGTTTCCCGTAGGGCGCCTGGACTTGGACACAGAGGGACTGCTCCTTCTCACTGATGACGGCGAGCTGGCATTCAGGCTGACGCATCCCGGGAAGCAGGTCGACAAAGTCTACGTGGCATCCCTTAAGGAACCCTTAAAAGAGGATTCCGTCGAAAGAATGCGAATAGGTATCATGTTAGAAGGATCCTTGACCGCGCCGGCTCACGTACGGGTGCTGCATCCTTCCGGCCTCATCATAGAGGTCTCGATACATGAGGGGCGGAAAAGGCAGGTGCGGCTAATGGTCGAAGAGGCCGGAAGTAGGGTAGTTTCGCTGAAGCGCATCAGGCTTGGCCCGCTCGAGCTGGGAAAGCTCGCTCCCGGGGAGTGGAGGCACCTCACCCCGGCGGAGGTGGACGAGCTCATGAGCCTGGGCCCGGGCACATCGGAAGGCAGGTATGCTGATGACAAGGACGATCAGGAACAATAGGGGCTTGACGGCAGTCGAGGTGATAGTCGCGGCAGTCATCCTGGTTATCGTCGCGGTAGCCCTACTGGGGCTGTATAACAACAACTTCGGCTGGATAGTGGGTGCAGGGTTCAGGACCGAAGCGCTGGACGAGGCGAAGTCGGCGATAGACCAGCTGATTGCGACCGGACCCTCAGTTGGAGCGACCGATACTGTGACGATCAGCTTCCCCGGAGTGTCGGCCGTAACCGTGGAGGGCGAGTTCGTCGAGACCACGCAGACAGACGGGCCTAACGATTCGGTCTCGGTGACGCTCAGAACATTCCTGCCGAAGTAGGAAGGGAGGGGTAGCCATGAGAAAGCCTGCGTTCAAAGGCCAGGGCGGAGTGACACTAGTCGAGCTCCTGCTGGTGATAGTGGTGATAGGCTTCGTCATGGCGGCGGCGGCCTCGTTCCTATCCTTCGGCACCAGGACATTCTCTATAAGCAGCAGCCAGGCGAAGGTGCAGCAGGAGGCAAGGCTTGCTACGACCATGGTGAGCCAGGACCTAAGGACGGCAATCGAGGTGGCCCTCTACACCGGAGGCACCAAGCCAACACCTGCGGCCGACCAGTACGTAGTGGAAAGGCTTGGCGCAACTCCTCCATATGCCCTGCAGTATACAAGGCCGGGCGTGGGGGTACAGACCACGGATTACGTCTTCACCAACCTCACTTTCGGAGTGACCACGGGTCCCAACAGCAGGAAGTTCGTCACCATGAACGCTACAGGCACTGACAGGGGCAGGCAGTATACGATTGACAGCTCGATGCTTCTGGAAAATGATTTCTCAGCGTTGGCAGACACGACAGACATGACCGTCATCATATTCCGTAGGTAAATCATAAGGGGGAGGAAATGCCATGAAGCACCTGAAATCGCAGAGAGGCGTTGCCCTTCCGGTCGTGCTGCTTTTCATCATAGTGCTACTCATCCTGGGTTTCGCATTGTCCGTGTTCGGCTATTACGAGTCGACCTCGGCTGAAAGGGAGCAGGGCCGGGCGCAGGCGTACTACATCGCGAGAGGAAGCATCTCAGCGCTTGCCAGATATCTGACTACCGTACCAAGCGGGCTGACGGCCGAAGAGCTGGAAGCCTACAAGCAGACGATATCCGATTATGTGTCTGATATAGTATCAACTTCCGGAAGCGAGAAATTCGCGAGCGGATCGCTTTCCGGCGGGACATACCAGCTTAAAGTCGAGCAGTTCAACGACTTCGTGGCAGAGACAGGCAACCTGACGCTAACGTCGGTCGGTACCTCCGGCAGACACTCGAAATCGGTTGCAGTACAGCTGTTCTACCAGCTGGTAGAGTATATGAACGACGGCCCGTTCGGCATAGTCGACAGCGCGCTATATGTCATGGAGTATGCTACATCGAAGGGAAAACCGAGCGATTGGCAATGTGACATCACGGGCGATGTGAAGACATACCAGGACGATCTCAGCAGGGTCCTGGTGGATGTCGTTACAGGGACCGGAAACAAGTTTTCCGGAGTCAAGAGGCTTTACGGACTTCCAAACGAGCCGTACTTCCCTGAGTTCGACAGCTTGACGTTCAGAAGCGCCGGTTTCCAGTCAGGAGCTTATGGCGACTTCGCAAGCAACGACATCCTGATCTCCAGCGAGACAATCTATAACACAAAGGACGACGATACTCCGACTTACATAAGATGCAAGAGCCTCACAATTAAAAAGCCTCTCTATTTCAACGGAGACGGCCCTGTCTATATTCTGGTGGAGGACGCACTTGATTTCGGAGACAACATAGGCTGCACAAGCAGCTGCGGAGCTGGTCACGTCGATGACTGCTGGCTAGGCAGGGTAAACATAATATACACAGGCACAGAAGACATTCAGATTACGGGCAACTGCAGGATAAGGGCGAATATAATATCACTGCAGGCCGGAATTAACGGCATCGACATAGAGCTTGGTGGAAACGTCCTCATGAGCGGCCATGTGATCTGCGGCGGAGACAACATATGGCTTCACGGCAGTTTCGAGAATGTGCCCTCACTGATCTATGCTCCTAATGCATACGTGGAGATTTCGGGGTCGGCAGGGGACTTCTATGGCGCAATCGTCAGCGACAGCTTCTATGCAAACGCGGACTTCGATATCACTTACCGGCCCATACCTAGGACATCTCTTCCTATCTGGTTCGACGAGGATGATGACGAGGGCAACTTGGGTGACGGAGCCCAGATAGGGACAGGTGAGTACTACCCTACCAACTTCTCGTTCATGAGGTGGTTGTAGACAACGGAGGTGGATTATGAGGTCCTCTTCATCTCAGAAAGGCATCGCGCTTCCTACTGTGCTGGTCTTCATCATAGTGCTTCTCATACTGGGCTTCGCCCTGACCACTTACGGCACTTTCGAGCAGCAGAACAGCCGACGGCAGGCTGACGAGGCCCAGGCATTCTATATCGCAAGGGCGGGGGCTGCATCTCTTGAGGGGTACATCGCCAACTTCGATGTATCTACCGCTACGGGGATTCAGACGCTTAGCGACTTCATAACTGCGATTGCAACAGGTCAGTTCGGGGCGCAGACAGCATTCGGAGCGGATCAGAACGCCTCATTCAGGCTGAAAGCCGACCTTGCGGACAACGCAGGCGGCACGGCGGGAACTCTCACCATCACCTCAGAGGGTACCTACAAGACCAGGACGAAGTCCGTCATCAGGGAGATAAGCTACACCAGAGGCCCTCTCAGCAATGATCCGATCGGGCTTATCGACCATGCGGTCTTCGCCATGCAGGATGAACCCGGCAACATCGACCTGGGAAACGGGGACATCTGGTACAACGGCAGCAATGGATCGGATGTAACGGACCATGCCATCGGCACGAACCAGTATGATCCCGCACTGGAGAATCTTAAGCAGAACTCGAATCTGAGCTCGGCACCCGCAAGCGCGATATCCAACCCGGCTGTTCCTCCCAGGAACTACTCATATCCGTCGCAGACCATACCCTTTAGGAGCGAGGACTATACCCCCAGCCTTAACTTGGGTCCGCAGAACATCTCAGGCACAACTCAGGTCAACATCCCGACAGGGGCGATCTACAGAT
>CAZNZD010000062.1:0-9293 GCA_964577435.1 uncultured Clostridia bacterium
CCCTATCCTAACCTTGCCCAGGTCGATGCCCAGTACCCTCATTCTCACACTATCCTTATGTGGAAGTCGGGGCACGCCCTTCCGCAATAGCCGCAAAGAACGCACTTCGATTTATCCACCGTCGCCCTTCCCTCTTTCATGGAAATCGCCCCCTGCCTGCAGGCGGCCTCGCAGCTGCCGCAACCGGTGCACCATGGCTCCACGATAATAGACTTCTTCTTGAAGGTGGACGCCAGTTCCTCTTCTGTAGGACGCGTACCTTCGAAAAGCCTCACATCGGTCTCAAGCTCCCTGACGCTTGCGATTCCCAGCGCTATGGAATCGAGGTTATAGTTTGAAATGGCCCAGGACAGCGCCCTGGGAAGCTCCTCAATCATGAGACCGCCCCCGAGCACTTTCATGGCATATACGCCCTTGCCGGCTTCATGCGCCTTCGCCACCGCGGATAGCATCCTGTCTATGCTTCCGTCTATGATCCCAAGTCCGCGGTAATTGCACATGGGGTGGAGAACATCGATGAGATCCATCTCCGATGCCGCTTCTGCGACTTCGCAGGCATGGGTTGAGGTCCCCACTGCCCTGATAACGCCCTTCTCCTTGGCTTCCGCCAGGTAACGGAAGCCCTCGGAATGGCCCTTCAGGGTCTTTCTCGTCTCCTGCTCGTGCATGAGATATATGTCGATGTAGTCCGTTCCCAGCTCAGCAAGCGCTTCATGGACGCTTTCGCGCATCCCCTCATACGTGTAGTCATAGCTTTTCGCCGTGATCACCACGCTTTCCCTGGGCACCCTCCTCAGGAATGCGCCGAGGTGCGGGTAGGACCCGTAGATCTGGGCGGAATCGAAGAAGTTGACGCCGGCTTCGTATGCCGCCTGGAATATGTCGGCTCCCTGCTCCGGCGACAGCCCCATTTGGAGAGACCCCACCGTAAGCGTGCCCAGGCACATCCTCGAGACTTCTATGCCCGTCCTGCCCAGGAGCCTTCTTTCCAACCTGCAACCTCCCATAAAAAACGAGCCCTCCGGCCTAAATCGGCTAGGAGGGCTTTCCTATGCCTTTGACCCGCCCTAGATTATCCCTTTCAGGTAGCTGTTGGCCAGCTCCTCGATTATCTCGTCTCGCTCAAGCCTCTGGATCAGGTTCCTTGCGTTCTTATGCCCGGTTATGTAGGCCGGGTCTCCGGATACAAGGTAGCCCACCAGCTGGTTAACGGGGTTATAGCCCTTCTCGACAAGCGCAAGCACTACTTCCCTTAGGAGCTTCTTGACCTCGTTGTCCTCTTGCGCCTGTACGCTTTGGAAGCTTACGGTCATATTGCCCTTCTCGTTCATAAAGCTTCGCCTCCTGAAGTGTTAACGTTGCCCTATGCCAGCTTGTTCCCCGCTATCCGCCTTCCGGCCTGAAGCGCCTCGTCTGCCTTCTCGGGATCCTTCCCGCCGGCCTGAGCCATGTCGGCCTTTCCGCCTCCGCCGCCTCCGGCCACCTTTGCCATCTCCTTGGCCAGCTCGCCGGCATTTAAGCCCCTGGAAACCAGGTCCGGCGTCACACAGGCTATGAACGCAGGCTTGCCTTCTGTAACAGAGGCGAGGAGTATCACTCCGCTTGCGAGCTTGGCCTTAAGCCTGTCGGCAAGCTCTCTTAGCTCGGCTGCCGCCATTCCGTCGAACCTTCCTGCGACGATCCTTGAGGAACCCGCAACCTCTGCCGCATCCACCAGCCCGGCGATGTTCGAAGCCGCCTGCTCCTGCCTAATCTTCGCCAGCGCCCTGTCGGAATCCTTGACGGCCTGCTGCAATTTCTCTAACTTCGCCGATAGGCCACCCCTGTCGGCCTTGACAGTCCCGCAAGCTTGGTCAAGCTCGGCTTCCGCCGCCTTGAAGTATGCAAGGGTGTTGAAGCCGGTGAGGCATTCCACTCGCCTCACCCCGGAAGCTATGCCTGAATCGACCAGAAGCTTGAAGGGTCCTATGTCCCCCGTCCTTCTTGCGTGGGTCCCGCCGCATAGCTCCATGCTTATGTCCCCCATGCGCACGACCCTTACGCTCTGGCCGTACTTCTCGTCGAAAAGAGCGATAGCACCGGACCTCTTGGCTTCCTCTATGCTCATGACAGAGGTCTTTACTTCGGCGTTTTCCATGATCCAGCCATTTACCAGCGCCTCCACTTCGGCGATCTCCTCTTTCTTCAGAGGCTGGAAGTGCGAGTAGTCGAACCTAAGCCTCTCATCCGTCACATAGGAGCCGGATTGCTGGACATGCTCGCCGAGCACCTTCCTGAGTGCAGTGTGCAGCAGGTGCGTCGCGCTGTGGTTGCGCCTCACGGCATCGCGCCTTCTGGCATCTACCTCCAGGGTATACCTGTTCCCGGCCTTCACGGGCATCATAAGCTCCGCCTTATGGAAGAAGGTGTCGCCGAGGGGCTTCTGGACGTCGCTTACGACTGCCACGAGCCTTCCCGATTCCATGATACGGCCTGTATCGAAGACCTGTCCTCCTCCTTCGGCATAGAACGGGCTCCTGTCGAAGACCAGCTCCACAGATTCACCCGCACCTGCCTCGTCCACCTCGCCGTCTCCTAGGAGGATGCCGGTGAGGACGGCCTCGCTGGCAGTCTCGCCGTAGCCGGTGAACTCGGTTGGCCTCGTGCTCAGGGCCTTATAGCGTGCGCTGCTTTCGTCCATGTAGACGTTGGCGCCCCTTGCGCTTCTCGCCCTTTCCCTCTGTGCCTTCATGGCCTCCTCGAAGCCTGCCCTGTCGACGCTTACGCCCTTCTCGCCGGCCATCTCCTCGGTCAGCTCGTAAGGGAAGCCGAACGTGTCATACAGGAGGAACGCGTCCTTTCCTGCGATCAGTTTGGCCTTATCGGCCGCCGCCTTGGCCAGTATGTCCTCCAGGAGGGCGGATCCCTGCTCTAGCGCCACGATGAAGCGCTGCTCCTCAAGGGTTATCACGCGGAGTATCCTCTCGGAGTCCCTTTCGAGCTCAGGGTATGCGCCTTTCATGGTTTCGATGACCTTCTCGATCATCCTTGCCATGAACTCCCCCTGTATCCCGATAAGGCGCCCGTAGCGAATCGCGCGCCTGATGAGCCTTCTTAGGACATAGCCCCTGCCCTCGTTGGTGGGAAGGATGCCGTCGGACACCATGAAGGTAGCCGCCCTCGAATGGTCGGTAATAACCCTTATGCCTACGTCCACAGTGCCTCCCGCCCCATATTCCTTGCCGGAAAGCGCACAGACCTCATCTCTTATCCGCATCATCTCGTCCGTGTCGAACACGCTGGGAACGCCCTGAAGGAAGGCCGCCGTGCGCTCAAGCCCCATGCCGGTGTCTATGCTCTTCGACACCAGAGGGTTGTAGTTGCCTTCAGCGTCCTTGAAGTACTGTATGAAGACCAGGTTCCAGATCTCGAGGAAGCGGTCGCAGCCGCAGTTGATGTCGCACTCAGGCCTTCCGCAGCCGAATGACGGGCCGCGGTCGATGTGTATCTCGGAGCAGGGCCCGCAGGGGCCTACGCCGATCTCCCAGAAGTTGTCGGCCTTGTCCTTCCTTACTATCCTTTCGGCAGGCACGCCTATCACGCGGTTCCATATCTCGAAAGCCTCGTCGTCGTCGAGGTAAATGGTCACCCAGAGGTCCTTGGGGTCAAGCCCGAGCTTCTCGGTCACGAACTCCCAACCCCATGATATGGCCTCCTTCTTGAAGTAGTCGCCGAAGGAGAAGTTTCCGAGCATCTCGAAGAAGGTGCAGTGCCTCGCTGTCCTCCCTACATTGTCTATGTCGCCTGTCCTGACGCACTTCTGGCAGGTCGTCACCCTGGTGAAGTCCGGTTTGGCGGTGCCCAGGAAATAGGGCTTGAACGGCACCATGCCGGCTGCGGTAAGAAGCAGCGTGGCATCACCGGTCGGGATAAGCGAAGCTGAAGGGAGCCTTCTGTGCCCCTTCCCCTCGAAGAAACTCATATACATCTCTCTTAGTTCAGACGTCTTCATCAAAGCGACCTCCGCACGGGAATATATACAGTTAACTTTATGTTTCGCAGGCAGATGATGTCAACTGCGCAAAGGGGCAAATGCCCTACTTTCCGCAGGAATGACCCTCATCCTCGTCGTCGTGCCCATGCTCGTCCTTGACGATTATCGCCGAAGGGTCAATGCCGGGAACCGCGCCTGGGTTCTTCGTCAGGTAGTCCTTTATGGCAAGGTGCAGAGCGTCGGCTGCCAGGTTCGAGCAGTGCATCTTGTTAGCAGGAAGCCCTCCGAGCCTCTCCGCCACCATCTTGTTGGTAAGCGACAACGCCTCTGTTATGCTCTTTCCCCTCATCATGTCCGTCACGGCTGAGGAAGTAGCGATGGCGGCGCCGCAGCCGAAGGTCTTGAACTTGATGTCCTCTAGCGTCTCCCCGCTCACTCTGATGGTTATCCTCATGATGTCACCGCACACTGGGTTTCCTATCTGCCCTATGCCGTCGGGGTTCTCGATCTCGCCCATGTTCCTAGGATTCGTCAAATAATCCATCACTATGTCAGTATACATCCCAGCACCTCATATCCATATATTCATATATTCTAATTTCTGCTATTTACGCATTTACGGAGCAGTTTCCGGCTTCGTCGCACACTTCTTTCCTTGCGCAGCTTGTCTTGATGTACAGAGGCGACATCTCCCTTAGCTTCGCGACGATTCCGGGGAAGACCTCGACCACCCTGTCGACCTCCTGCTCTGTGTTGAACACGCCCAGGGACATCCTTACCGAGCCGTGGGCTATCTCGTGGCTAAGTCCGATTGCAAGCAGCACATGCGACGGTTCGAGCGATCCTGACGTGCAGGCCGAGCCGCTTGATGCCGCTATGCCGTTTATGTCCAGGTGCAGGAGAAGCGATTCTCCCTCCACGTACCTGTAGGAGATGTTCACATTCCCCGGCAGCCTTTTTGTCGGATGGCCGTTCAGCTTTGTGTCGGGGATGCTGCCCATGAGCCCGGTTATCAGCCTTTCCCTCAGCTTTGCCAGGTGGGCCATCTGCTCGGGCATCTCCTTCACGGAAAGCTCTAGCGCCTTTGCCATGCCCACGATGTTCGCAACGGACTCGGTGCCTGCCCTGCGCTTCCTCTCCTGGGCCCCCCCGGTGATCTGGGCCGAGAGCCTGACGCCTGCTTTGACATAGAGCCCGCCTACGCCCTTGGGCCCGTTGAACTTGTGGGCCGCGAAGCTAAGCATGTCCACACCCATCGCCTTCACGTTAACGGGTATGTGCCCTACTGTCTGTACCGCGTCGGTATGGAACAGGACGCCCTTCTCGCGGCATATGGCAGCTATCTCGCCAATGGGCTCTATCGTGCCGATCTCGTTATTGCCGTGCATGATCGTCACAAGCCCGGTATCGGGCCTTATCGCCTGCCTTACCGACTCCGGGTCGACCATACCGTACTCGTCTACAGGCAATATTGTGTATTCAAAGCCCTTCTTGGCCAAGAGCTTCACTGTGTCATAGACGGCGTGATGCTCTATCGCGCTTGTTATGATGTGCTTCTTGCCGTAGGCTTCCATGACACCTCTTATCGCGAGGTTGTCCGCCTCGGAGCCTCCCCCGGTGAAGATTATCTCAGCCGGTTCAGCCCCGATGGCCTGGGCGATTGAAACCCTTGCCTCCTCCATGGCCTTCTTCGCTGTCCTGCCGAACCAGTGTATGCTCGAAGGGTTGCCGTATACTTCCGTAAGGTAGGGCATCATGGCCTCGAGGGCCTCCCTCCTTAGCGGGGTCGTAGCTGAGTTGTCGAAATAAATCCTGTCCATAAAGATCTTCCTTCCTACAGCATGTCCTTAAGCGTCGAGCTGTCCAGAATGTCGTTTATGCCTGCCGTTATCTTGACCCAGACCGGGTGCACTGGGCATCCGTCGAACCTGTCGCATGCCTCCCCGCCCAGGCAGTCGCAAAGCGCGATTGGCCCTTCAAGGGCGCTGACAATATCCCCGAAGCTGATCCTGCCGGGCTCCATCGAGAGATTATAGCCTCCTGACGGTCCCCTGGTCGCATTCACAAGACCGGCCTTCCTAAGCTGCCCTAGAAGCTGCTCAAGGAAGTTTTCCGGTATCTGCTGGTCCTGCGCTATGGAACGCATGGACAAAGGACCCCTGCCATATGCCCTGGCAAGCGCGTACATGGCCCTTATCCCGTATTCCGTCCTCGCCGTTATCTTCATATCTTATATCCTACTAATTAAGTCGGAAACAGTTCGAGTATATGCCGCATGTGTTCAGGTGTCAACCTTTTTCGCGCTCACAGGCGCCCTTTCTTGGTCCCTTTCTCGCTGTGTTATCCTAAAGGAAAAGCTTTCAGGAGGGCTCATGACGGAAACAAACAGAATCAAGCTTCATATAGACGGGATATCCCATGAGGGCGCAGGAGTCGCAAGGCACGAAGGGCAGGTAGTCTTCGTTGACGGAGCGCTGCCCGGCGAGGATGTAGCCGCCGAAGTCACAGGCGAGGCGAAGTCCTTCATCAGGGCTGACGCAAAAGAGATACTCACCCCTTCGCCGGACAGGGCCAAGCCCTTCTGCCCCCATTACGGGGAGTGCGGTGGCTGCTCCCTGCAGCATGTAAGCTACGAGGCGGGCCTTTCGATGAAAAGGCAGGTGGTGGAGAACGCATTAAGGCGCATCGGGAAGCTGGATGATGCGGAAGTGCTGCCCGTAATCGGGATGGATGACCCCTTCCGCTACAGGAATAAGGCGGAATACAGGATCGAGCATTCGGATGCAGGGACAATCGCCGGCTTCAGGCGGAGATCATCCCACTCCTGCGTCGACCTCAAGGAATGCTCAGTTGTCGATGAGAAGGGCTTCGAGGTGCTCTCGGCGCTTCGCGATGAACTTAACCAGCTTGAGGGCTTAGGCGCTGCTGGCATAAGGCATGCTGTAATCAGGACCGGAGCTTCGGGCAAGATGATGCTCTCCCTTGTAAGCGCCGCTCCTCCCGTCCCGACGCATGTCAAGCTCGCCAATGCGCTTTCGGAGAAGTTTCCTGAATTGATCAGCATATATCACAGCCTGAACACCAGGGACTCCGGCGAGGCGATGGGAAGAAGGAACACCCTTTTATTCGGCGTGCCGAAGATCGAGTGCCTGGTAGGCGGATTCTCGCACATGCTCTCCCCCACCTCGTTCCTGCAGGTGAACAGCACACAAGCCGAGAAGCTGTACGTAGAAGCCATCTCCCTTGCCGGCCTTGAGGGCACGGAGGCCGTCCTTGATATCTATTGCGGCATCGGGACGATCACTTTGATGCTAGCCAAGGCTGCCTCCAGAGTCCTCGGCATAGAATATAATCCTAAAGCCATCAGGGATGCCGAGGCGAATGCGGTGCGAAACGGCATCGACAACGCATCGTTCATGGTCGGTAAGGCTGAATTTCTCATAGGTTCCAACAGGGCGAAGGGCTTCAAGGCCAAGGTGGCTTTCCTGGACCCGCCGCGGGCAGGTTGCGAACCCGCGGTATTAAGCGGCATCTCTGCAATGGGCATCGAGAAGATCGTTTACATCTCATGCGACCCGGCCACGCTGGCCAGGGATGCCGGAAAGCTTGCCCAGATGGGCTACGGGATAAGGGCCGTCCAGCCTGTAGACATGTTCCCGTTCACATCGCACATCGAGACGGTAGCATTGATGTCAAAGCCTGAATAATGTCTTAAAGGACCGGCAGAAGGCTTGTTGAAGTTAGATCCGCAGAACAGGCCTTCGTAGAGCAAAGTGCATGCTTCAGAGAATGGGGTTCTGTAATTGATATCATGAACACATCTAAGCTGCAATTGAGAGATCCTGACCAGCAACCGTCATGTGACGTCATTGCCGGAGCGCTTGGTGAGGCGAATGACGCCTACTTGAAGCTTGTAAGCGAGCTTGAGAGCCATGGTATTCGGTTGGAATGGCGTTATTACAACGATGGCAAGGCATGGCTGGCTAAGGGGCTTCATAGTCGCGTAGGCATGCGTGGCGGCAAGAGCGATAAGACAGTACTATGGTTATCGGTCTGGGATGGATTCTTCAAGGTGACTTTCTACGTACGTGAGAAATCCCGACTTGATGCTTTAACAATCCCACTTGATGAGAAAGTAAGACAGATGATGGCGAGTTCAAAGCAAATGGGTAAACTCAAGTACTTCCCTCTTATTTTCGACCTATGTTCAAACGAGTTCATTGAACCAGTTATTTCAGTCGCTGCTTTCATGAAAGACCATTAGTGAACCTCGTAATCAAGTGATCAGCGGCCCGTTCTCAAGACGGTCCCTGCCAAGAGGAACGATGTACCCGATTCATGCACTGATTGGATGCTCAGAGTGCACCGAAAGATGATGAGATGATAGTCCTGAAGGTTGAAGGAGACAGCCTGGGGATTTATTCATATTTCTTTGGGAGGATGGCCTCATGTCACTGAAAACCGACTATAAGAGGGATTTCAAATCCATTTACGCACCAAAAGCGGAACCAGGGATCATAGCCGTCCCAGCGTTTATATTCGCCGTCATCGAAGGCCAAGGCGATCCCAACAGAGAAGGATTTGCTGATGATACGGCCGCCCTATACGGCTTCAGCTATACGGTCAGAATGTCTAATAAAGGCAATGCTGTTCCACCAGGCTATTACGAGTATACCGTCTTCCCTCTTGAGGGGGTCTGGGACCTGGTGGACCCGGATAAGGGGTTAGCCGATAAAAGCAACCTCAAGTACCGAATCATGATACGCCAGCCGGAGTTCCTTACAGAAGGGCTTTTTCAACGCTTCTTATCCGAGGCGAAGCAGAAGAAGCATAATCCGTCTTTGGACAAGATCAGGCGGGAGGCAATTGAAGAGGGTCTGTGCTGCCAAATGATGCATATCGGCCCGTACGCTGAGGAACCCGCGAGCTTTTCACTTATGGAGCAGTTCTGCGAAGATAAAGGATATTTGAGGTCATCAAAGGTTCACCGCGAAATCTACCTGTCTGACCCTCGGAAAACCGATCCCGCAAAGATGAGAACGGTTCTAAGGTTCAACATAGAAGCTAGGCCTTGAGCAGTTGGTTGATAGGGCTTAAGCATGGTCAGGTGCGTTTTGACCTGCTCTCCCCGAATTATCTACCCACCTTTTAGAGAGCGAGTGAGTCCGACTGGACATAAGGCAAACCGGAGTCCTCTGGTGCATTGCTTGATACCGGCCTTGGAGCACTGATCTACCTGGAGCAGTAACCCTGAAGGGCTAAGAGGGGGGCAGAGAATCATGCAAAGGATGCCGGTCCTTTTCGTAGGACACGGGTCCCC
>CAZNZD010000063.1:0-9246 GCA_964577435.1 uncultured Clostridia bacterium
CCATGTACTGGCTGCTGCATTTCAGGTTGGGATTAAGGGTGAAGGTGGGCTGATCCGGTGGGATTTCGGAGGATAGATGGCAGCAAGGTTTAGAAGGATGGATACGCTCGAGGACAGGACCCGGGCGATCCTAGGGATAGCGATAATCATATTCCTGGTCATACTCTCCCGCCTTTGGTACCTTCAGGTCATCAAGGGTCCTTACTACCTGGAGAAGGCCGAGCAGAACCGGCTCGCCAAGGTCTATATATCCGCGCCCCGCGGGGAGATACTCGACAGAAACGGCGCTGTACTTGCGACAAACCGTACCGCCTACAGCATAAGCATCGTGCCCAAGGACGTAGTCGACAAGCAGGCGACTTTGAAGCTTCTTGCGCAGCTTACAGGGATGAGCCTCGATGAGATGACGAAGAAGTACGACGAGCATACGAAGGGCGCCTTCAGGCAGCCCTACAAGCCGCTGAAGCTCATCGCCGACGCGGACCCCAAGGTCCTGGCGAGCGTCGCCGAAAGAAGGTACGAGCTTACGGGCGTCCTCATAGAGGAGGAGCCCTACAGGATGTATCCGCAGGGTAGCGTGGCTGGAAACGTAATCGGGTACATGGGTCAGATCAACGAGGACGAGCTGAGGGAGCTCGGCACATCGGGCTACAGAAACTCCAGCCAGATAGGCAAATCCGGGATAGAAAGGCAGCTTGAGCAGTGGCTTCACGGCAAGGACGGGATAAACAGGATTGAGGTCGACTCGGCGGCAAGCCCGGTATCCACGCTTTCGGCGGTTGACCCGGTGCCGGGAAGCTCTGTCGTGCTCACCCTGGACCTCAAGCTTCAGTCGGAGGCGGAGAGGCTGCTGGGGGAGATGATAGATTCCCTAAGGCAGTCGGGGAAGTCCCCCGACCTAAGAAGCGGCGCGATCGTTGCGATGGACCCCAGAAACGGCGAGGTCCTTGCGCTCGCATCCTACCCGGATTACAATCCAGGGCTGTTCATACCAAGCGTGTCGACTGCAGATTGGAAGAAACTGAGCTCCGAGCCGTCTCCGCTTTTCAACAGGGCGATAAGCGGCGCGTTCCCGCCTGGGTCGACCTTCAAGGCTATAGTGGCCGCCGCGGCGCTGGAAGCAGGGCTTCTTAATCCTAACGAGGAGTTCCTCTGCAATCAGGGCGTAGCTGAGAAGTACTACGGCATGAGGTGCATGTCATGGGAGTTCGGCTACTCACACGGCTATGTGAACCTGTACGAGGCCATCGCGACGTCCTGCAACATCTACTTCTACGAGCTGGGCAAGCGCCTTACCGTAGACCAGCTCTCCCAGATGTCCGAGCGATTCGGGCTGGGGGCGAGGACGGGAATCGAGCTTGCGCTCATCGAGAGCGCCGGCAAGGTGCTGAAAAGCTCTGACAGGAAGGTCATGCCCGGAGAGAAGCTCTCCTACACCATAGGCCAGATGGTCACCGTGACGCCGCTTCAGCTAGCAAGGATGTACTCCGCCATCGCAAACAGGGGCACCCTTTACGAGCCAACCATCGTCAAGGGCATCATAGGGCCTGACGGCTCCTTCACCCCAAGCGGGAAGGATGACGTGGTCGAGCGCATAGAGCTCAAGGATTCTACATGGGATGCCATACAGAAGGGCATGCGGATGACGGTCACCGAGGGCACGGGCGCGAGGCACTTCAATGGCTTCCCGATCCCGGTGTCGGGGAAGACGGGGACAGCCCAGGCTCCCCCCAAGGACGAGCACGCGTGGTTCGTGTGCTGGGCTCCGTCGGACAAGCCCGAAATCGTCGTTGCGGTGCTTCTGGAAAACGGGATAACATCCTCGGCTTATATCGCGAGGGACATGCTGGAATGCTACTTCGGGCTGGCAGAGTACGCAAAGCCTGAAGGGCAGGGCACAGTGCCCGCACAATAGGAAAGGAGGTAGAGCCGTGAAGCAAAGGGACGTGATTTTCAAGGGCACCGGAAGGTCCCTGAAGGTGGTCCTGTCGGAGGGGGCAGACATGGCGGAGGCCCTTCAAAGCATAGAGGAGAAGCTGGCGGCGAACCCGACTTTCTATGCAGGGCACAGGATAACCGTGGAGAGCAAGGCCGGAGCCATCCCCGACGCCGCCTCGGAGGGCATAAGGTCCGCGTTCGCCAGGTACGGGCTCTCCTGCTCCGTGTCCGACAGGAAGAGCGCTGAGGAGAAGGCCGCCGCGATGATAACCCAGACCGCGCTCTCAGACGAGGAGACGGCGCTTCTTGGAAGGGTGCAGTCAAAGGACGAGCCCTCGGACACTGCCGAAATCATAAGGGGAGATGTGGTGCCCGGAAGGTCCATGAGCTTAAAAGGCAGCGTCCTCATACTTGGCGATGTGCTTCCGGGCTCCAGGGTCACTGCAGGCGGCGACATCATAGTGACCGGGATTGCCTGCGGGAGCCTTCATGCCGGCTGGCCGTCGGATGGGGGCGCGAGGATAATTGCCGGGGGCTTCGCCTCGGCAGACTGCGCAATCGGCGGGAAGTCCATCAAGCTCAAGGATGAAGTGGGCTCGCCGGTGACCATGTACTCGCTGTCTTCGGAGAAGGGATCACTCGAGCTTAGCTCGGGCGAGGCGGGCAGGCTGTCCAGAAGGGGGCCGAGGGGATGAGGCTTGTGAACAGGAAGATGCTGAGGGACATCGACGGGCTGCTCCTTCTGGCATCCATCACTGCTTTCATATTCGGATGCGTCATGCTCTACAGCGCGACGTACTCCCAGCCGTCCCTTACGTCGGCAGACCCCTTCGCCATAGTGAAGAAGCAGGCTATCGCCGGTGCCATCGGTCTGGGCATGGGAGTCGTCGCCCTCATCATGGGGCACGGGTTCCTGAAGAAGACCCACTGGCTGGTATACCTCGGCTCGATAGCCCTGCTTGCGGCCGTGACAGTAATCGGTGTGAGGGTCAGGGGTGCATACGGCTGGGTTAGAATCGGGGGGCTTTCGATACAGCCCGTGGAATTCGTGAAGATCGGAGTCGCCGTGGCGCTGGCCGGGCAGATATCGAGAATCGAAGGCGCGATAGGGCTGAAGCAGATGATACTGCCGCTTCTGATGGCGGCCATCCCGACGGGCATCGTGATAATCCAGAACGACCTCGGGTCCGCCCTTGTCTTCATCCCCCTGGTGATTGCCATGCTCTGGGCGGTGGGGGCCGATACGAAGCTCATGCTGGGGATGACGGGAGCAGGGCTATTCGTGGCCGCGCCGATTGGCTACTTCTTCTTCCTGGACACCTACCAGCAGGAGAGGATTCTCACCTTCTTCAACCCCGGAAGAGACCCTTTCGGAGCGGGCTACAACGTCATCCAGTCGGTCATAGGCATCGGATCCGGAGGCCTGCTCGGCAGGGGCTTCACGCAGGGCACCCAGGTGCAGCTGGGCTTCGTGCCGGAGCACCACTCCGACTTCATATTCACCGTGATAGGCGAGGAGCTGGGGTTCATAGGCGCCGCCGCGGTCCTTGTCATCATGTTCGTCATCATATGGAGGTGCCTGGCTGTGGGGATAGCATCCCAGGACAGGTTCGGAAACCTCCTCGGAGTGGGCATGGCGGCCATACTCCTTACCCATGTCCTGATAAACGTGGGCATGAGCATCGCGATAATGCCCTGCACCGGCATCCCGCTTCCCTACTTCAGCGCGGCAGGCTCGTCAGTGATGGCGACGACCCTGGGCCTTGCCCTGGTGCAAAGCGTAAGCATGCGAAGGAAGAAGATTCTATTCTGATCGGAGAGCAAATGGATTCAACGGAGAGATACATGCCCGACGGGAACCTGTCGGGAGACAAGCTGAGAAGGCTCCTGGACGAGAGGGTACTGCCATTCGTCCAGAAACCGGCCAGGTACGCCGGCGGGGAGCCCGGCGCGGCCGGCGGACGCTTCGAGGAGGCAAGGGCAAGCATATTGCTGGCCTTTCCTGACGCCTACGAGGTGGGGATGTCCTTTTTAGGCTTCAAGATCCTGTACGACATAGTGAACTCGCACGAAGGCTGGCGGGCCGAGAGGGCCTACTCCCCCTGGAAGGACATGGAAAGGGCGATGAGGGCGGAAGGCGTGCCCCTCTACGGGCTTGAGAGCTTCACTGCGGCATCGCGCTTCGACGCCATAGGCATAACCCTCCAGTACGAGCTTTCGTACACGAACGTGCTGCAGTTGCTCGAGATGAGCGGGCTTGCACTTAAGTCGGAGGACAGGGGGGAGTCGGACCCGATAGTAATGGCGGGAGGCACCTGCGTCCAGAACCCGGAACCTCTGGCAGGGTTCCTGGACTGCTTCTTCCTCGGAGACGGCGAGGAGGCCATATCGGAGATAATGTCGGTGCTGGAAAGAAGGCATGACGGGGAGCTGGACAAGGCCGCCGCCATGAAGGAGCTCTCGGGCATCGAAGGGATGTATGTGCCCTCAATCCATGACCCGATGCGGGATACCGTCAGAAGGAGGGTGCTTGCGGACCTTGAGAGTTTTCCTGCCACTTTCAACTATGACATCGTGCCGATGATGGAGTGCATACACGACAGGGCGGCAGTCGAGCTCATGCGCGGGTGCGACCGCGGATGCAGGTTCTGCCAGGCAGGATATGCGACGAGGCCCGTAAGGGAGAGGTCGGTCGGAAGCCTTGCCGAAGCCGCCCTTAAAAGGACTGAGGCGGGAGGCTACGACGAGGTCTCGCTCCTGTCGCTTTCCTCCGCGGACTATTCCGGAATCGAAAGGCTAGTGGACGAGATCACACCGAAGCTATCTGACAGGAAGGTCGCGGTCTCCCTTCCGTCTCTGAGGATAGACGCGTTCTCCATCGGCCTTGCAAGGAAGGTCGGCGAGCATAGGAGAACGGGGCTCACCTTCGCCCCCGAGGCGGGCACGCAGAGGATGAGGGACATAATTAACAAGGGGGTAAGCGAGCAGGACCTGCTAGACGCGGCAAGGGCCGCCTTCGAGGCCGGATGGGATCTCATCAAGCTCTATTTCATGATAGGCCTTCCGTTCGAGGCCCAGGAGGATGTGGACGGAATCGCCGAGCTCACCCTGAAGGTCCTCGAAATAGGAAGGCAGGTCGCCTTAGCACAGGGCAGGAAGCCCAGGGCGAGGGTGAACGTAAGCGTAGGCACCCTGGTGCCCAAGCCGAACACGCCTTTCCAGTGGCTAGGCCAGGAGAGGCAGGAGACGACAGAGGCGAAGAAGGCCAGGCTTAAGTCCTTGCTGAAGAGGAAGGACGTAGCCCTGTCATTCCCGGATTCGTTCTCAAGCAGGCTGGAAGCCTCCCTTTGCAGGGGAGACCGCAGGATGGGGGGAGTCATCCTAAGCGCCTACAGGCTCGGCGCAAGGTTCGACGGCTGGGGCGAGTGCATTATGCCTGGCTTCTGGTTCAAGGCGTTCGAGGAGGCGGGGATGGACCTGGACGCCGAGGCTTCACGGAGCTTCACTCCCGGTGCAAGGCTTCCCTGGTCACACATGAGCGTGGGACTGGATGAGGCGTTTCTAATCGAGGAGTACGAGAAGGCAAGGAGGGGCGAGCTTACGCCCGACTGCAGGACAGAAGGCTGCAGCATGTGCGGCGTCTGCTCGGAAGGCGTCACAAACCTCCTGAGGGGGGCGGGCATCTGATGGGACACGGCGGATACATCATAAGGATAAGGTACGGGAAGCTGGGAGCCGGCAAGTACATATCCCACCTGGACACCATCAGGGGCGCCGAAAGGGCGCTCAGGCGGATGGACCTCCCACTTCTCTACTCGGAGGGCTTCACCCCGAGGCCCAGGATGAGCTTCGCCGCCGCCCTCCAGGTGGGCGTAAGCTCGATTGCGGAGCACATGGACATATTCCTTACTGAGCCTGTGCCGCCTGAGGAAGTGGTCAAAGCCGGCGAGGCGGCATTCCATGATTCGATGCCGATCATCGCCGCAGGGTCCTTCGACGGCTCCTACTCCCTTCCGGCGAAGGTGGAAGCGGCAGTCTACGAGGTCAGGCCGTACTCCAAAGGAAAGGCCGGTTGGACGGAAACCGCACTTGAAAGGGCTATTGAGGCCCTAATGGCTTTGCCAAGCGTGACGGTAGCCGGCAAAGAGGGGAAGACAAAAGAGGCGAGAAGCCTCATACTTGATGCAAAGGCGCGTGAGGAATCACTTACTGTGAGCCTTGCCTGCGGCAACAGGAACCTTAGGCCGCAGGAGTTCATGGGGGCGCTTTCCGCCGCGTCGGGAGAGGATTTCGGCATCTCTCAGGATACATGCAGGATCGGGCTGCTATTGGGGCTGGGCTCTGGTCTTCTTGACCCTATGACGGGATGCGGGAGCACATACTATTCGGAAAGATTTAGGAGCTGAGATTGTGGCAAGAAAGATAGTTATTGACAACAGCAACGGGGAAGTCCGCGCAGCCGTGATAGAAGACGGTAAGCTTGCGGACCTTTTCCTCGACAGGAGCAGGCACCCTTCAGTGCTGGGCAACATCTACAAGGGAAAAGTGGAGAACGTACTTCCCGGCATGCAGGCCGCCTTCGTGGACATCGGCCTTGAGAAGAACGCGTTCCTGTATGTGGACGATGCGGCAGCCAGCCTGCCGGACATAGTGAAATCCACAAGAAATGGCGACGAGGTCGAGCTGCCTAAGGCGCGCGGCAAGAGCATCAAGGATCTTCTCAAACCTGGCCAGGAGGTGCTCGTGCAGGTCACCAAGGAGGCGATCGGCACAAAGGGGGCAAGGGTGGTCACCGATGTGACGCTTGCAGGCAGATACGTCGTCCTCATCCCCTCGGTTAACTACGTCGGCGTCAGCAGGAAGATCTCAGATGACGGAGTCAGGGACAGGCTTAGAGACCTCGCCCACAAGGTAAAGCCCAGGGGCATGGGGCTCATCGTCAGGACGGTGGCGGAGGAGCAGTCAGAAGAGGAAGTAATAAGAGACATTGAGTTTCTTACTAGGGCATGGAAGAAGATCAAGGCCAAGTCGGCAAGGGTCAAGGCGCCCAGCATGATACATTACGACGCGGACCTTGTCTACAGGATGGCCCGGGACTACTTCGGAGACGACGTCACGGAGTTCACGGTGAACACCCAGGGAGACTACAGCAAAGTATCCGACCTCCTTCACCTGGAGGAGGGGGAGAAGGATCCCCGCATAAGGCTCTACGCCGACAAGAAGCCGGTTTTCGAGGCCTACGGCATAGAAGAGGAGATATGGAAGGCGACGCGCCGCAAGGTATGGCTCAACAGCGGCGGCTACCTCATATTCGATACCACTGAGGCCCTTACGGTAATCGATGTCAACACCGGCAAGTTCACAGGCAGCAAGGACCTTGAGGACACGGCCTTCAGGAACAACATGGAGGCCGCAGCCGAGCTTGCAAGGCAGATAAGGCTTAGAAACATAGGCGGCATACTGATAGCCGACTTCATAGACATGGAGTCTGAGGATCACAGGAAGAGGGTCCTGGAGGAGCTGGAGAAGCACCTCACCAAGGACAAGGCCCGCACATCCGTACTCGGCATAACAAAGCTGGGCCTCATCGAGATGACAAGGAAGAAGTCGCAGCAGGGGCTGGTGGAGCTCACTCACCGCACTTGCGACATCTGCGATGGTAGGGGAAAGGTCATCTCCGAGGAGACCCTCGCCCTGAGGGCTGAGCGCCTTATAAAGAGGGAGGCCGCCGCAACCGACATGCAGGCCCTCCTCATAGGCCTGAACCCATATGTGGCCGGGGAGCTGTCGCACGACAACTCCGCAGCCATCGTCGAGCTGGAAGCTCAGACGATGAGGGACATCTTCATCAAGGCCGACCCCAACCTCGGCAGGGATGACGTGAAGGTTATTGCCATCGGAAGCCTCGAGGAGATACTGGCCCTGGTGCATCCGGTGAAGAAATCCGACGTCATCGAGGTGGCTGTGAGCAAAGTCAACGCGGAAAGGCCCGAACAGGGCATAGGCACCTATAAGGGCATGGAGATACACATCGAGGACGCCGCCGCCCTGGTGGGCAAGACCGTCAAGGCGAAGGTCAGCAGGGTGTTCAAGACCTATGCGAAGGCAAGGGTCGAAGGCCAGCCCGAGGTGAGGCGCCAGTATAGGAGCATCCAGGACGAGGACGACGAGGATGCGCTCATCCTGGAGGCTAGGGAGCCCAGAAAGCAGGCCCCTGCCGTGAAGGCCGCCGACGCACCTGCAGTCGAGATGCCAGCCGCCTCCCAGGAAGAGGCGGGGGCGGATGCTGTTCAGGAGATAAAGAAGAAGAGGCGCCGCCGCCGCCACCGCAGGGGTTCGAAGGACAAGGCGGCAAGCGCCGCGGCGTCTGCCGAGGCCATCGACAAGGACGAGGCCGCGCCCTCCGAGGAGGACGAGGCCGAAGCAGAGCCTTCGGTGACGGAAGTGCCTGACGCATCTGTCTCCGAGAAGCCTCTGGACCAGGCTTCAGAACAGGCGGCTCCGGCCAAGAAGAGGAGGCGCCGCCGCCACCGCAGCAGGAAACCGGCGGCACAGCCGGCCGGATCGGATTCCTCAGCGGCAGCGCAGGCTCCGGAAGAAGCTCCCTTGCAAAACCAGGTGGGGGAGGCGGCAAGCGCCTCTCTTCCCAATGAAGCTCTCACGCCGGCGCATGAGGCGAAACAGGAAACATCTCCGAGGAAGGCGCCAGCCCCAGCTGAGAAGGCCGCCATCGAGAGATCCGCGGAGCAGGAATCCAAGCCCGAGGAGAAGAAGGCCCCGGCCAGAAGGGGAAGGAAACCGGCACAGAATAAGCAGGCGGCTCAGAAGCCCGAAGGAGCCCCGGCCGAGGCTGCAAAGGCATCCGAAGCCGATGCGAAAGCAGAGCCCGCGAAAACCGCGGTCAAGGGAACGAGGCCTGAGCCCCGGACTGAGGCGAAGCCAGAGGCGGCCAAGGAGTCGGAGGCTGAGCAGAAGCCCAAGCGCAGGTACACACGAAGGAAGAAGGCCCCGGCGGAGGGCTCAGATAACTTGGCGATTGACACGAAGGCCGGAGAATAATATACTTTCATTCTGTGGCAGCCTGTCTGCCATACTGCCGCACGGAGAAGGCCAGTAAAGGTCCCACGCGACCTGCCTTGGGCCGGCGAGCCTGTATTAAGGAGAATTGCCTATGTATGCGGTAATCGAGACCGGCGGTAAGCAGTACCGGGTCGAGCCCGGACAGACCCTTAGGGTGGAGAAGCTTGATTGCATGAAGGGCGACGAGATTTTCTTCGACAGGGTCCTGATGTTCGTAGACGGCGAGAC
>CAZNZD010000064.1:0-9209 GCA_964577435.1 uncultured Clostridia bacterium
ATAAATCTCTTCCAAAATCAGAATCTCTTGCTTGCGACCGCTTCCATTGTCTTCCTGAGGCTGTCCAGCCCCTTTTCGCCCAGCTTGAGCACCACTGCTACGTATAGGGAGTCAAGCAGGCAAAGCTGCGCTATCCTCGACCTCGACGACTCGCTTTTGAACTTCTCGCCCGCCGACACCCAGAGGTTCACGTCGGCGTACTTCGCAAGCGGGCATTTCGCGAAACCAGTCACCAGTACCACGAAGGCGCCCGCGGCCTTCGCTATCCTCATCGCCTCTGAAAGGTCCCTGTTGGAGCCCGAGTAGGATATCGCGACCAGCACCTCGCCCCTCTTCATGAGCGATGCCGACATGAGCTGCATGTGGGCGTCCTCATAGTATGCCGTGGGTATGCCTGTCTTCACGAACTTGTGCTGGGCGTCCTTTGCCACTGCAGCCGAGCCGCCGTTTCCGAAGAACTCAATCATCTCCGCATTCGCCAGTGCCTCTATGGCCCTGTCCAAATCAGCGGGTTTAAGTATGGAAAGGGTTTCGTTCAAGCCCCTTATGCTCGCGTTGAAAACCTTGGTGCAGGTCGTGTAGCCGTCGTCGGCCTCGGTCGCCGTCTCGTCCACCTGCTTCTTCTCGGGTATCATGGACATCGCGGCCGATATCTTCATCTCCTGGTAGCCCTTGTAGCCGAGACGCCTGCAAAGCCTGGATACCGTGGCTTCGCTTGCGCCGCTTCTTTCCGCAAGGTCTGTAATCGACAGGTACATGACCTCATTGGCGTTTTCGAGTATGTACTCGGCGACCCTTCTTTCCGCGTCCTTGAGCGATGCCGATATGGATGAGAGTGTGACTAGGCCGCCTGCCAGCTGCCTGCTCCTCTCCTCTCCGTCAGTACCGTCCTGAATGATGCTAATCGAGGACATCGCCGCACCTCCGCCCCTTTTCGGGGATTACTTCGCCGTTATACTTGACTGCTGTGCCGCTTCTTGCCGCATCTGCCGCGGCAATGGAGATCGCGTTTGCCGTCACCAGGTCCTCCCAGCCGGGGGCGAAGGCTGAAGCCCTTCCGCCGAACCTTGCTGCAAAGAAATCGTCCAGGATGCCGGGCCTCCCCCCAGGACGGCCTTTGACGGCCGTCGGAGCCTTCCCTGCGCCAACTAAGATTAGCGCCTCGCCCTCGCCGGGTACCCCGCCTGTCCCCCTCGCCTCTATGCGCCCCTCGGTGCCGGCTATGAAATAGGCGCAGTCACCGTGGCGCGGGTCCGCCGGGGGCGTCAGCCAGTCCACAAGGAAGCTCCCCGATGGGCCCTCCTCCGGCCTCAGGAGGAATTGGCAGCTGTCTATGAAGCCCTTGTAATCCGTACTCGCCGCCTTGCCGAAGCTCCCTTGTGCGCCGAATGCCGTAAACTCCATCCCATGCCCGAACCCGCAGGCTGCGCGGTAGATGTCTATGTCATGTATGGCGAGGTCCACCGCGACTCCGCCTTCCATATCCCAGAACCAGTCCGGCCTCGCTTCAGCCAGAAGCTTGTGCGGTCGAAGGGACGTAAAAGAGCTCACGTTCCCTATCGCCCCGGATCTTATAAGCTCGAGGGCCTTTGCGACCGGCTCCTCGTATCTCACAGTGAAGTACGGGAAGAGCCTACCCGGCCCCTTGGCCGCCGCTTCTGCGAGCCTGCCTAGCGTCTCCATGTCGAGCGCTGCTGGCTTGTCTATAAGGATATCCACTCCCATGGAAAGAAGCCTCATCGCGGTCTCGGCCCGCCTGTCGGGCCTTTCGACTAGCGCCACCGCGTCCAGCCTCTCGCGCTCGCACATTGTGGCTGCATCCTTGTATCGCTTAAGCCCGTATCCGGCGCCGGAGGCCTCATACAGGGCATCGGCCTCTTCCGATATCGAGATGACTTGCACGCCGCGCCTTCCGCGGCTCATGGAGGAGTCGAGTATCGCCCTCGCGTGGAAGTGGCATAGCCCGGCTACTCCGAACCTGATCATCTGCCGTGAAGCCATCCATTGGCCGCGATCGTGTGCTTTATCAGCGCTATCTCTTCCTTGCTTATTGCAAGGCCCATAGGGTCGTTGGCCGCCTCTTCGGGGATTATGCCCTCGGCCACCAGGGACCAGAGCATGCGGATTATGTATCGGTTCAGGGGCTTGGCGAACGTGACCTCGGAGTAGGCGTCCACCTTGGCGCTTTCGGGCACGAACTTCACGTAGTCGCCCTTAAACCATGCGTCAGTCATGGCGACCTGGGCGTCGGTGCAGGCGGAACCCATTCCTATGAGGGCGGCGCCGGCTCCCATCATGTAGGTGTAGCCGACCATGCGGTCCTCGCCCGTTATGAGCGTCAGGTCGGGCTGCTCGCATCTTATCTTCGCCGCCACGTCCTGGAACGTGGTGACAGAGTCGAGGGTGGCGACCTTTATTGCTACCGCCTGAGGGATGGCAAGGAGCTTGCTTAAAAGCTCGGGGCTGTAGCTTATGCCGCCCGCCTCGCGGTATAGGTAAAAGAGCACGAGTGGCTTGCCGTAGCTTGCCAGGAGCTCATGGTACTCGTACACCTTCTCGTCCTGGTCGGGGGCGTCCCTCCAGGCAATGGGAGCGTATGAGAGGAAGGCGTCCGCGCCGCAGTTCACGGCATCTTCCGCCATCACCTTGGTGTCTTCTATGAACTTCGCCTTCATGGCGGCATCGCCGAGGCTCATGTCGGGGTAGGCGCCCACTCCGGCTATGATGAGCCTTCCGTCGGAGAAGGCATCGCGCCAGGAGCGCATGACATTAAGGCGTACCTCCCTCGGGATGTGAAGGCCGCGGCCGGTGTGCGCCCAGACGGCGGCACCTCCGACTCCTGTCTTCGCCAGGTGCTCCACGTACTTGGCCTGCGCCGCCTCATGGAGCCTTCCTTCCTTGGTCCAGGGGGTGGGCACCGCGGGGAACACCTTGCCGTATGCCTTGTCGCGGAATGCTTTCCTCATGCTATCTGCCATGATGCTTCCTCCTAACCTTGAAGCAGTTCGGACCAGACTTTGTACTTCTCGACCTTGGCCATGTCGAGGTTGATTCCAAGGCCCGGTCCCTGCGGCACATCTATATAGCCAGGTTCGCTAAGCGCGATGGGTTCTTCGGTTATGTCGTCGGTGAACCATCTTAGGCTCGGCTCTAGGTCGCCCGGATAGATGTAGCCGGGAAGGCCTGATATGTGTAGGCCGGCTGCTGTTGATATGCCCAGCTCAGGCATGTAGCCGCACCAGACGGGGATCTTATTTGCTAGGCAGTAGTCGTGCATCTTCAGCGCGGGGCCGAAGCCTCCGACCCTTTGGAGCTTGATGTTTACTATGCTTGCGGCGCCGAGCTTTACTGCACGCTCGACTGAGGCGAGCGAATCTGCGCTTTCGTCTATGCAGATGGGGGTGCGCAGATGCGCCTGTAGCCTTGCCGAATCCTCCAGGGCATCGGCCCCTAGGGGCTGCTCTATCATCATTAAACTGAACTTGTCCAACTTCTTAAGATCCTCGAGGTGCTCGATTGTGTAGGCAGCGTTTGCGTCCACCATGAGCTCTATGCCGCCGAACTTCTTCCTTATGGCTTTTAGGGGCTCCTCGTCCCAGCCCGGCTTCACCTTCACCTTGACGCGGACGTAGCCGTCCTTCAAGTGAGCCTCTATCCTGTCGAGGAGGTCTTTGACCGTATCATATATCCCGACTGCGAGGCCGGACTGCACCGGCGCGCCGCTTGCCCCAAGCATCCTGTAGATCGGCTGGCCGGAGGCCCTGCCGAACAGGTCCCAGAGGCCCATCTCGAGGCCCGCCTTCGCGAACATGTCGCCGGGGATGAGTGATGCGATGCGGTCGAAGTCATGAGGCGATGCCAGGTCCTCCTTAAGAAGCGCCGGCACCAGTGTCGAGCGGAGGGCCGCTATGCACGTCTCAGGGGTCTCGTCGTTGTAGAACGAGCCGGACATGGGGGAGCACTCTCCTATCCCCTTGGTCTCCCCTGAGCTGATTATGCAAAGCACAGCGTCCTTCTCGGACACCTCGGCCGTCGATATCCTGAAGGGCTCCTTAAGCGGCACCCTTACGTGAACCAGTTCCACCGAGTCGATTCGCATCAGTCGGGTCCTCCGAACATTGTGAAAATTTCCGCAACTATTTTCTTTTCTGAAAAGGATTTTCTTCATCGATGTAGAAAAATCCTTCTTGTCGGAGAAGATTTTTGTATTATTTTATTAAGTGGAGCTAATCCGGGTTTTGGCAATTTATGGGCGCAGACTGCGCATATGTTGGGAGGAGAGCAGATGTCGACGATGGGCAAGGAAGACAACCTCAAGCTGGTTATAGAGACCGGCGTCGTTGCGGTGATAAGGTCGAAGGACCCCTCGGAGCTAGTGAACGTCATCACGGCGATAGAGCGCGGGGGCGTCAAGGCGATAGAAGTCACCATGACTGTGCCGGGCGCAATAGAAGTCATCAAGGAAGTCGGCGAGAAGCTGAAGGGCAAGGTGCTCCTCGGCGCCGGCACGATACTGGACGCTGAGACTGCAAGGCTTTCCATACTGGCGGGGGCGGACTTCATCGTGTCGCCGGTGTACAAGCCGGAGATTGTGGCGATGGCGAAGAGGTACTCCAGGGTAGTAATCCCCGGTGCATTCACGCCGACTGAGATCCTCACCGCCTGGGAGGGCGGGGCGGATGCCGTGAAGGTGTTCCCCGCGACGAAGCTGGGTCCCGAGTTCTTCAAGGACATGGCGGGCCCCTTCCCGCAGATAAGGCTCACGCCGACGGGCGGAATCGCGCTCAACAACGTGGGAAGCTACATCAAGGCGGGAGCGGCCTTCGTGGGAGCCGGGACCTCGCTTACGGATAAGGAAATGATCAAGGGGGCCAAGTGGGATGAGCTGGCTGAGCACGCCGCCAAGTTCATCGCAGAGGTGAAGGCGGCTAGGGCCTAGACGATAAAAACCATGATCTATTGATATCCGCTGCCTCCATCAGCTTAAAGTGGAGGCGGCTTCCCTTTATTCCCTGTGATAAGCTAATTTCGATGTGATAAGACTCGCCTGCTGAAGCAAATAACTGCACTTTTATTATGGTTAAGCGCAACCGTTTTCGGTTACATCCCAATTCTGCAACCATTTCCGGTTGCACTCTTAAGTTGAAATTACACTAGTTGCCCTGATTAAACTGGGGAAATAACCTGGATCGAATAGAGCTGGAGCAGCGAGCTCCGTCCTTCTGTTATCAACCTACTGAGGAACCCAGGTTGCGATAACACCCTGATTATCAGCACAGATAGCCACCTGGCTGCTCAACGTCCAAAGCGGGCCAAGAATGTGGCAACGATCTCATCTAGAAGACCATCAATGTGCTTAAGGTTCTCGCCATTAGAGAAAAGCGCGGGATATGTCAGGCAGCCTTCCACCATACCATAGAAAAGCCGAGCGGTGAGCTCCGGAGACTGAAAACTGAGCTTATTGTCCTCCTTCGCGGAATTGAGCCAGACAATGAACTCCTTGTGGGGCTCATATTGGCTTCTGGTCTTCCTGCCGAAATCGACGTCCATAAGGAATACAGATGTGAACAGCTTCGATAGTCCCCTTCGGACGGGGTCGTCGATTAGGAAAAGCTCTGCCCTGGCGAACTCCTTCATCTGCTCTTCAAGGGGCAACGCGGATGTATACTTTATTGGCTTCATTTCATCGCGATGCTTCAGGAAATCCGCGACTATCGACTGAAAAAGGGCCTCCTTGCTCGGAAAATGGTTATAGACTGTGCGCTTCGACACTCCGGCGACTTCCGCGATGTGATCCATGCTTGAAGCATCAAATCCGTTCTTCGTGAATACCTTGACTGCACCTTCCAGTATCGCTGTACGCTTCTGGCTGGTATCCCTCTTTTTTCTTGCCCTTCTCGCTTCCTCCATATTTTGCCCCCAATAATATTACACCGATTAGTGTAATTTATTATTGACTTAAGTTTTACTACACCGTACAGTATAAAATATCGAACGGGACAAAACAAGTTTTGGAGGTACATGACTATGACAACATGCCAAAAGGACGCCAGAAGGGCCGGGTTACTATATCTTGCATTTATGATTACATCCATCTTCGCAGGCGTAGTTCGTTCAAGGCTCATCGTTCTTGGGGATGCCGCTAGGACAGCCGAGCTCATAAGAGACTCGATGGAGCTTCTGCGCATTAGCTTCATCGATGACCTGGTCTCCGCAGTCCTATTTCTCTTGGCCGCATGGGCCCTCTACGTCCTGCTGAAGCCGGTCCATAAGAACCTTGCCCTGCTGTTTCTTATGCTCAATGCCGCAGGCGTAGTAGTGCAGTGCATCAGTCTGCTGCTCCTGTACGCCCCAATACTGATCAAAGCAAGCGCGGATATGCAGAGGGCTTTCCAGCCAGACCAGCTTAATGCCCTGAATCTGCTGTTTTTCAACCTTCATAAGAGCGGCTTCATCATAGCTCAGATCTTCTTCGGCACGTGGTTGTTGCCGCTTGGATATCTGGTGTACAAGTCGAGCTTCCTTCCGAAATGGCTCGGATTGCTGCTGATGGCCGACTTCGTAGGTGTGATGATATGGTTCTTCCAGTTCTTCCTGTTGCCGGGCTTAGACTCGATCACATATCCCGGATTGGCTGTAAGCTTCCTGGCGGAGTTCTCGCTTAGCCTTTGGTTGATCATCAAGAAAGTAACGGGGCAGGAGCCCGTTTCGATGCTTTCGTAGGGGCAGTAACGACAGATCCATTCAGATTACATTAGTGAGGGAGAGCATATGAGAACCTTTGCAGAATGCCTGAGCTCGCAGCAGAAACCGAATTTATCCATAATGAAGCTTTGCATGTTAGCCCTTGCGGGAGGGGCAGTGTTCTGGATGACAACGCTTGTGACCTCCCTGCTCCCCATCGCGGCGAGGTACAGGGCGGCATTTTCGAACTGGAGCATTGAGACGGTTTGGATCAGCTCTTTGATTGCCGGAATAGCCTTCGGATGCCTTGTCAGCTACTTCCTGCTTCGTTTTTATCCGAGGATTCCGACAAATGGCTCGATTCAAAAATCTGTGTTTCTGAGTACCATCGCCTTGGTTATAGCCATAATGCTGATCGATCTGCCTATGCTATTGCGAGCTCAAGGAGATGCCGTCGACTTCTTCTTCGTCGGCGTTGCATTCAATGCGGCAAGGTTCCTTCTGCTCGGGATTGCTGTCGGCAGCTTATATGGAAGGATGTAATCGTTCTGGATCCAGGGCGGCCGTTATGACGGGTGGGAGGCAAGGCCATTGATTGCTTAATCTGGCAAGAGCCAAGCCTAGCTTACCTTGTCGGATGGAATCGGCATTATCTTTGGCCTTTCCTAACACCAGCGCCGACGTGGTCTAGACCTGCATGTGACGACCAGATTTGACCCACCTTCTGATGAGCAGCAGTGCGGTCACGTTAAAGGGCGCGCTTTTGCTCAAAGCATTGGATCTGTTTATTAGGGCCTTACATCTGCTTCCTGTTGAACATTCCTATCGAAATAGCAATAAGTGCAACCATAAGCATAGTGCAGACCAGTATTGCCGGCGTGAAGTCCGACGCCACCCTCTGCGCCGTAAGCAATGCCATGTTTCCCGATGAAAGCGTTATCGGATTGAACCTCTGCACAGCAGGCACAATGTTGAGGATGGTCATCAGCACCGTTGCGCCACCCGTAACAAGGAGGCTTCCGTAGATGCTTCCCGTGAGCACTCCTCCGAAGATCAACAGGGCAATCAGCAGTACACCGAACAGCCACAGGCCGAAGGCTGAAAGGAATAGGTTTATAACCCCCTCCATGCTCCAGAAGTAGGCGGTGTAGCCATATGTGACGCCGAAGCACAGCACGTAGCTCAGAGTCCATACTGCCGTTGCGGCTGTGAACTTGGACAGGATGACGGTTGGCCTCGGCAGCCCCTTGGTCAGCATGTTGATCAGTGTGCCGCGGCTTAGCTCACCTGCGAAAACGCTGCTTAACACGATGGCGCACACTATCGTTCCCATCTGGGATATGTTCTTGAAGAACTGGGCCCAGGAATCAAATGCAGTCGGGGTTCCCAAGCTTATGCTCATTCCCTCTGGCATCAAGGAATCCAGCAGTTCCGGCATAACCTTCGCCGTGATGGGGTTCATGAAGCCGAAGAACAGGAACACCGCTACAAGTGTGAACAATTTGTAAGTGCGTGAGTACTCTAGGAACTCCTTCCTTACGAAGGCGATGTAAGCGTTCATCTCACCACCTCCATGAAGAGGCTCTCGATGGTCGGCTCAAGCACCTCTATCTTTATTGGCAGTATCCCGCCCTGCGAAAGGGTGTCTAGCACTGTCGCCTCTGCTCCTTGGACATCGCCGCTGTGAAGGGTGATGCCCAAATCAGTCTGATCTGCATTCACCAGCAAGGGTTTGATCTTGGGGATATCGACGAACCGCTGCTTATCGGCTGCCGACGCGAACTCGATTAACAGGCTGTCCCGCTTGTGCTGCGCCTTAAGCTCCGTCAGCGTACCCGACATCGCAAGCTTGCCGTTGTAGAGCACGGAGATACGGTCGCAGATGCGCTCGACGTCGGAGAGTATGTGGGTGGAGAAGATGACTGTGGTCTTGCCCTTCACCTGCTGCAGTATCTCCAGGATCTCCTTGCGTCCGATGGGATCCAGGGCGGACGTCGGCTCGTCGCATATGAGAAGCCTGGGTCCGTTAAGAAGCGCCTGGGCGATGCCGAGCCGCTGCTTCATGCCGCGCGAGAAAGTGCCTATCCTCTTGTTGGCCTTCTCAAGGCCCACCATGGAGAGGAGCTCCCCGCTCCGGCTCTTGATTGCGGCAGCCTCAAGCCCTGTTATCTGCCCGCAAAGGGCCAGATATTCCTTCGGTTTCATGTAGTTGTAGAACTCCGGCACGTCTGGCAGGTAACCGATGAACCTGTTGGTCTTTGTCTGCCCGAATGTCACCAGCTCATCGCAAACGGTAATCTGGCCGCTGTCCGCCCTTAGAAGGCCTAGCACCATCTTCATCGTGGTGGTCTTGCCTGCGCCATTCGGCCCTATGAATCCGAAGATGGAGCCCTCAGGCACGCTGAATGACAGGTCGTCTATGACCTTGTTGTCGCCGAAGCTCTTGATGAGATGCTCGATACGGAGGATGTCCATCATTCCTCGCCCCTGCCGAAGATGAAGTAGATGATAGGCCCGATTATCTG
>CAZNZD010000065.1:0-8945 GCA_964577435.1 uncultured Clostridia bacterium
CTGCATTATCGTAGTATTTGCCCTCATCCATGTCAATGAGCAGGAACTGGTTGTTGTAGGAAGCCAGCGTATGCATGCTGTCCGTTATGTTCGCGATGGACACGTCGACTACAATCCAGCCATCGTATCCATATTGGGACCTGATGTGATCGCCGTCTTTCATTACGACATACTCAGCAGTGTATACACCGTTCACGCAGAAGTTCCAAATGTACTCGCTACACCCTGAAAGCCCGATTGCAAGCAGAAAGGCCACTACTGCAATGGTAATCTTCCTCAATTGCCTGTCTCCTTTGCGAGAAGTCGCCGAAGCTGGCATCCTTATGCTACTTTCGCCGAGCTGCCGGCTTCGGACCGGACTGGCTTGGAAATCCCGATATGCTGCTAAGTGGTATTTCTATCCTTGCTTCCGGGCTCCTTCCATATTCTGTGTTTTTTATTTAGTCCATATGCGTTCCAGGAGAGAAGAAAGAAGCAGAGCTTAACCAAACCGGCTGTCAGAGAAGCTTCAGCCTTGAGGATGCCCTAGTTACCAGCCTATATGCCAGCTTATTTGCAGATGGGATCATGATGTGGCATTGCTGATGTGCCGGTATCTCGTTTTGGCAGATCATCTGCCATCGCTCCAGGGTAAGCGAAGAATTATTCGCAAGACAGCGCCTCCGCCGCCAAGGCGCAGCAGACAGGCAAGCCCATAACCCATGGCCAGGCTGCCCTGGCATCCCTGAAGGCCGCAGATGGGCTCAGTACTTGGCGTCTTTCTCCTCCATCATCTTTGCGAACCGCTCCGCTATAGCCGGATCGAACTGGGTGCCCGCCCCTTTCCGGATCTCCTCGATGGCCTCCTTCTTACCTGTGCCCCTGCTCCAGCCTTCGCCGTTTAGCACCCTATCATAGGTCTCGACTACATAGATGATCCTGGAGAGAAGCGGAATCTGCTCGCCCTTCAACCCCCTGGGGTAACCTCTGCCATCCCACCTCTCATGGTGGCTGTAGACAGGTTCGGCAAGGTCAAGGGTATCGTCGAAAAGGTTCAGTATCCGATACCCCACTGCAGAGTGCTGGCGCATGCTTTCGAACTCCTCGCCGGTCAGGCTGGATTTCGAAAGAAGCGCTTGATCAAGCGTTATCTTTCCTATGTCATGGAGGTAGCCCGCCCTCATCAGCTTCTTGACCCTTGTTTCGGAAAGACCCATCGCTGCGCCTAGTTCGCCGCATAACTGGCTTACTGCCTCCGAATGCTTCCTCTCTCTGGGGCTCCTCGCGTATAGGGTCTCGACAAGTGTGTCGATCAGGGCTTTATTAACGCTCTCACGGTTCATCGTCTTGTCCTGGTACATGGCATTCTCCGCATTGGCGATCACTGCCTCTATCGGCTGCCCTTTGACCGATTTAGTGTCTATCCCCAGGGAGATGCTGCATTTGACGGCAGCTATCCTTGCATCCAGGAAGCCTTTCCGGATCTTTGAGACGACTTCCTCCGCTTCGTATCTGCCAGTCCTCGGCAGAATGATTATAAACTCGTCTCCGCCCACTCTGGAGATCGAATCGCCTTCCCTGCATGATGACTTAAGTATCTCCGCAGCCTTCCTTATGAGCTGGTCGCCTGCGGCATGTCCGAATATGTCGTTGGTCATCTTCAGCCCGTTTATGTCCGCGAAGACGACCGAAAGTGGCAGGCCGCCGTCCACGTCCAGTGAGCCGAGGTTCTTCTCGAAGCAGCTCCTGTTATGAAGGCCGGTGAGAACGTCATGGCAGCTTAGATACCTGATCTCCTCTTCCTTCCTCTTCCTGTCCGTGATATCCATGAAGGTGATGACGCCGCCTACGATAGCGCCGTCTTTTATCTGCGGATACGCATTGTACTCGACTTCGAAGGAGGTGCCGTCCGCCCTCCAGAACACCTCATCGTCAGCCTTGTAGCCTCTGCCCTCCCATATGGACTTGTATATCCTGCAGTCTTCAGCCGGGTAATCTGAACCGTCCATATGGCTGTGGTGGATCTTGAGGTGCATGTTCTCGCCGAGGAGGTCCTCCTGGCTTTCATAGCCGAGCATTGCCAACGAGCTGGCATTGCAGAATGTGCATATGCCCTCCATATCGATACCGAATATGGCCTCGGCGGTCGAGTCAAGAAGCAGCTGCAGCCGGCCCCTGCTTTCTTCAAGCGTGACATTCGCGTTGTTCAGCTCCCTAGTGCGCTCGCTTACCTTCGCCTCAAGGTTGCTTATCAGGTCCTCCATCTTGTCAGCTACGCTGTTAAGGCTCTTCGATATGCCGCCAAGCTCGTCATCTCTTAGCACGCGCGCCCTATGCGAAAGGTCTCCTGATGAAAGCTTCCCAGATACCTCAAGAAGATGGCTGACGGGCCTTAACAGCACTCTAGTGACTGCAAGGTGCGCGGCGGCTGCCAAAGCCATCGTCAAAGCAGCCAGAATGGCCGCCAGCTGGATGCTTTCGGAGATGTCCGCTAAGAGAAAGGCCTCGGGGACTGCCGTGATCGCCACCCAGTCGATGCCTTCGAATTGCAGTTCGCGGACATTAACATAGTAGCCTCCCTTTTCACCCTTGTGCCTGAATTGGGAGGTGCCGTCCTTCGCGTAGCTCTCGTATGCAATCCGGATGTCCTGGTCCTTAAGATCATCAATGCCCCTTCGCACGATCGTGCCGTCGCCCGAATCCGCGAAGTGGCCTTCGCCCATGGAGTTTGCCACGAGAAGTCCCGTAGACTTTTCCGCAATCACCGCCATTCCTGAATACTCCCGGACTGAGGAGGACAGGAACATGCTGATTTCAGAGATCAGCATGTGGGCCCCCAAGACTCCTTCTAAGGAGCCATCTTCGGCATAGATTGGCCTTGCTGCCGAAATCGACAGGTCGTCCATGACGAAATGCTTGTATATCGGTGAGAAGGTCGTACCTGCGGCGCTAGCCGCACCTATATACCACGCCCTGGTCCTAGGGTCGAACCTTCCCGCCTTCAGGACCACATCCCCTGCCTCGAGATTCTCATCCACCGAATAGTACCAGGAGCTGCCGCCCGTCCTAGAGTCGTTCCTCATGATCTCGATGATTCCGGCCTCGTTTCTCCGCGCGCCGTAATACTCCCCGTCCGCCGAGCCATAGCTGAAGCTGTAGATCTGGTCGCTTAGCGAGCCGAGCACGCTGACGAAGTATCTGTCCCTCAGCCTATCGTCTTGCATATCCACGATGCCGTTTTCTATGAGCTTCCGGTTCACGTCGACGGCATCCATCGGCGCCTGCAGAAGGGCGGCCACCTGGCCGTAGGCCTTGTCGTTGATGTCCTCCGCTATTTTCTGCATGGTCTCGGTGGCGGAAGTCCTCCACCTTGAGAGAAGGAGATATCCTATACCGCCGATGGATAACAGCATCGACGCTATGAAAAGGAGGACAAGGGCGCTTCTTATCGATATGGCCTTCCTATACACAGCCGCAGTCCTCCTCCTTTTTTGCCCAACGGCAGCTGTAGCTGGTGCAGTCCGTGCTTGTGCCGACGCTGTCCTTAAGAAGTTCCAGTGCCGCCTCCTCATCAAGTGGCCTGCTGATAAGATAACCCTGTATCCTGTCGCAACCGTTTCTCAGAAGGTACTGCCGCTGCACCTCCTGCTCCACGCCTTCTGCTACTACACAGTGGCCCTGCTTGTGAGCCATGGAGATGATGTCGCTGGTGATCGCCTCATCCTCTTCAAGTTCGAGAAGCTTGTCGATGAAGTACTTGTCGATCTTAATGCAGTTGACCTTCATCTCCCTTTCCCGTGCAAGGGATGAGTAACCCGTGCCGAAGTCGTCCATCGCGATGCTCATGCCCAACGACCTCAGCTCGCAGATTATCGAGTTTATATGCTGATAGTTCGAGGCGAACACCGATTCTGTTATCTCTAGCGCCACGTTGCCGGGATCTACCCCCATCTCTTCCATGGTCCGGCTAAGGTTGGCTATGAAGTCAACCCTGAGAAGCTGTATCGCCGAGATATTGATGGATACCGCCACCGAATCATACCCTCTCTGCCTAAGGCTGCCCAGAAAGCCGAAGGCGCGCCTTATGATGAGGTTTCCGAGGGGAAGCATCAGCTTCGTCTTCTCGGCTATCGGTATGAACTCCAGAGGGGAGACCAGTCCCAGTTCAGCGCTTCTGAACCTTGCGAGCGCCTCGAAGCCGCATATTCTTTCAGGCGAGAGATTCAGTATTGGCTGGAACTGGAGGAAAAGCCTGTCCTCGTCCCTGCCTGCGGCGACTTGCGTAAGCTCCCTTGTGATTACCTCCTCGCGGTGTATCCCTTCCTCCATGGCCTTGTCGAAGAAGCAGATATTGATGTCGTCCTCGCTGCTTTCAGTCGCCTTCTCCGATGTTATCAGGAGGTCTTTCAGTAGCTTGTCCACGTCATTCCTGTTTGCAGCGTCGATTTCCACCACGCCGATGCCCACGCTCACCTTCTCTACAGACAGCACCGCATCTATCGTGGCGGAGATCTCCTCGCAGAACTCCGTAAGCTCCTTCTTATCAGCATAATCGCTCACATACAGGACGAAGCGGTACTCATATGTATTGAAAAGGCTTCGTTTGCTGCTGCAAAGCAGCTTCAGCGCATCGGCGACCCTCCTTATCAGCTCCTGGCCGTACTGGAAGCCGTATGTCACGCTCAGAAGGTGCATGAGGCTGAGGTTTATGCTGATCAGGGCGCGCTTCGCCGAATCGGCTGCCCTAAGCTCCTTCCTGAGCGTATTCTCCAGGTAGCTGCGGTTATAGAGGCCTGTCCAGACGTCGTGCTCGTTTCTGTAGCGCAGGCTGTCCTCAATCCTTTTCCGCTCAGAGATGTCCAGGATGATCCCCTCAAGGGTTTCCGCGCCTCCCTGCTCGTTGTAGACTCCCTCTCCGATCTCCAGGACCCATTTCCTCTCGCCCTTCGCCGTTATGATCTCATACTCGAACCTGAACGGTTTCCTTTGAGCGAGCACCTCAGTCCACTCGTTCCAAAGCGCCTCGCGGTACTCCGGAGCTATGATCTCATTGAAGGATATGTCTTTACTTCCTATAAGGCTCTCAGGAGGATATCCTGTTAGCTCCATGCAGCCGGCCGAGACGAACAGCATGGTCCATTCCCGCTCGTTCCTGCAGCTGTAAGCCATCCCAGGAAGGTTTGCCAGAAGCACCGACTTCGAGCGCTCGCTTTCAGCCAGCGCCTTCTCCGCCTCTTTCCTCTCAGTGATGTCCTGCAGAAGGGCTATATGAGTGTGCCTTGGCTGATTTGCGAGCCTAAGAGGCGAGACTACCATATTCACCCATACGATTGTGCCATCCGGCTTGATGAACCTCTTCTCCATGCTATAGTGGTCGATATCACCAAGGACAAGCGCTTTGTAATGCTTAAGGTCCTCCTCAAGGTCGTCAGGGTGGGTTATGCTGGCCCATCCAAGGGTGATAAGGTCGGCTTTCGTCCTGCCTGTGATCTTCTCGAACATGGGGTTGATCCCTACGAACTCGTTTCCTTCGGAAGAATCCGAATCCGCCTGGTAGGAGATGACTATCCCTATGGGAGCCTGCTGGTATATTGAGCTGTAGATAAGGTTGCTCTCCTCAAGCCTTAGCAGATTCGCCTTCTCATCCAGCAATTCGAGGTTTAGCTCCAGCCTTGCCCTGACCGATTCCAATCTGATGGGCTTGCGCAGATAATCGTCTGCTCCTCTTCTAAGCCCCTCTATCTCGTCCTCGGGGTACTGCGAATCAGCAAGCATCACAGTCCTTGTCCTCTTGTGCTGGCCTTCTGCCTTGATCGACTCAAGGACCCTGAGTGCATCTTCGCCCGGTAAGCCCATATCCAGAAGTACAAGTATCGCACCCTGCAAGTCCTCAAGGATTGCGGTTGCCTCTTCGCCATCTGAAGCTATGAGGATATCATGTCCCTCAAGGACAGGTAAGAGATCCTCACGTTCCCTGTCAGAGACGCCGACGAAGAGAACTGTAACCCCCATTGCGTATCCTCCTGATGCCATTGCGGCAAAACGGCAACCAAGCCATGTAGGCTATCTCCGTAGAAATGGCAGATGCCGCCATGAAGTAACAGATTCGACCAGGATTCCCTTATGACCTTCATCATTTTTTTGATTGTGCCGGTTTTTCCGCACTTGATGGAATAAAACATGGCAGCTGGGCTCATCCTGTCTGGAATTCCAAGCTGCTCTTACGCCTTTTGGTTAATTGCTGAACATCCGCTCCCGCCTGCTAATCTGGCTTCTGGTGATTTCTTGGCTCCGCGCTAGCTATGACCGATGCTTCTTGCGATATCCGTCAGCATGATTAGGAACTTTTTCGCTCTTTCGGCTTCAGGTTCTCATAGTACTCTGCCTTTTATCCTCATTTACGGTATTGGCCGGCTACCTAATCGCAGAAACCAGGCTTGTAGCGAGCGACAGCCCCGCCATGGCGGCTGCCGCAAATACTATGACTGACCTTGCCGAAGCTAAGCGCCTTAAGCGGAGAATGGCCCTTCCCAGCAGCACAAGCATCAGCATGAGGACTGCCATCCAATATGCGACGCCTATGCCGGAGCTTCCGATTCGGAACCATCCGAATCTCACGTAATCGAGGAAGAAGTATGGCACCGGCATCTTGCCGGTGATGCTGTAGGAGGAGAAGAAGTAGAGCGCGTAGGCCAGGGGCATAACAAGAGGTAGAAGGAGGCTTACCCTGTCCTCTTTCAGTGCATCCCTGCTGTTCAGGAAATCCGCCATCGCCAGCATCGGCGCAATAGTATGCAGCAGTATGTTGGACGCAGATGTCAGGTAGCCGATGCTCATCGCAGGTGCCAGCAGGACAGAGAATACCAGCCATGTCAGAAGGATGGATGTTGTAAACATATACTTTACCGCAGATAGGCAAGGGGATGCTTCTAAAGTCCTGCCAGATCCCTCCGCTGCAAGAAACAGGCCGCTTATAATCGCTGTGCAGGCATTGCTCTGGATGGTGAAGGCTTTGAAGAGGGAGCCCGTAAGCCCGCTGTCACCTGTTGCGCCATGAGTTGCGATGCCTGCCAGACAAGAAATAACCACGCAGGCCTTCAGCACCACGCCTAATGCCCTATCCGGAGAAGCCGTCTGCGGCAAGTGATCACCTCCAACTCAGCAGAGGGGCCCTTTTGGTATAAACCGTGGCTGAACTATATATATTATCTCATAGGAAGCCAGAATGTCCGGCGGCATGTCATACGTCCGTCACCTGGATAACTCATATGCGATTCGTGAAACTCTCAATGGAAGTGCCAGTCATTCAATGCTCTTCACTTTCAGGAAATCCGCGCAGCATTTTGAAAACGCACCAAACATTAGGTTCATGCTTACTATCGGGCTTATCAGCTCGTTTAGGCCATATGGCCTGTGAAGTGCCTCTTGTCTGTTCAGGACGGGCGATTGGCATTCTGGGAGCGGCTGCTTCTTCCTGTCAGTGCTTACCGAGTTTCTAATGCTGTTGATGCTCGCACTGAGACTTCTTACTGGACTAGGCCTGCTACGGTAATGCTTCACTTAAGGGTAATGGGTGAATGAGTTCACCCTGATCCTTCCCCTCTTACGACTGGTACCTCTTCGATAACCGGCAGCTTCCCGCATCGGTTCTGATTGCAATCCTCGAAATCTCTGCGATGTATTTGTAGACAACCGAAGCGGTGAAGTAACTCTTCTGCAAGCAGGAATCCGCTAAGAAGGAAGGCGTGCATGAACCGGGGATGCGGTGCCATACCGGAATGCAGCCGAACACCAAATCCTTATGCATCTGCTGCATCTCCCCAAAGCCTGCCCTAACGGGACGTAACCTTCCTTAAATCCCTCTTTGCTTGTAGCTAGTGTGAAGCAGCTCGTGGGACTTATGCCCAAGCGGGGCTCCTAAGAAATCCTCATACAGCTTCATGACCTCAGGATTCTCGTGCGATTTCCTCAATGTCATGGCCCTGTCCTCGCTGTATAGCGCCTTTGCCCGGGCCATCCTCTTCTTGAGCGTAACGCCTATGGGCTGCCCGCCGCCGCCTACACAGCCTCCGGGGCAGGTCATTATCTCTATGAAGTGGTAATCCGCCTCGCCTGAGCGCACCTTGTCCATGATTTTCTTGGCATTGGCAAGCCCGTGCGCCACCGCCACCTTGACCGTCTTCTCGCCTATCCTTACGTTCGCTTCCTTTATCCCCTCCATGCCGCGGACGGCCTTGAACTCGAGTTTGGGCAAGGTGCTCTTGGTTAGAAGCTCATACGCTGTGCGAAGGGCTGCCTCCATGACACCCCCCGTCGCTCCGAAAATCGTGCCAGCTCCGGTATAGGCGCCTATAAGGGAATCGGCCTTCGAATCCTTTTCATGCACGAAATCAATGCCTGCCTGGCGTATCATCGAAGCAAGCTCCCTCGTCGTCAGGACAAAATCCACGTCCTTATAGCCGCTCGAGCTCATCTCAGGGCGCTGGCACTCGAATTTCTTTGCGGTGCAGGGCATTATGGATACCGATACTATCTTTGCCGGGTCTATCCCGGATTTCTCGGCATAGTAAGTCTTGGCAAGTGCACCGAACATCTGCTGCGGCGATTTACAGGTCGAAAGATGTCCAAGAAGGTCAGGGTAGAAATGCTCCGCGTACTTTATCCATCCAGGCGAGCAAGAGGTAATCATGGGAAGGATGCCGCCGTTAGTCATGCGCTCGATAAGCTCGCTGCCCTCCTCGATTATCGTAAGGTCCGCGGTGAAGTTAGTGTCGAACACCTTGTCGAAACCCAGCTCCCGCAGCGCTGAGTACATCCTCCCCTCAACAAGCGCTCCCGGCTCCATTCCGAACTCCTCGCCGAGGGCAACCCTTACGGCGGGCGCCTCCTGCACCACTACATGCCTGTCAGGGTTCTCCAATGCTGCCCAGACCTGGTCAATGCTGCTTCTTTCCTTGATAGCACCC
>CAZNZD010000066.1:0-8860 GCA_964577435.1 uncultured Clostridia bacterium
AATGCCGCCGCCGCCCACCTTAGGACCTTCCTGTCGTGCATATGAGCTCCCCCTTCCTAGAGGTCTATTACTATGGTCGTAGGGCCGATTATCTCCATTTCCCGCCTTGTGACCGAGTATCTCATGTTGCCGGCGGTTATGCTTACATTGTCCCCCTGCTTCACGAAGATGTCGCCTGTCGTGTATATGTACTCGTCCTTGAGGTCGACTGTGAGGTTTCCCGCCTGCATCACGCTGCCGTCGGCCGTTATCCTGGCATCTCCGGGTATGGTGACGAGCTGCGTCACAGGGTCCCATCGCATCATGTCCGCGACCATCAGCTCCTTGCCCTCCGAAGTGACCGTGACGCCGTCCGTGAACTCCATCCTGTTTCTTCCGTCCACGCTTGCGGCCCCTGCCGAGAAGCCCAGATAAGCTTCGTTGTTCCTGAAGATGGTGCCGCCAGCTATTCCGGTCAGCTGGGCTCCCCTGCCGAAGCGGGGCAGTGCCATCCTGTCGGCCTCCATCTCCCACACCCTCTGGCCGTCCGACCAGCTGGACATCGTGAGCCCCTCGATTACGACCGCCTCGTCGTCTTCATCCTTCTGTGAGGATGCTTCGGTGGGGGGCGTATCCGTCTCTGCCTTCTCGAAGCCGTAGAAGTAGGCGGCGGCAAGCGCTACAACAAGCGCCAGGAAAAGCGCGAAACCGGCCTTGATGCTCACCTTGCCCGCCTCCCCTCCAGAACTTTCCCAGTCAGAATTCCGCGGAAGCCTCTCAGTTTCCTATTATGGACCAGTCGCCGTCCCCGATTCCTATCGGCACGTCGGGGAAGGCCTTGAACTTGAGGTTCACGAAGAACCTGTTCTCCACTATCTGATAGCCTGCGGTGATCTCCCTGCAGTGCAGGTCCTTCGTTATCGCGATGTCCGCCTTCATCAGGCCTTCCCTGCCCACATCGTATATGACGGCCCAGGCGGCCCTCCAGCTTGTAAGAAACCTCACGTTGCCGCTTGATTCCACCTTGCCGACCTTCCCCGTCGTCCCGTTATACTCCAGCCCCAGCTTAAGCTCAATGTCATCAGTGGGCTTCAGGGTAAGCCTTCCGGTGATGCTTGTAAGCGAGAAGGCCGGAAAGGCGAACCTTGCTGATACGCTGGCATAATACTTGCCCTGGTAGTTATAGGAAAGCCCGGCCGAAAACGCATCATACTTCGCCTTTATGAAATCATATCCTGTGCCTGCCGTGGCCGTGAAGCCGTAGAAGGTGGCGGTAGTCGATGCGCTGATCCTGTTCTTCTCCGCAAGGGCGTCGAACCTGTAAGGGCTTTCGCCTATGAGATCAGCCCAGTCGTAGGCAAGCTTGATGCTCCAGCCCTTCACCGGCGTCACAGTAATCCCTGTGCCCACGGAGCCGTACAGCCTCTTCGATCCCTCAGTGTAGACGCTCCCTCTTATCGTGCCCCCGAGGTCGAAGGAAAGAAAGCCCCACAGCTCCTGCCTGTCAAGCGAAAGGGCCAGCCCCGCCTCCGCCTTTCCTGCGTCGAGGTATTCCACCGGATCGGTGTCAAGTATCCTCTCCAGATACCTTCCTGCCGATAGGTCGCCCGATATGCTCAGAGGCAAGCTCCCCAGCTTCATCCTAAGAAGCTCCAGCGTCAGCTCGGGCAGCCGCCTGAGCGAGGATGACACCGTCACCTGGTCCTCCTTCATCGTCTCCGAGGCCTGGAAGTTCAGGGTGAGCCTCGTGTAGTCCGACTGCTGCGAGACTGTCGCCTTATAGGTCAGGCTCTCCGAGCTCAGGGCTTCGTCAACCTCGTTCCTCCTGTAGCTGAGGCTTCCTGAGAGCCTCACACCCGCCGGAAGCTCTGACGTGTGCGATGCCGACACTGCCAGGGCAGACGTATCGGAATCCGCATCCTTGTACCTGTACGAGGCCGAAAGCGACGTCTTATGGCCGGTGACCGACCTGTTCAGCTTGAGCTCCGTGAAGTGCTCCTCGGTCACTTTGAGCGTCGATCCCAGCGCATACTTGTATGAGTACTTGCCGGACGCCTTGAAATCCAGCGGAAGCTCCAACTCCTGGTATACCTCCGCAGTCATGCTCGTCTGCGGCCTAGTCAGGTTCTTCAGCACGTAGATCGAATAGTAGCCGTCGCCTATGCCCTCGAAGCCGTAGTCATGCCTGACCCCCGCCCCCAGGCCGCTTATCGTGAAGAAGTCTAGCCTTAGGGTCAGGAGGTTCTCCTCTTCCAGCCTTCTGCGCATGGTGGCCTTCACGTAGACGCCGTCCTGGGCGCTCCAGCCGAACTCGGGAAGTATCAGCCTGTCCTCCTCGCGAAGGGGTATCGTAAGGGACGGGAGCCTAAGCAGGCGGATGTTGCCCTCGAAATAGGAGACGTCCTTTGCGATTATGTAGTCCGAGCCGGTAAGCTCTATGCTCTGAGCCTCGATCCTGTAATGTGGCTGGGGGAGGTCGCATGTGGTAAGATAGCCTCCCGAAAGCCTGAAGGATCCGTCCTCCTCGGAGAACTTCTCGCCCGCGATGTAGATGTAGCCGTTCACGCGCTCGTCGCTCACCCGGCCCTCCAGGGTCTCGAACTCCACCTTCCTGGTCTTGATGTCCACTGTGGCGGTTACGGATTCTATCAGGCTTTCCGCCGTCTTCACGCTCACGTTGCCGGAGAGGTACGCCTTGTTTGAGGAAAGGTCTATGCGCGCCTCGTCAGCCATTATCACGATATCGTCGAAGGACACCTCGACGTCGCCTGTGGCCGACCAGACGTCCGCCCCCTCATACACGAGCCTTCTGGCGGTCACCCTGACGTTCGTCTCCCGGGCCATTGCGGCCGGGCAGAGGGCTAACACGAGAAGCAGGATCAGAAGCGCCGATGCGGCCGGGCCCTTTGTTGGCAGCAGCCTTACCTTCCTTCTCATCCTCCTGGCATCGGCCCTCATCAGAAGGACGAGCGCCGCCGCCATGAACAGGATGTCGGCGGACCAGGCAGCCATCCAGGGCTTTATCTGCGTCGCCTGGAGCATGCCGTATGAGCGCACCACGGACTCGAAGATGAAGTACAGGGTTACTATCAGTATGCCTGCTGCGATGCTGTAGACTGCGCCGCCCCTTCTCGGGCTTCTCACCGCGAGCGGTATCGCAAGCACCGCGAAGATGAGCGAGGAGAGCGGCTGGGCGATCTTCAGGTAGTAGTCGATTAGCAGGTTCTTCGCCTTGATGCCGCTTTTGGAGAAGAGCTCTATGCTCTGCTTCAGCTCCTTCATCGACATCTCCGAGGTGGTGCGCCCCGAGTTCGTGTACTCGGTCACCGCCCTTTCCATGATTATCGTCATGGTGTCGAAGTGCGCGGTCGAGACGACGCGGCCGTCGGCGCCGCACTCGTGTATGTTGCCGTCCGTGAACACCCACGTGCCCGTATCGGCCTTGCCGCTGGCCGCGGTGATGAGCTGCGGGTATCTCCCGTAGCCTATGTCATATATCATGATGTCCTGCACGGTGGCCCTGTCCTCGCTCACCCTACCGATGTAGAAGAACTTGTTGTCAGGGCCCCTGAAGAACACGTTGTTCTCGATGTTGGGTATGCTGTCGCCGAGGATCATCCTGTTGACGATGTTCCTGGCCTCGAGGTTGGCCTTAGGCGCCACCCGGTCTCCCAGGTAGAAGCCCAGGGCGCTTATTACCAGCGCTATGGCTATCATGGGGGCCGCAATCCTCGAAAGGCGAAGCCCCGCCGCTCTCATTATCGAAAGCTCGCTGTCCCTGCTGAGCCTGCCGAGGCCCAGTAGGACCGCAAAGAGGGTGGCGAAAGGAAGCACCTGCACTATAGCTGAAGGGAGGTTAAAGAGGATTAGCCTAAGGACGGTCGACAGGGGGGTGTTCTTGACCACAACCATCTCCGCCAGCCAGAATAGCTGGACGCTGAGGGATATGACTATGAAGGCGGTTATGGCCGCAAGGAAAGGCCCTAGGAACTCCCGCAGTACATACCGGTCAAGTATCCTCATAGGCGCAACTCCTGTCGATTGTGTGAATAAAAGGGGCGCTTTTGTAAGCGCCCCTCACAGCCAGAAGGCGTCTTTTACTTCTTGCCGCCCTTTACGAGCACGGCATCGGTCATGTCCACGCCGCCTTCGATCACTATGGAGCTGTTGAGGATGACGGTCACACCCTTCTCCTTAGCGACGTCCTTGACGGCCGTCTCAAGCTTCAGGTAAGCAGGGTCCAGGGTCTTCTTCGCGAAGTCGTTGTAGGATGCGTTGTATGATTCCTGCAGCTTCGTCTTCGCGTCGGCATCCTGTCCTTCCGCCTTCTTGTTGAGCTCCTTCTCGAGCTCCGCCTTCTTTGCGGCCACTGCGTCCCATGCGGTCTTCAAGGCCGGGAACTCGGAGTTGAGCCTGTCGGTATCGATATGGCCGATAACGGCGTAATCAGGGGCGGCGCCCGCCTTGCCGGTGGTGATGTTGCTGATCGTGGCGGCCACTGCCACCAAAGCTATTGCCATGATCACTGCCGAGGTGTTTCTGAAAAGGTTCTTCATCTGGGGTTGACCATCCTCTCATCTGTTTGATTAGACAACAATCTTAATTATAATTCTTTGCACTCTTCGTTGTCATTCATATATTAGAACGTATGGCCGAAGCCGAAATACACCTTGCCCTGATTGTTAGATATGCCGTAGTCGAGCCTAAGCATCCCGAGCATCGGGACGGTGACCCTGATGCCGGCCCCCACGCCGTACTTCATGCCGGCAAGAGTGAAGGCATCGCCCTTGTTCCAGGCCTGTCCGAGGTCGAAGAAGACCACGCCGCCTACAATCTCCTCGTAGATGCGGAACCTGTACTCGGCGTTTCCGAACACGATGTAGTCGCCCTCGACAGGCACCTTTATGCCCCTGAGGTTGGTGCCGCCGCCTAAAAGGAACTTCGCGTGGTCCGGAAGGGGCGTGAAGCCGACTCCGACTCCCAGCCTTCCGGCTATTACCTGGCCGTCCTTGAACTCGTAGTAGCCGGTGGCCTGGGTGTATAGCTTGACGAAATTGTCGTCTCCCCCAAGGAAGCCGCCCGCAAACTCGGTCGAGGCGAACAGCGTGTAGCCCTTGGACGGGTTGGTGAAGTCGTTTCTGGTATCCCTTGTCAGAGACAGCGTGATGCTTCTTGTGGAGGAATCCTGCGGAACCGCGGGATCCATCACTTCAGCCTCGTTCTGGATGAAGTCCAGCGTGAAGGATGCATTGGCCTTGGTGTAGAGGTCGAAGTAGTAGCCGAGCCAGATCCTTCCTCCTGTCTTGTACTGCTTGTAGGCGAGGTCATCCTCGTCGTTTTCCACCTCGTCCTCGTCGATGTCTATCTTCTTGTTGGACAGCTTCCTGTAGATGTCGAAGCCGCCCTCAAGCTTGTCGGTGAACAGGTAAGGAGTTGAAATCGACAGCTCGCCGAGCACCTGCTTCTCCTTGCCTCCGGCTTCCAGCTTCCCTGACACCTTGATGCCATAGCCGAAGACGTTCTTGTCGGAGACCTCCAGATAGCCTATGAGCCCTTCCGCCGAGTTGTAGGTCGCGCCCACGTTGAACAGGCCGGTCTTCGTTTCCGTGACCTTGAATATGACGTCAGCGAAGGGCGGCTCGCCGGGGACGAGCTCCACCCCGATATCCTCGAATATCCCGGTGTTGTATATCCTCCTGCTGTCGTCGGAGAGCGCCTTCGTGTCTATGAACTCGCCCTCCTTCGTGCGTATGTTCCTTCTTATGACCTCTTCCTTGGTCTTGTCGTTCCCCTCGATTACTATGCTGTTGACCTTCCATTCGACTATCTGTATGAGCACCACGCCGTCCATGCCTATCTCAGGCTCGACGGTCGCTATCCTGCCCATGTCCTTGTACAGCGTTATTATCCCGTCCAGGTCCTCCCGCAAGGTGTTGACGTTTATTATCTTGCCTACGGTGGACTTCATCCTGGACAGGAGCTGCTCCGTGCTTATCAGGGTGTTGCCGGTTATGTCGATCCTCTCAAGCGGAGGGAACTCCTCCACCGTGACTATGAGCCTTATGCCCCCGAGGAATGCCTGCGAGCGCGCCCCCAGGTCAGCGAAGTAGCCACTGTCCTGCAGCGCCTTGAAGGCCGCATCAAGGGCCTCCTGCGTTAGGTCCTTGCCGATGGTCAGCGGGATGAGACCCTTTATGAACTCCGCATCGAGCTTCTTGTTGCCCTCTATCTCTATTCCGGCCAGCCTTCCGTAAGATTGGGCCGATGCAATGGCTGTTGCCGCCAATACCAGGACCAGGGCCGCCGTTACAACGATGGCTGTCCTGATCTTGCCGCTTCTACTCATCTCGGTACCTCCTGACGGTGCGCAAATTTCCGGTCTTCTCGGGCCGTGCGGCATAAACCGCACTATTGAAGAAACGATGCCCGGACCCGGCATGTTCCCGCGTCTCACCTTACCTGCGAATTGCCCGTGGCGTTTCCTGACACTACGCTCTGCACGAGTGCCCTCTCAGTGAGGTACGGCTCGTCCGTCTCGTCATAGTAGCCATATCCGTCATAGGGCTCATCTTCTACTATGCCCTGCCCCGAGGCCTCCTCGGGCGTCTCCTCTTCCTCAGGCGCCGCCTCATCGTAACCGGGCTCCTGCCCGTACTTCTCAATATACCTTATCTCGATGACCAATCCGTTGTTCTGGTCCGAAGTTTCCAGCTTTCGGAGAAGCTCGGCCACGTTGAGGCCTCCCGTCTCGCCCAGCTTGTCGAATATGCCTACGGTCTCGGACTCCTCCTCGGAGGCTCCTCCCCTGACGTAGACCTCTATCTTCCCGGCCGGGGAGCCCTCGGGAACGGTCACTTCCACATACCTTGTAAATGATGCCGCCCTGAACGGCCTCAGCACCACCCCGACTTGGGCTGGCACTCCGGACGTGAAGCCCCCCTCGGGAAGCTCTATGCCCTCGATCACGGCAGTAAGCCTTGCAGGCGCTATATCCAGTATTACCTCCACCGAAGTGATGCCCGGCTCCTCAACGTCGTTTCCCATTAGCATTGAGATCATGTCGGACAGCTCCATGGTGGCCTCCGCCGCGACGTCGTTTCCCGACCAGACCATGTCCTCCCTGAGCATCCTCATGCCGGATGCCTCGATGAGGACCGACAGGTATGAGGTCCCCTCGCCAACCCTCATAATGGAGCTGTCGCATACCGAAAGCGCTGCGGAGCTTATCAGGTCAGCCAGGATCCTTGCGTCCGGCACCGCCTTGAAGCTCGCCTCGCGCTTTCTTCCTGTCTGCATGTCCGTGACTTTCACCGAGACGTCGACCATGGCCGGGGTTGACCCTATGACGCCAGCTATCGCGGTGGTCCTGTCCTCCGTCACGGTCGCGGCCGGCTTCTCGAAAGTCCCCATCTTGAAGGGGAAGCCGTTCGACGGCAGGACCGCTAGCACCTCGGACTGGGACATGGGTATCTCAACGCTGCCCAGGCTCATGAAGGGGTGCCCGAATGCAAGGAAGCTCTTGCCGTCCGTCCACGTCATGGTGCCGAGGGCGCCGGCCTCTATCCCGCCGTAGCTAACCTGGACCGCGACCGCCGAACCCGGCTTGAAGTCGGGCTTTCCTATGGTTGTGAGGCCTTGTCCGAGTGCCGGAAGCGGCGCCAGTGCGATTCCCTTGGCAGAGAGCTTGGCCGTCAGGCCGGAAAGTGCCCTATCCCCCAGGCCGCTCACCCATATGGGCGTCGCAGCCGCGACAAAGCTGCCATATCCTTCCAGGCGCATCTTGGCGGGGAATGCAGCGAGCTTTCCTGCCTCCAGCGCCTTGACCATCTCGGCCATGGGCGTGATGATCCCATAGTCGGAATCCGGCCCCTCAAGAACGTGTGACAGCGCGCCGACGAGCTTGTCCGATATGTAGCACGGGCTTCCGCTCATGCCGGCCGCTATGCCGCCGCTTTGCTCCATGTTCTTCCCCGAAACCCTCACGATTATCAGGTCGGACAGGCCACCGTCGCCCTTGGTCACCGCAATGACGGTGAAGTCGAACCTCTCCGGCTCTATGCCCTTGAATACTGTCAACCCGTAGCCCGACATGCCGGCCTTGACGCCCTTTGCATCCATGTACGAGGGGGCCGCCTGAGACAGGGCGGATGCCGCAAGGAGCGCCGCCGAGATAAGCAAAACTATCAGTGCTGCTTTTGCCGATGCTTTCAACTGCTACTCCCTTCTCATCTTCGCCCCGCACCTGGCTAGGCGGGCCTCGAAGTTCTCGTAGCCCCTGTCAAGGTGGGAAATGTTGTGTATATGGGTCTCGCCTTCGGCCAGAAGCGCTGCCGTTACCAGAGCCGCGGACGCCCTTAGGTCGGTGGCGTTCACCTGCGCGCCGGTAAGCTTCTGGACGCCTTCGACTATCGCGGTCCTGCCGCTGATCTTAATGCTCGCACCCATCCTCGAAAGTTCGGGCGCGTGCATGAACCTGTTCTCGAAGACGTTCTCCGTGACCTGGGATGTTCCGTCCGCCGCACAAAGAAGCGCCATCAGCTGGGCTTGCATGTCGGTTGGGAAGCCGGGGTAAGGCATCGTGGTCACATCGATCGCCTTGAGCCTCCTGTCCGAGCTCACCCTCATCGCGCCCTCGAACGGCTCTATCCGGGCCCCAGCCTCAAGAAGCTTCGCCTCCAGCGGCTTCACATGTTCGCTGACGACGTTGTCGATGTAGAGGCTTCCCTGCGTCGCAGCCGCTATTATCATGAAGGTGCCGGCTTCTATCCTGTCAGGGATTACAGTATGGGAAGTGGGCATGAGCGCATCGACGCCGTCGATTCTGAGCACCGGGGTGCCTGCGCCCCTTACCTTCGCGCCCATCTTGTTGAGGAAGTTTGCG
>CAZNZD010000067.1:0-8767 GCA_964577435.1 uncultured Clostridia bacterium
CGGCTTCGCGTCTATGCCGCCCACCTGCTGGAAGTATGTGAACTGCGTTATCTCCATGCCATCGAGCCAGACTTCCCAGCCAGTGCCCCATGCTCCAAGCGTCGGCGCCTCCCAGTTGTCCTCCACGAAGCGTATGTCGTGCTCCGCGGGGTCGAAGCCGATCGCCTTGAGGCTTTCCAGGTACAGCTCCTGCACGTCAGCCGGGCTAGGCTTCAATACCACCTGGTACTGGTGATGCTGGAAGAGCCTGTTGGGGTTGTCCCCGTACCTTCCGTCAGCAGGCCGCCTTGATGGCTGGACGTATGCTATGTTCCATGGCTCGGGCCCTAGCACCCTAAGGAAAGTGTGCGGGCTCATGGTGCCAGCCCCGACCTCCAGGACATAGGGCTGGATGATGAGGCATCCCTTGGACGCCCAGTAGGTCTCAAGCTTGAATATCAGTTCCTGCAGGTTCATATTGCCCTCCGTTCAGGCCCGTCATCTTGCCAGAACCTCAGCAAGCCAGGCCGAGAAAGTCACCTCTATAAAGGAAGCTACGAGCATAAGCGGCACGATGACCGCGAAGAACAGGATAAGTACGTCATAGGCGGCCCTTTTCATGCGGGAGTTGTCCAAGGACTTGCTTATCCAAAGCGGCACCAGCATGCCTATCCTCAAGCACATGGCAGCACCTATGAAAAACGCCGAAAGCTCGAATATCCCGTGCGGTAGGAGCCCAACCAGCACCGTTATGGGCGGGATGCCCGTCGCGGCCGCCGTCGCCTTCAGCATGGCCCCGAGCATGATCGAGTTCATGAGCGCAACAGCCATCACCGGAATTACGGGCACCCAGGATACGCCTACGAGGATCACTATGACGCGCATGTTGTGGGCGAAGACTCCGAGCCACTGCTCTATAAGGGGTTTAGATCTGAGACTTACAGCCAGGTCCTCCACCCCCTGGATCATCACCGCGATGCTTCCGAAGTCGCCGTTGGAGCGCATGTAGCCTACCACTGCGGCTGTCGCGGACATGAGCGCAGTGAAGATCAGGTATCTGAGCACAGACGACAGCGCCTTGCCGGTTATGCCGCCCAGCCTGAACCCCAATCGTTCCATGTGGCATGCCCCCTTCCGCCCTGACTGCGCATAAAAGCCCTCCGCCCCGCTCAGGGACGGAAGGCTCACCCTCCGCGGTTCCACCCTGATTGGCGCGCCGCATCTGCCGCAGCCCGCCCTCTTGATTGCTCATGCCCTCGGGGTGCCTGCTCAGGGGGCCTCCGCGCCGGATCTCACCATTCCCGGCTCTCTTCGCGGGGCTGTTCCCTCGCTCTCCCGTCCTGGGGCTATTCCGATAATTGTAATCTATAAGCCGCAGGCTCATATGTCAATGCGGGCTTCCCTACCTGACAGAATTCACCAGCCTGCCTATCCCGTCTATCTCCACTTCAAGCTCGTCTCCAGGCGCTATCGGCCCAACGTTCTCGGGTGTCCCGGTGAAGATCACGTCCCCGGGCTCCAGCACGAATTGGTGAGAGATGAAGCTTACCAGCTCCTCCGGCCCCCATATCATATCCGATAAAGGCGCATCCTGCATGAGCTGGCCGTTCTTCCTCAACCTTATCCTTGCCCCGTCAGAAGGCGCCGCAGTCTCGATCCAAGGCCCCATCGGCTTGTAGGTCGCAAAGGCCTTGCACCTGGTCCACTGGCCGTCCCTGTCCTGAACCGTCCTGTCGGATATGTCGTTTCCGCACGTATAGCCGAGTATCGCGTCCCTCGCCTCTTCGAGTGAGGCCTCCTTGACCCTCTTTCCGATTACTATCACCAGCTCCGCCTCGAAGTGCGTCTGGTCTTCGGGGCGGGCGATCCTCACCGTGTCTCCGTTTCCGATAAGGGCGGTCCTTGGGAGCATGAAGATGACGGGCTCCTGCCTTTCCTTGGAGTCCCAGCCCTTCTCGGCTGCCTCCTTTACGTGGCCTTGGTAGTTCAGACCGACCGCTATCAGTTTGCCGCAGGACTCGTGAGCAGGGGCAAGGAACCTCACATCGTCAAAGGGGAATGTCTCGTCGGTGACGTCAAGGCCTGATGAGACCTGACCCTGCACCGCCCTTACTGTCCCGCCTTCCACCAGGCCCCACCTCACAGCGCCTCTATGCTCGAACTTGCAAAGCCTCATAGCCCACCTCCGCGCCTGGCGTCTCTTATAAGCTCCAGTGTCTCCAGGCTTCGAATCCTTATGTCGCCCCTGTACTCGAACATGGCGGAAAGCGCCGCTTCCAGCTCGCCTAGCTCCTCGGGCGAAAATGACATGGCCGACATCTGTTCCCAGGTGCTCCTGTAAAGCGACACGGCAAGCGCCTTCGCCCCCGCACCGAACCTCATGACCCCTGGCGCCTCAGCGGCGCACCTGGGGCACAGCGCCCCCCCTGTCTCCGGGGAGAACCAGAACAAATCGTCCTTCGCCCTGCACATCGAGCAGCAGGCCAGCTGGGGCATCATCCCGTCGATGTACAGGCGCTTCAGCATGAAGGCGGATGCCGCCGCCTGGGGGTCAGTTCCGCCGCCAATTGCTCCAAGAGCGCCCTCGACAAGCTGGTATGCCCTTTGGTCTGGCTGCCTTTCCGCGGACATCTTCAGGGTAATCTCAGCAGCAAGGTTCGCGTACGTAAGCCTTACAATGTCCTTTTCTATGCGCTCGGACGATCTTACCAGGGACGCCTCGGTAACCGTGTCCATCGTCCTTCCTGTGAACAAGGACAGCTCCACCGTGGAGAATTGCTGGCATGCGGGCCCGAGCTTGCTCTTCGGCTTCCTTGCGCCTCTAATCTTCGCGTCGAAGATGCCGCTTTCCTCGGTGATAACCGTGATGACCCTGTCGGCCTCGCCGAAGTGCCTGGACCTCAGTATTATTGCACGCATCCGAGAGGCGTTCACTTCTTCCCTTCGCCGGTCGCGCCGTACCTTTCGGCCTCCGAGAAGACGCAGCCGCAGTACTTCTGCATATAGTAGCCGGCCTGCCTTGCCATGCTCCTGCTTTTGCTGTAAAGCGGCCTGAAGTCCCTGTAGACGAACTCAAGGCCCCTTTTTGCCGCCTCCTCTTCCCCCACCCTGCGTATAAGCCCGTGGTCCTGGTACGGGCTTATGGTAAGAGTAGTTGTGAAGCGGGATATGCCCATCTCTTTCGCCTTGTCGGCTGCAGCCGACAGCCTCATCCTGTAGCAATGCTCGCAGCGCACTAGCCTTTCAAGACCGGGCGCTGTCCTTATGAACTCCATAAGGCCGTACGTCTCGTCCACGAAGCCCGCAAGGCTGTTATCAACGATATATGCCTTGAAGGCGTCCGCCCGCGCCTTGAACTCCGTCCATGGGTGGATGTTGGGGTTCAGAAAGTAAAGAAACGGCGACTCGCCCTCGGCCATCAGGCTCTCCACAGAGGCGGTCGCGCAAGGCGCGCAGCAGGCATGGACAAGTATGCCCGTCATATGAGCTTCTCCTGCCCTTCTTCCTCGGGCCTCTCCGGGTACTGCCTGCCCATGTGCTCGAAGGCAGCCCTCGTTGCCACCCTTCCCCTGGGCGTCCTGTCTATGAAGCCGATCTGGATCAGATAGGGCTCATACACGTCCTCAAGCGTCTCCCTCTCCTCGTTCAGTGCAGCCGCCATGGTGTCTATGCCCACAGGCCCCCCGCCGTACTTTAATATGATGGTGTCAAGGAGCCTGTGGTCCAGCCTGTCTAAGCCCCTGCCGTCCACTTCCATGAGAGACAGGGCCTCGGAGGCGACCTTCCTTTCTATCTCGCCCGTACCTCGGACCTCCGCGAAATCCCTTACACGCCGAAGTAGCCTGTTTGCAATCCTCGGCGTCCCCCTGGACCTTCTCGCTATCTCATGAGCGCCCATCCCATCGATGGGAACGCCCATCAGCTCCGCCGACTTAAGCACTATGGTCTCAAGCTCGGACGGGTCGTAGTACTCAAGCCTGTAGACCATGCCGAACCTGTCCCTTAAAGGCCCGGAGAGCATGCCCTGCCTTGTCGTGGCGCCGATCAGCGTGAAACGCGGCAGGTCGATCCTGATTGACCTTGCCGACGGGCCTTTCCCGATTACGATATCCAGCGCGAAATCCTCCATCGCAGGGTATAATATCTCCTCTACGGCCCTGTTGAGCCTGTGGATCTCGTCTATGAAGAGCACCTCGCCGGGGCCGATGTTGGTCAGTATCGCCGCAAGGTCCCCGGCCCTTTCGATAGCGGGCCCCGAGGTTATCTTGAGGTTCGTGCCCATCTCGTTTGCGATTATCATCGAAAGCGTCGTCTTGCCAAGGCCGGGAGGGCCGCACAATATGGCGTGGTCGAGGGCCTCGCCCCTTGAGAGGGCGGCCTGGATGCTTATCTGAAGGGCCTCCTTCACCCTGTCCTGCCCGATGAACTCCGTCAGGCGCTTCGGCCTAAGCGAGAACTCGGCGGGGGCCTCCTCGTTTGCTATATTATCGTCAACCACCCTGGCATCCTGCATTGGTTACCTCCGTAGATTCCTTCGCTACCTGCCCGCGAACGTCCCAAGCGCAAGCCTTATGAGCCTTGATGCGTCCGCACCGGGCTCCAGCTTAAGCGCCTTGGACGCGGCGCTTTCCGCCTCTGTCCTGGTATAGCCCAGGGCAAGCAGCGCCTTTACAGCATCCTGCGCGGGCGAGCCGTCCCCGGCCTGTTCCTGTCCGAGGTCAATCCCGTCCCCGGAGCCCGCCGGAAGCCCGACCTTGCCCTTCAGTTCCAGTATTATCCTGTCTGCAAGCTTCTTTCCTACCCCGGGGGCAGTCACTCCCTTGGCGTCGCCAGCGGATATCGCCATCGCCACCTTCTCGGGGGAGGTTCCGGACAGCACGGCCATGGCAGTCCTCGGCCCTATGCCGTTAACCGTGCAGAGCAGGTTGAACATCTGCCTTCCGAACTGGCTGGAGAAGCCGAAGAGGCCGACGTAGTCCTCGCGCACGACCATCTCGGTGTAGACGCGGACCTCGTCTCCATGCCGGCCGGTCTCGGCGATGTCCCTTGCGGGCATGCTCACCTTGTAGCCGACTCCGTTGACCTCTATTACAAGATGGTCGGGGCCGATTTCGTCTATCGTACCTTTTAGGTGGGATATCACCTGCTCACCCCCATGATCGTCCGTTTGAGGGCTGTGTTTGTGTGCAGTACGGTTATCGCCATCGCAAGCGCGTCAGATGTGTGGTGCGCCTTTGGCACCTCCTTAAGGCTTAAAAGCAGGCGGACCATCTGCTCCACCTGCTCCTTGTCCGCCCGTCCAGCGTTGCATAGCGCCATCTTCACCTGAAGCGGGGTAAGCTCCACGACCTCAAGCCCGTGCTTGCGGCATGTCATGACCGCGACTCCCCTTGCCTGGGCGACCTGCACCGCGCTCTTCTGATTGGAATTGAAGTAGATCGTCTCCACGGCCGCCATGCTGGGTTTAACCTCCAGCAGCACATCCTCAAGCTGCCTGTGTATGGAAAGCAGCCTGTCCGGCATCGGCATGTCCGGGGTCGTCTTGATGACCCCTCCGCAGAGGTAGCTGAGCTTCCCGGCTTCCTCCAGCACGGCGCCGTATCCTGTGTGCGCCGTCCCGGGGTCCACGCCTAGGACCACCCTGCCCAATTACATCTCCTCCAGCTTCGCCATCACTTCGTCCGGAATCTCCATGTTCGTGTATACCCTCTGCACGTCATCGTGCTCTTCGAGGGTCTCAATGAACCTGAACACCTTCTGGGCGCCTTCAAGGTCCAGCTCCACGGTAGTCTTGGGAAGCATCTTGGGCCTTACTTCAGTGAACTCCACCCCATGGGCCTCGAGGCTCTTTCTGACCTGGTCAAGCTCGGTCGGCTCGGTGATGACTTCGTAGCTTTCCGGATTGTCGGTCACGATGTCGGTCGCCCCCGCCTCAAGGGCCAGCTCCATGAGCTTGTCCTCGTCGCCCTTGAATGAAGCCCTGCCTATCGTTATGACGCCTCTCCTGTCGAACATCCAGCCTACAGAGCCGGCCTCTCCCATGTTGCCGCCGGTCCTTGAGAACATGTACCTGACGTCGGCCGCTGTCCTGTTGCGGTTCTCGGTCATGCACTCTACTATAAATGCAGTGCCTGCCGGGCCGTATCCCTCGTATGCGATCTCCTCGTAGACGGCCTCGTCATCTCCGCCTGTCACCCTCTTGATCGCCTTTGTTATCGAGTCGTTGGGCATGTTGACTGACTTGGCGGCCAGTATCGCCATTCGCAGCTTGAAGTTCGCGTTGGGGTCTCCCCCGCCCTGCCTTGCGGCCACCATGATCTCCCTTGCCGCCTTGGTGAAGGCCGCGCCCCTGGCTGCGTCAGTCTTCTCCTTCTTGTGCTTGATGTTCGCCCATTTCGAATGTCCTGACATGGGTCTTCCCTCCACGCGCCCGGTTAGCGGGCGTAAGAATGTTACCCGAATATTTTACCACAAAGACGCGGTGAACCGGCGGGATTATATCAGGGCTGTCCTTCTTTCCGCCTTTTTAACCCTTAATGTGTTAGTGCTGCCGGGGATGCCGACTAGTATGCCGCCCGTGAACACGACGAGGTCCCCCTCGCTTACCAGCCCTGTCTCCAGAGCCTTCTGTTCCGCGTGCATGAATAGGGAATCCGTGTTGTACTTGCTCTCGCCGATTACCGGCGTCACGCCCCAGGCGAGCGCAAGCTGCCTGTATGTGGGCTCCTCGTCGGTCACTGCAATTATCGGGCATGCGGGCCGGTACTTCGATATCTGCCTTGCTGTCGAGCCGCTCGAAGTCACCGCTATTATGGCTGCCGCGTCCAGGTCATGCGCCGTCGTGCAGGCGGCATGCGCTATCGCATCCGATATATCCGTTCCATGGGGGCCCTCAAGCTGGGAGAACCTCTTCTTGTAGTTGATATCCTGCTCGGTCCTCTGGGCGATGCTCCTCATAGTCCTTACGCTGTCCGCGGGGTATCTGCCGACGGCAGTCTCGCCTGAAAGCATCACGGCGCTGGTCCCGTCGTACACGGCATTGGCAACGTCCGTGGTCTCGGCCCTGGTGGGCCTAGGGTTCTTGATCATGGATTCGAGCATCTGCGTCGCTGTGATGGAGTGCTTGCCTGCAATATACGTCTTCTTGATGAGCATCTTCTGAAGCCTGGGAAGCTCGACTAAGTCGATCTCCACTCCCATGTCGCCCCTTGCCACCATGATGCCGTCCGCCGCCTTGATTATCTCGTCTATGTTCTCTACGCCCTGGGCGTTCTCGATCTTGGCGATGATCTTGATCCTTGCCGCTCCGAGCCCGGCGAGGGTCGCCCTTATGTCCTCGATGTCGCGGGCGGTCCTTGTAAACGATGCCGCGACGAAGTCGAAGCCGTGCCTTACCCCGAACTCCAGGTCCAACCTGTCCTTCTCTGAGACGTACGGCATGTCGAGGTGCACGCCGGGGACGTTCAGGCTCTTCCTGTTGGAGAAGCTGCCTCCGTTCACGACCTCTGTTGTTATCCTTGTGCCGTCGGTATCAGTCACCCTGAATTGGAGCATCCCGTCGTCGCCGAGTATGCGGTCTCCTGTTTTGACCTGCCTGGGAAGCTCTTTATATGTTATCGATACGGTTTGGCCGTCTCCTTCCACCTCTTCAGCGGTGAATGTGAACCTGCTTCCCTCTAGAAGCTCCACTTTCCCGTCCCTGAAAGTGCCGATTCTTATCTCCGGCCCCTTTGTGTCAAGAAGAAGTGCAATCGGAAGCCCCAGCTCCTCCCTCAGACCCTTCAGCATCTGGACCCTGCCCAGGTGCTCGGCGTGGTCGCCGTGAGAGAAGTTGAGCCTTGCCACGTTCATCCCCTCGAGGATCATGCGCCTTAACACGCCGGGTGATTCCGTCGCCGGGCCCAGCGTGCAGACTATCTTGGTCCTCTTACCGGCAATTATCTGTGAGTTATCCTGACCCGACTTTAGCTCGCCCATCTGCTCTACCTTCCTCCATGATCCTTGCTGCGGCCGCTATAAGAGGGATATCCGCCGGGCAGAAGTCGAAGAAAGCCATTTCCTCGATTTTCACGAAGCGAAGCTCCGAGTGCACCTTTGCTACAGGCTTCCCGCTTACTATCCTTGCAAGGTATGCCTTAAGCATCATGGGGGTCCTGGCCGTGGCTATAGGGCTCTCGCCCAGGTTTCCGCCTATCTCAGCTTCTATGCCGAGCTCCTCGAGGAGCTCCCTTTTAAGGCACTCCTCCGGCGTCTCGCCGGGTTCCACCTTGCCTCCAGGAAGCTCCCATAGGCCTACGGTGCCCTCTCCGTCCATCCTTCTTGCAATAAGCAGCCTTCCTTCTTCAATTATGGCCGCCGCGGTGACTATAACCAAATGCCGGAGCCCCTTCCTGTGCGATTCGCCCTGTAATAAATTTGCCGCCCCGCATCGTGCGCGGGGCGGCAGCAAGCTGTCTGCTACTTCACCTTGTATCCGCTCGGAAGCTGGAAAGCGGTTTCGGGGACGTCCTGCTCGTAGAAGAGCCCGACTGTCATGTCTACGTCGCCGACTTTGATCCTCATCAGGATACCAAGCCTCTCGGATACCCAGAGCTCATAGCTTCTCCCCTTATAGAACACCCTGGCCCAGCGGCACTGCTCACCACTGATCTCCGTCCTTCCGATATATTCGTAGGAGTCGAAGTCGGCCGCATAGACTATGGTTGGGTCGTAAGGGGACAGCACCTTCAGCAGTGTGTCGTCCGGCTTCACCTTGCTCACCGTCTTTATCAGACTGTTCCAGGTGTAT
>CAZNZD010000068.1:0-8661 GCA_964577435.1 uncultured Clostridia bacterium
GACCCGGAGGAGCTCATCATAAGCCGCGAGGAGATGCAGGACATGGAGTCGGAGATGACCGGCGCCCTGTCCGAGCTTGAGATGCAGGTGCTCCTTTCCTACCTGGACGGAAGGTCCTACCAGGAGATCGCCGAGGACCTCGACAGGCACATCAAGTCCGTGGACAATGCGCTTCAGAGGATTAAGAGGAAGATAGAGAAGTACCTCGAGAACAGGACCAAATAACGCAAGAGGGCGCCGCAGGTGCAGGAGCTGTCTGCTCAGCGGCGCTTTTTCATGGAGGCATCATGGAAACACCGAAGAACCTTATACTCGACCTAGACAACACCATGTACCCGAAGTCCAGCGGCCTTGACGAGGCGATGAGGCAGAGGATAGTGCTCTACCTGGTAGAACGCCACGGGCTCACCATCGAACAGGCGACCGGGCTGAGACAGAGGTATGTAAGGGAATTCGGGCTGTCGCTTCCGGGCATCATGAGGGATTTCCCGGTCGATGTGGTCGATTACCAGGCCTTCATACATGATGTGGATGTAAGCCTCTATGTTAAACCGGATCCCACGCTCAGAGACTTCCTTGCAGGGTGCAGGCTCAGGAAGGTGATATTCACAAACTCGAGCAACGACCACGTCGCAAGGGTACTTGATGCCCTCGGGATAGAAGCGGCGGCATTCAGCAATATCATAGACTACACTGGCACCGGCTTCAGGTCCAAGCCTCAGCCGGAAGCTTTCGAGGCGATGCTCTCGCAGGTTGGCGCCGAAGGGCCGGACTGCATAATGGTGGATGACCTTCCGAAGACGATATGCGTCGCCAAGAACCAGTTCGGCATGAGGTGCGCGCTGGTGGACGAGGACGGAACCGGCGGATGCGATGAGGCGGACTGGAGCATCAGAAACATCGGGGAGCTTCCAGGCATAATCGAGGAAGCGATCGATTAAAATGGCTTTATACAGGGGCGCAGATGTTTCTGCGCCCCTGTATGCTTTCCGGCGCATCATTCTGAGTAAGCAAATCCTGCTTAGAGGCGAAATTTCTTGAAGAAAAAGGAATCCTAAGGGCGAGCCTTGAATAATTCAACCGATGCCATATCGACATTCGGGAGGTGCAGCCATGCGCAGATTCAGGGATGCGCTTATTCTCTTGTTGCTTGTTCTTGTCGTGATCATCGCCGGTTGCAAGCCAGTCCCAAAGGTAAGCATAGAGAAGCATACAAACGGCGTGGATGCGGATGAGCCGCCCGGGCCTGAAATCTTCATCGGCGATGAGGTCATTTGGACCTATATCATAACTAACACGGGCGGAGCTGAGCTTTCGGAAGTGACCGTCACCGACAACATGGGCGTCGAGCCGACATATGTAAGCGGCGACGTAAACGCGGACAACAGGCTGCAGGTCTCGGAGACATGGGTTTTTGAGGCCACTGGGACAGCTGAAGCCTCCCTTTACTCGAACATCGGCACTGTCGTTGCCAACAGCAACGGCAAGGAGGCGAGAGATACCGACCCTTCGCACTACACAGGCGTGCAGCGAAGGCCGGGGATCAGCATCCAGAAGAAGACCAACGGATCTGACGCGAACTCGGAGCCGGGCCCCTCCATAGTGATCGGAGCCGAGGTGACCTGGACCTACAAGATAGAGAACACGGGGGATCTTGACCTCACCGACATCGAAGTTACGGACGATATGGGAGTCATACCTGTGAAGATAGCAGGAGACTCGGCCGACGACATCCTAAGCCCCGGGGAGATATGGATATATGAGGCTAAGGGAGCAGCGACCGCCGGGCAGTACGCGAATATCGGAGAGGTGGAAGGATACGTCGGGGTCATCAAGGTCAGCGATAGCGACCCATCCCATTACTTCGGCGTGGCTCCCCCTGGCATACTGCTGAAGAAGCTCGTAAACGGCGAAGACGCCGATGTTCCGGCAGGCCCTTCGATCCCCGAGGGTGAAGAGGTCGTATGGACGTACAACGTCGAGAACACAGGCGGAGTAGACCTTATAGATGTAGTAGTCGATGATGACGACGACGCCTTAAGCCCGGCATACGAGAGCGGCGACGACGGGGACGGCGTGCTTGAGCCGGGTGAGACTTGGGTGTTCGAGGCGACAGGGACCGCCGCTTTAGGGCAGTACTCCAACATGGGGACCGCGGAGGGGGTATACGAAGAGGGCGACACACTGGTCACGGACACTGATTCCTCCCACTACTTCGGGGTGCCGGCCATTTCGCTGGACATCGAGAAGCACACGAACGGCGAGGATGCGGACACCGTGGAGACTAGCTGCGAGGTGGTTGCGGGAGATGCCGTCACATGGACCTACTATGTGGAGAACACCGGTGGGTCGGACCTGACAGACGTGCTTGTTACCGACGACATGGGAGAGACCCCGATTTATAAGAGCGGGGATGACGGCGACGGGCTGCTTGAGCCTGATGAGACCTGGATCTACGAGGCGACAGGGACAGCGGCCGCAGGCCAGTACTCAAATACGGGGTATGCCGAAGGGTGGTTCGGAGGCTACAAGGCATCAGACACGGATCTTTCCCATTACTTCGGAGGGGATGAGCCGACCCTGACGACATGGGAGTATGACTTCCTGGTGCCCGGAAACGGCGACAAGCTGGAGGATGAGGGCTGGCTGGTAGACGGAGGCTTCATAGGGGAGTACCTGCCGCAGTTCGGGGTGCTTCTCAACCAGACGACAATCGCCGCCCCCTATTTCTTCAAAGGGGACTTCACATTCGAGTTCACCTTCCTTCCTAAAGTGCGGGACGAGGTCGACATCTTCCGCATGGCCATGAGGCTTTGGAACAACCAGTACGCGAACAACTCAGCATGGCGGTACGTGGACTTCGCCATGTATTATTTCAACGTGCCCACGCATGACGACGCTTACTACCAGGTGAACCAGGGCAACGGGTCATACGTATCCAACGACTACCAGGGAAATGCCCCGGGACTTAGGGCCAACGATAGCAACACGTGCGTAATCGAGCGCGAGGGAAGCGAAGTGCGGATCTACCTTAACGGGATGCACGTAAGGACAATCAACATACTCGCCGCGAACCTCGCCACCGGCTATTGCCCAATGGTGCACGGACACGGCAGCTGGGATACCGCCGAGAGCAACTTCTACATAAGGAAGATCAAGGTGACTTACCAGTCGGACGAGATGTTCTACGATAGCTGGTGATCGCTTCGGCAATGCCAGTTAGGATACCGACGGGTTGAGGCATTGAATTGCGACTAAGATGATGCGAAGGCGGGCAGGCCATGGCGCGGACCGGCATGCTGAGACTGCATTGCTCAATCAGGGTTGGAATGCTCATAATGGCAGCGCTTGCTCTCCTGTCAAGCGCTGCCTTCTGTGCGCTGGAATCTCCTCAGTCCATCAAAGGACTCGGCGAAGAGGACGTGCTTCTAGTGATTGCGCCGCATCCGGACGATGAGGTCATATCGTCTATGGGCCTTATGCTTCAGGCGAAGCGGGCCGGTGCTGAAGTGCACGTCCTTTACCTGACAAACGGCGAGCATCCGGTAACAAGCGCCGTTGCCAACAGGGACAGAGATAAGGATGAAGGGAACGCCTTCATCGCGCTGGGATACGCTAGGCAAAGGGAATCAACATCCGTGATGAGTAGCCTCGGGGTCGATAGCGTGTCCTTCCTGGGATATCCCGACTCCTGCCTATATAAGATGACGGGTCCCGGGCATTGGCTTGGAACAGGCCTTCTCTCATCAAGGACGAAGCTTGCGAGCGTGCCTTACGTTGGCTCTCCGGCGTTCGGCAAGCTTAACACCGGATCGAATCTCCTTGAGGATATCACCATTGCCCTTCGCGCAATAAGACCGAGCATCATAGTGCTGCCCAGCACGTTCGACGCGCATCAGGACCACTGCACGGCCGGAATAATCTCACAGATCGCGGTCGAAAGCTGCCGCTACGCGTCCGTAGGGCTTTATGAGCCGAAACTGATGTCCTATCTAGTGCACGTAAGGGATATCGGCTGGAACAACGGCTACAGGTCTCAAGAAGAGAGGATGCCTTTCTCCTGGATGGAGGATAACGGCAACAGCTGGTTGTCTTTTTCACTCTTAAGGCAGGATGTGATTAGAAAGAGGACGGCGGTCCTCACATTCTCCACGCAAGGTGCCGCATTGAACACCACCCTGCTTTCTTCAATCAGGCCTAATGAGATCTTCTGCGCTGTTGAGCCCGTAGCGCATGCAAGTGCAAGCGGAATCATCGAGAAAGCACTTCCTTCGGGGGAGACTTTCGAAAGGAGCGCACATCCGGCTGCCGATATCGCAGGCTTCAACATAGATTCAAGCGCAGAAGGGATAAGGTTCACGGCGAAGCTCGCAAGCCCTGCATCCAGCAGGTACACATATGTCCTTCGGGCCTATTTCGCAGATGACGCCGGATCGATAGTCGATGTGGCGGAAGTCAGTGCCAGGGGCGACCTGGGGAGGATAATCGTTTCCAGCTCCCATAGCGGGCTTCGGGCAGATGAGGTACAGGTGGCCATCATCGGGAACTCGTTGGTGTTTCACTTGCCTAGGGCAGGCATGTCTGCAGAAAACGCCTGGCTTATGATGCACACTACATATTCCATAGGGGAAGTGGTACTGGACAGAGGCCCTGTCGTCAAGATAAGAACTGAGCAGTAGCAGCAGCTATGCCTGATACATACATTAACTGCGCCTTCATTGCGGAGGCGCTTTTTTCATATTTTCGAAGGCTGCACATTGTATACAAATAAGAACTTGCCCGTATCTCCTTGCTGCCTTATATTGATAACAGAATATCGATAAAATTGTCACAAATGAGGTGAGCGCATGGACCAGGCAGAGATCAAAGTAGCCAGCCTTCAGACCGTGAAGCGCCTTCCGGCTTATCTCGTACTCCTACGAAAGATGCTCCAGGCAGGAAGGACGGCGGTATCGAGCAACACGATCGGCGAGTTGCTGAAGCTTGATGCCATACAAGTGAGAAAGGACCTTGCGGCGACCGGCATCGAAGGAAAACCCAAAGTCGGCTTCTCGGTAGAAGAGGCGATAAGTGCGATAGAGGGCTTTCTCGGCTGGGACAATGCCAAAGAGGCATTCATAGCGGGTGCCGGCAACCTCGGGAAGGCTCTCATCGGCTATCCCGGCTTCTCAAGATATGGCCTTAAGATAATCGCAGCCTTCGACAGGGGATCAAGCCTCGTCGGGACCCGCGTTTCGGGAGTCGAAGTCCTGGATATATCCAAAATATCGGACCTTGCCGAGCGTATGCACGTGAAGATCGGCATCATCGCCGTGCCTGCCGAAGCCGCCCAGGATGTGTGCGATGCCATGGTCCAGGGTGGCATGAAGGCCATATGGAACTTCGCCCCTGTTAAGCTGAGAGCCCCTGAGGATGTTTCTGTGCAGGACGAGGACCTGGCTTCAGGACTTGCCGTCCTGTCATACAAGCTCGAGAAGTCAAATGGAGGAGACAGAAGATGACGGAAGTTGTGGAGAGCGGCTCACTGGCCGCATTGAGGAAGTTCGACAAGGTATGCGGGATAATCGAGGCCAACGGATCGTCGCCCAGGAGGCTGATACCTATACTGCAGCAGGTGCAGCACGAGTACAGGTATCTTCCGGAGGATGTGCTGGCATATGTGGCAAACGCGCTGGGGCTGCCGCCGGCGAAGGTATATGGCGTGGCGACCTTCTATTCCTACTTCTCGCTTGAGCCGAAGGGCAAGTACGTGATAAGGCTGTGCGATGGCACCGCCTGCCACGTGAAGAGGTCGATTCCCATACTTGAGGCGATCAGGACGAAGCTGGGGCTGGATGAGAAGAGGAAGACCACGCCCGATATGCTCTTCACGGTGGAGACGGTCTCATGCCTGGGGGCGTGCGGGCTTGCCCCGGTAGTGCTGGTGAACGAGGACGTGCACGGCCAGATGACCCCGGAATCGGCTGTCGCGCTGGTCGATCAAATATTGGCGAAAGAGGGAAAGCGGCAATGAGCATAATTAACCTGGAGGCGGTCGGAAGCGCCTTCGCCGCAAGGCAGGCGAGGCTATCAAGAAGGGTGATAATCTGCGCGGGCACCGGATGCATGGCAAACGGGGCCATGGAGGTCTTCGGCGAGTTCGCGGCACAGGCGGGCAGATCGGAGATACCCTTCGTCACACAGCTTAGGAAGGAAGAGGCCGAAGAGGGTGGCCTTCATATCTCAAAGAGCGGTTGTCAGGGCTTCTGTCAGATGGGGCCCCTGGTTAGCATAGAGCCGGACGGGATACTCTACACCAAGGTCAAGAGGGCCGACGTAGCCGAAATAGTCGAGAAAACTCTCCTTAGAGGAGTGGTGATCGACCGCCTCCTTTACAAGGACCCCAGGACAGGGGAAAGCTACAAAAGCGAACACGAGATCCCGTTCTATGCAAGGCAGTCCAGGATGGTCCTGAAAAACAGCGGCAGGATAGACCCCGAATGCATAGAGGAATACATAGCCAAGGGAGGCTACTCGGCCTCCAAGAGGGCTTATTGCGAGATGACCCCTTCAGGAGTCTGCGAGGAGGTTAGCTTCTCAGGCCTTCGGGGCAGGGGAGGCGGAGGATTCCCGACGGGCCGCAAGTGGGACATGGCAAGAAAGCAGGCAGGCGAGAAGAAGTACGTCATCTGCAACGGCGACGAGGGCGACCCCGGAGCTTTCATGGATAGGAGCGTTATGGAGGGGAACCCTCACTCAGTTATCGAAGGCATGATGATAGCCGCAAGGGCTATAGGGGCGGATGAGGGCTACGTCTATGTCAGGGCCGAGTACCCGCTCGCTGTCGAGAGGATGAAGTCCGCCATCAAGGATGCAGCCGAAAGGGGAATACTAGGTAAGGGCATTTTCGGCACGGAGCATAACCTGGAGATCCATGTGATGGAGGGGGCGGGCGCCTTCGTCTGCGGCGAGGAGACGGCGCTTATGACCTCGATAGAAGGCCACAGGGGGATGCCCTGCCCCAAGCCGCCCTACCCTGCCGAATCAGGGCTGTTCGGAAAGCCTACGGTAATCAACAATGTAGAGACGCTTGCATCGGTGCCCATAATCATCGCCTCAGGTCCAGCGGAATTCAGGAAGCTGGGGACTCAGGCGTCGCCGGGAACCAAGACCTTCGCGATAACGGGGCATGTGGCGAACACCGGCCTTATCGAAGTGCCAATAGGCACAACGCTGGGCGAAGTAGTGTACGAGATAGGCGGAGGGGTGACAAACGACTTAGGGGAGGTATCTGACGAGCCGTTCAAGGCGGTGCAGATAGGAGGCCCCTCCGGAGGATGCCTTACAGCTGAGCATTCGAACCTTCCACTGGACTTCGACTCGCTGAAGGGCGTAGGCGCCATGATCGGCTCAGGCGGCCTTGTCGTGATGAACAGGAACACATGCATGGTGAAGATAGCCCACTTCTTCATGCAGTTCGCCCAGAACGAATCCTGCGGCAAGTGCGTGCTGTGCCGCGAGGGTACAAGGCAGATGCTTGCCATGCTGGAGGACATCACCGAGGGCAGGGCGACGGCGGAGACCCTGGACCTGCTGGAGAGCACTGCCAAGGCGGTCGCCAAGGCATCCCTCTGCGGCCTTGGGAAGACTGCCCCGAACCCTGTGCTCTCGACCCTCAGGCTTTTCAGGGCGGAGTACGAGGCCCATGTCTACCAGAAGAGGTGCCCTTCAGGCCAGTGCAAGGCGCTTGCAAAACCGACGATAGACGCCGAGAAGTGCAAGGGTTGCACGCTGTGTGCGAGGAAGTGCCCGGTTGGGGCGATAAAAGGCGAGCTTAAGAGGCCGCATGTGATAGATCCCGAGACGTGCATTAAGTGCGGCGAGTGCGCCAAGGCATGCAAGTTCTCGGCGATATACGGGATATAGGGGGTGCAAGCGATGAAGGCGAATGCGATTTTGATAGACGGCAGGGAGATAGAGATAAAGGGCGAGAGGAACGTGCTTGAGGTTGCTAGGAGGGCTGGAATCGACATCCCCACATTCTGTTACCACTCGCACCTTTCGGTATATGGCGCATGCAGGCTCTGCCTGGTAGACATCGAGGGAAGGGGCATCGTCACCTCCTGCTCTACGGCGCCTGAGCCCGGCATGCGGATCAAGACCAACACCGATGAGATAAGGGAGATAAGGAAGGTGGCGGTGGAGCTGCTGCTTGCAAACCACGACCAGAGCTGCCCCACCTGCGCGAAGAGCGCGAGCTGCAAGCTTCAGTCCCTTGCAAGGAGGCTGGGCGTCGAGGAGGTCCGCTACCGTAAGGTGATGGAGCGGCAGGAACCCGATAGGTCCGGCTATTCGCTCGTGAGAGACCCGAACAAGTGCATACTCTGCGGGGATTGCGTAAGGGCCTGCGAGGAGGTCCAGGGCATAGGCGCCATCGACTTCGTCGGAAGGGGCGCGAAGACTACCGTGAAACCGGCATTCGGCAAGGACCTGGACAAAGTCGAGTGCGTAAACTGCGGGCTTTGCTCAAGCGTGTGCCCGACGGGCGCAATCACACCCCGCTCAGAGGTGGAGCAGGTATGGAGGGCGATAAACGACCCTTCCAGGAAGGTCATAGCCCAGATCGCCCCCGCTGTCAGGGTGGCAATCGGAGAGATGTTCGGCCTTGCCCCCGGCACGATA
>CAZNZD010000069.1:0-8620 GCA_964577435.1 uncultured Clostridia bacterium
ACGAACTACAGGTTGTTCGCTGACGGGTCAGTAATGACCGAGAAGTACGTCTGGAGCCAGCTAAAACGCGATTGGACGATGTATGCGAGCACTGAGGCTGTTAAGCCTGAGCCGCCGGCTGTAACCTCTCCTTCAATGTCAACGTTCGGGTTCGCATTCGGGGGCACCCTCGGAAACGACGCTGCCGCCCTGCTTGCGGTGTCCAGAATCAAGGCTACATCGGCGTCAGGCAAGACGCAGGACATTGCGATAGGCGACTCCGGACGCTGGTTGATTGAGCCCGGGATGCTCTCATCAGGCCTCTGGGAGCTTTCCGTAGTGCTGATTGACGGAAGGCAGGGACCCGCTTCAGCAGTGATAGTAATCCCTGCCCTGGAGGCCGCCGGCAGGCCGGTCATAAGCGGCGTTCCCAGGATGCTATTCGTAGATTCCTATATCCAGCTTACCGGCGAGAAGCTCTCCTCGAAGGTCTACCCGAGAGTCCCTGATGTGCTTCTTGCATCGGAACGCGATGCCGTCCTCATCGAACCGTATGCGTTCTCGGACCGGGAGCTGCTGACAGGCATCGCCGCGGGAACACCGATCGGAGGAGCCGGCATCCTGATCAACAGCGGAGATGGCACATCCGAAGGGAAGGGGACCTCCATAGCCTCCTTTGATATCATCGTCCCTGAGACCATTCACATCGGCTATGACTTCCTGGTGACCATCAAGCTTTCAGGGCTGACTGACAAGATGCTCAAGGAGAGCTTCAGTGCGATAATCACCGTAAGCGGCACGGCCAGGTTCAAGGGGACGGATTCGAAGGACGTGCTTGTTGAGCTGGTCAATGGCACTGCATATCTGATCGCAAGGGCAGAATCCCAGGGGCAGTTCTTCATCTCAGGAAGGCTTGTGAACCTTCCCGAGTATTGATCGGACGAGCCGGACAAGTAACGCGGCGGGGTACCTGCCCCGCCGCGTCTTCTTATATCAGCTTGACCACCGGTTTCGGCATCTTCCTTCCCTTCCAGCTGGACTTGCCGAACAAAGCATGCCCAACTGAGTTGAGCGCCATCAGGAACCAGGAAACAAACATAAGCGGATAGAGGAATGCTAGCCAGATGGGCAGCTTCGTCTTGATGTGGACGATCAGCCAGAGCGCAAGGGAAAGGCCAATCAACACAGCAGCCCTCGAAGCAAGCGCAGGATCGGCCGTCCAGTTCGCCGCCAGATAGGCAAACGGCAGGAGCACCGATAAAAGCATCGCCGCAAACACGCCGACAAAAGGTATAACCCTGAACTCGAACGCAGCGAACATGTTCTTACCGAAGCCGGCGAATGCCTCTTTCATGCTGTGGTACATCCTAACGTGGACTGCCTCAGTGGCATCCACCATGACCACCTTCATGCCTCTGCCCTTCATGAGCTTAGCCAGGTCCTTGTCCAGCACTGCGTTGAACCTTACTGCACCGTGCCCCCCTACTTCGAAGTACTTCTCCCTCTTGAAGCACATGTACATGCCGGCTGCAATCGAGGGGAACTTGAACCTGAAGTTATGCATAAGCACTGCCGGGAAGTAGCTCATCATGCCCCACGGGGCGAGCGTCACCGAGAGCATCTCCCCGAAGGTGCCCAGATGGTGCTTCGCTATCCCGGAAATGCAGTCGGCGTCAGTCTTCTCGAAGACATCCAGCGTAGCTCCCAGCACGATCGGCTCGTGCCAGGTGTCAGCATCGAAGAACATGAGGTATTTGCCGTCCGAAGCTTCCGCAAGCTGCATGCATGCCCAGCACATACCGAGCCATCCCTCAGGAAGCGGCTTCCCGTTTATTACCTTCAGCCGACCATTCTCTTTGGATAGCCTTTCCAGGATTTCGCCGGTGGAATCGGTGGAGTTGTCGTTTAGTACGATCACCTCATAGTTGCCGTACTCCTGTGACAGCAACCCGCGCACGCATCTTTCAATGTTGTTCTCCTCGTTTCTGGCAGGGACAAGAAGCGATACCCTTACATCCCTTCTCTGCTTCGGGCTTTTAAGCTTCGGGACAGCGAACAGGTTGGAGATGCAAATAAGGAGAAACGCCGCCCCCAGGGCGAAGAAGAGGAAGTATGCCTTGTCCATGAGCCATGTCGTGAAAACTGCCATCGTAAGATATCCCGCCTTCCGATAGCCGCCCTGGTCCAGTAAAGGCGGCATCCTTTGATCATCGAAACAACTACCGGACATTATAGCAACCCGCTCCGGGCTTCGCCACAAGGCCGGCCTTGCGACTGCCTCCTCATCAAGGGATATGAGCTCGACAGCCTAGAAGAACTCCTTCTCGTCGAATACCAGAGGAGCCTTGTCTGTCTCCCCAGACTCCACGACTTCCCCAATATAGATTCTGTGGTCTCCCGCATCGGCAGTCTGCCTTAACTCGCAGTCCATATATGCCGCGCATTGCTTGAGCACTGGAGAGCCCGTCCTCATGTATGTGACATCGACCTCCGACAGCCTGTCCACTTCCCTACCGCTTCCGAACCCGCAGCGCACTACAAGCTCGCGGCAGTCTGCAGAAAGGACGTTCACGGAGAAGCATCTTGCCTTCTCTATGAGCTCCCCTGTGAAATGTCTCTTGTTGATCGAGACGCATACCATCGGCGGCACCATCGACACCTGAGTCACCCATGCGGCCGTCATCCCGTTGGTCCGCCCTTCCGCCTTGACTCCGATGATGTACACGCCGCAGGTCACCTTCCTGATTCTCGGCATCTCAACGTTATCCATTTCTCTCCTTTCAGGGGAGCTTCCCCCCTCGGCGAACAGCCCAAGCTTCCTGTAGATGCTCTCGATGAAAGGGGCCTTCTCTGCCATGTACCCGTCGATGTCTTCATGATGCATCTGCGCAGCCTCGGCCTTAACCTTCCCGTATTGCAGCATGTCCTCCTCATGCGACATGAGGTGGTCCCTGAACCGCATATGCCTGAATAGCTCGTCGGATCCCCTCCTGCAAACATAAAGGTGATGCCGGAAGAGCTGCTCTGCGCCTTCATACCTGAAGCTCTCCCTTCCGGTGATCCCCTTATCGCCTTCGTAGGAGTAGCCAAGCTCCGCCAACCTATCCCTAATCAGGATGAAGTCTGCCCCATCGCTGATTACGATGTCGATGTCGATGATAGGCTTTGCCGCAAGGCCTGGTACCGACGTGCTTCCAACATGCTCGACTCCCTCTATGCTGTCTTTCATACCCGCAAGGAGCCGGTCGCGGATTAAGGCGAACTGCTTCGCCCATCCGGGGTCGTATCCGAGGACTTCCACCTTCTTGCCGGCCATCAGAAGCATCTCCTTACGGCAGATGAGGTTGTATGCTATTAATATTATAGCCGCATGCAGCAGTAGTTCCTCATCCCTTTTGCATGCCGTGCGCCTTCTAGCTAGCTAGGCAAAGTTCTAACCTGGAGGTCGGCTATGCTTCTCGCGCTTGCCATATTCATATCCACATACGCCGCAATGGTGGTCCTGCCAAGGTACAGGGCGTATGTCGCCCTCGCTGCTGCGGCCGCTTTCATAGCCCTGGGCATACTTCCTTTCGGCCGGGTGCTTTCTTCAGTGGATTGGAATGTCCTTCTGATGATCGCAGGAACTATGGGAATCGCGAACCTCTTCATAGAATCTAGGATGCCCTCAAGGCTCGCCGACCTTATAATCATCAGGTTCCCGAGCGTTATGTGGAGCACCGTCATGCTGTCCCTTCTCGCTGGTCTGATCTCTGCCTTCGTCGACAATGTCGCGACAGTGCTCATGCTGGCCCCGGTAGCAGTAAGCATGGCCGTCAAGCTAGGCATCTCACCGGTTTCAAGCGTGATAGCCATTGCCGTCGCGTCGAACCTTGAAGGGGCGGCTACCCTTGTCGGAGACACGACATCGATACTTCTGGGCGGCCATGCAGGGATGGACTTTCTGGACTTCTTCTGGTTCAGCGGCCGCCCCGGCATATTCTGGGTCGTCCAGGCTGGCCTTATCGCATCGACTGCAGTGCTCATCCTGATATTCAGGAAACAGAGGATGTCAGCTAGGATATCGGGCATCACAGAGGTGAGGGACTACTTCCCGACTTTTCTTTTGGTTTCAACGATCGTGCTTCTCATACTTGCTTCATTCATACAGGAGAAGCCCTCCATGACCAACGGCATGATCTGCATCGCCCTTTTCGCTGCAGGCGTGGCAAGGCAGGCGATCCGGCGTAGAAGGGCCTCAGTGATCAGGAACTCGCTGCTTCAGCTCGATTACTTCACTCTCATCCTTCTGGCTTCCCTGTTCGTGCTGATTGAGGGGATAAAGCAAGCCGGCGTCATTGACGCGATGGCAGATCTGATCCTTCGCCTTGGGGGAAGCTCGCCTTTTCTCATGTACAGCGTTCTCCTGTGGGCATCAGTCCTCTTCTCGGCCTTCGTCGACAATATACCTTTCGTGGCTGCAATGCTCCCCGTCGCATCCATCATCGCAGGAAGGATGGGGATAGAACCGTACGTCCTTTACTTCGGCCTTCTGTGCGGGGCGACTCTCGGAGGAAACCTCACTCCCATAGGGGCGTCGGCGAACATCATGGCGATAGGCATCCTTAAAAAGCACGGCTACGAGGTAAGCAACAGCCAGTACATGAGGCTTGGGATACCCTATACGCTCGCCGCTGTGGCGACGGCATATGCACTTGTATGGCTGATCTGGAGATAGCTTAATAACGTGATCAGTTACAGGATAAGGGGTGCGTCAAATGGACGGAAGGAAGATCATCTGCATCAGCAGGGAGCACGGCAGCGGCGGCCGCGAAGTCGCAGAGAGCCTCGCCTTGCGGCTGAACGTACCGTGCTACGACAAGAAGCTCCTGGAGAAGGTCTCATCGGACTTCGGCATATCGGAAAAGACGCTGGAGGAGGCTGATGAGAAGATCCTGAGATGGGCTGAGATGGGGTTCCCGATGGGCATTAGAAACCCCTACAAGGCCGACTACGACACTACCTACTACGTGATGAACGACAGGATGTTCGACATGCAGGTTAGGACCATAAGGAAACTTGCAAGCGAGGGTTCCTGCGTCATCGTCGGCCGGGCGGCCCAGGAGGTGCTTAAGGACGACCCTGACATGGTAGCCGTGTTCGTTCATGCGGACATCGAGGACAGGGTCAGCAGGATCATGAGGCTTGAGGGATGCGAAAGGGCAAGGGCAGAGCGGCTCATCAGGGACACGGACCGCAACAGGGTTAACTACCACAACTTCTACTCCTCAAGGAAATGGGGCAGATGCTCGTCATACGACTTCTCGGTGTCAACTTCCAGGTTCGGTGTGGAAGGGGCCGTAAGAATAATCCTTTCACTTATCGACATGTTGTAATATGATGCTCTCGTATCCAGATTTTGCGGCGGATGGGTCCTATTTCCGCCAGCAGGGTAAGAGGAGGGCTAATAAATGGCAAAGGTCTATCGCGAGGGCGGTCCTTCAGGCGCGATCTACGGGTTGGGCTTAATCGGCGCTGCCGTATTCTTCATCTCGCAGGCCACAGGTTTCTGGAACGGCGTGGTGGGTTTCCTTAAGGCTATAGTCTGGCCCGCTTTCCTTGTTTACGAGCTCTTCAAGTCCCTAATCTAGTATTTCAGGCGGGGGTCATATTCGACCGCTTCCAAAAAGCCTGCCGGAAGGGCATGGAGGTTAAATGGCAGCTTCAATGAAGGGCAGCTGGACGGCAAGATTCTTCATAATATGGACAGGACAGGCCCTGTCCATGCTGGGCTCTTCGCTTGTCCAGTTCGCCCTCGTCTGGTGGCTGACTAGCAGCACGGGCTCTGCTACAGTGCTGTCGACCGCAACTCTGATCGCACTTCTACCCCAGATAGTGATCAGCCCTTTCGCAGGCCCTCTGGTGGACAGGCTTGACAGGCGCAGGATCATGATCGTCGCGGATTTTGCCGTAGCCTTCGCCACCGGAGTCCTCATGCTGCTCTTCCTGTACGGGAAGGTCCAGCTCTGGCATGTTTATGCCGCTATGGCCGCAAGGTCCTTCGGTCAGGCCTTCCACTCGCCTGCGATGATCTCATCCACGAGCCTTCTGGTTCCAGATGAGCACCACACAAGGATAAGCGGGCTTAACCAGACCCTGCATGGGCTGATAAGCCTAGTCGCCCCTCCTGCAGGCGCTATTCTGATAACTGCGCTTCCCATGCAGGGAGTACTGGCCATTGACCTCGCCACAGCACTTTTGGCTGTTGCGCCTCTGTTCTTCATCTCCATACCATCGCCGGTAAGAAGCCAAGCCGTGGGCAAGGACAGCTCGCTGCGGTCGAACTATGTGACCGACCTTAAGGAGGGGCTCAGGTACGTATTCGGCTGGAAGGGCCTTAGCGCCCTTATCCTGCTGGCCATGATGCTCAACTTCCTTCTGGCCCCTGCCGGTTCGCTGATGCCGCTTCTTGTAACGAAGGTCTTCGGAAAAGGGGCCATGGAACTTGCCGCGATAGAGACCACAATAGGAATCGGTGTGATATTGGGAGGCCTCGCGCTTTCCGCCTGGGGAGGGTTCAAACGGAAGATCGTCACATCACTGCTTGGTGTCACAGGCATGGGACTCGGTGTCCTTATCGTGGGCCTTTCGCCCGCTAACATGTTCACGCTGCTGATAGCAGCAAGCTTTCTCACCGGGGTGATGCAGGTCCTCGCCAACGGTTCGCTCTCAGCGATACTCATGAGCGCGGTAAGGCGCGACATGCAAGGAAGGGTGTTCTCGCTTCTTAGCGCGGGGGCAGCTGCAATGATGCCGCTTAGCCTCATGATTGCTGGCCCTCTCTCTGACAGATTCGGGATCAGGACCTGGTTCATCGGAGGGGGTATAGTATGCATCGCAGTCTCGCTTCTTTCGTTGGGCCTGAAATCCCTGATGGAGATTGAGACGAACGCAGCTTCAGAGACTCCCACCCCGGAAACCCATCCATAGAGGCCACCTTCTGTTATGGCTGCAGCCTCCCCCGATTAGAGGGCTCTTGTACTCCGAGCAGCTCGGAGGGGATATCGTTTTCAACAGCGTCAAGGTGGACTACAAGGGTTCGATCCTTTAGGACGTATCGGTGTCTTCCAGCTACCCCTTAGGCATGCCGCCTGAGGGGGGCTTCCTATATACTCTCTTCAATTACAAGCTTGCCCTTCACCCTCAGCTTCTCGCACAGCACAGGGATAATGACCTTCCTTGCCAGAATCCCCTGCTGCCTGAACGCAATCCCTGAATTAGCAGGGTTTGCCGCCTCTCCCACCAGGAAGGTGACTTTGTCGCACTCTATGAGAAGCCTATGCAGCATGGCCACGCTTCCCTCCTCCAGCTGATCAGGTTGCTCGTCAATCACATTACAGACCTGGTTTAGAGTAAGCGCTCCTTCCGTCACGAGGTCGATGCCATCGATGAAGTATCGAGGCGGGCTGTACAAGCTGCCCTGCCCCTTCTCCGCCTTGAGGTCCTTGCCGAGGTAAGATGCGACCATCTTTGCCGTGCTCCCGCCGGATACCACCTTGAACCCGTCTGATGCCATGAATCGAGCAAGCACCCTCCTGTCCATCCTCCTGTCAGAGGGCGGCCCGGTGAGGACGGTTACCGAGTTGCCCTTACGGGCTGTCACGGTGATCGCGGAACAATCATCGCCGGGTTGGTGCCCCCAGTTCGCCAGGGCCTTGCTCAATACAAGGGGGGAATATTCGCCTGGTCCGGTCCCTGCCTCCTGAAGCCCAATCACGTAATCCAGAAGCCCCTCCGAAGTCCATCCTCCCCTGATCTTCCCGCCCATGCCCGACTGGGTTATCCCATCTGTGACGATAAGAAGCGATTCGTCAACCGACAGATGGCAGCTTGCTTCCATGGCTGCGGATTCGTGGCCGGATACTGGTCTCTGCGGCAGTATCTGGGAGAATCTTCTCATCATAAGGATTGGTGGAGGCATCTCATAGCTTAATACCGTAGCGAAGCCGTCAGGAAGTATCCGCACCATGGTAACAACGGCATATGGCATGTCAGTGCCTTTAGCCTCCTCCATCGTGCGGACGATGCTCTCGAAGGCGGAGCGTATGCCTGTGCCTCCTTCGATAAGCCCGAGGGCCCTCGATACGGTGAACTGGGCAGCTATATGAGCCTTCACACCATGCCCTATGCCGTCGGCAAGGATAATCGTGGTGCCCTGGGGGGTGCGAAGCTTGCCCATCACATCGCCGTTTGGCTCGCCTTCCCGCATGGATGCCTGCGACCTGGTTATCTCGTAGTGTATGTATCCTTCAGCCATGAGGATGCCCTTTCATCCGGTTTCGAATCTCCCGCCAGCTCCATGAGCTTCTGCACAAGCGCTTCACCTTTTGCCGTGCTCTCCCCTATGAGCTTCGCCATCATCTGCGCGATTCCGATCTGATGCTCCATAAGCTGCCTTGCCTGCTCCACCGTCTTCATCCTCAGCTCATCCAGCTCAAGCTTGTTGGCCTGGCTTCTAGTAACGTCGACGAAGATGCCCACATACTGCCTATCCTTCTGAAGTGCGTAAACAAGCTGCAGGCATGACAACCCGTACTTCGGAAGGGCTGCGCTGGAGGATACCTGTGCTGATGGGTCGGCAGCGACCTTCTCGAAGGGCTCG